>JBKHDX010000055.1:0-23125 GCA_046541115.1 Spirulinaceae cyanobacterium | reverse complement strand
TTCCACACTTTCAGGGTATTATCGTCTGAACCGGAAACCGCTCGTTGCCCATCGGGGCTGATGGCCACAGCGTTTACCCCGCTACTATGACCGGTCAGGGTGCGTTCGACTTCCCCGGTTTCTAAGTTCCACACTTTCAGGGTATTATCGTCTGAACCGGAAACCGCTCGTTGCCCATCGGCACTGATGGCGACTGCCGTTACCGAGCGACTATGATCTGAAAGAGTACGAATCAAAGGGCCGCCCGGAGGGGTAAGGTTAGCAGTGAGGGGACGAAACCAGGGTTTACCTCGTCTTTGTTGGGCTTGAAAAAGTAACTGCTCAATGACAGCATATTTGCCCGGAGTTTGCTTTCTGGCAGCATATTTCGGTAAATACTGCCCCATAAGGGGGATTTTTTCCCAGAAATAGCGATAGGTTGGGGGACGTTTTACAAACGATAGCAACCGCCCCAACAGTTGCCCCGCCAGTTTAGTCTTATCCTGTTCTAAAACATGAGCCGATAAGCACACCGCCTCTTTGATAAGGTTTAGAGCTTGGTTGTCTGTTCCCTGGCTTGGTGTTGCTGTCATAACCCCAAAGTCCAGCAACAACGCCCGCACATCTGTTGCTGCCAGTTTCCTTTCCAACCAAGCAAAATCGCCCAATAACTGCCGGAAATAATTCATTGCTCCAGCTTTCTCAAAGTGATACGCCGCTTGTTGATAAAGATACAGTTCCCCCTTCACCTCAGCCCCCGTCCAGGGGAACTTGCCGCCGCCATAACTTTGCAAAAACTCTCGATGCAACAAAGCCTCATCTTGGAGGTGTTCCTGTAAATATTTCTGCGGTACGTCATGGAGAACCACCCACCGATGAGGCGATTCCCCCGACACAAACACCAATGCCCGTTGCGCCAACTCCGTCAACCACCGCCGCAGTTGATATTCTGGCTGATTTTCCCGTCGTCCCCACAACATCACCAACGCCGCCTCGGAGATGGCGACATCCGGGGCAACAATCCCCAACTCCAGATAAGCTTGTTGCAGGGGTGGGTCTAATGCTTGGATGCTGACTTCCAGGGATTTATAAATACTGCCATGGGTATAATCAAGAAAGCGTAAATCCGCCGCATCCAAAGCAGCGACCAAATCCGACCAACTCGTTCCCGCGTGAACTTGTGCCCCAGCCAAAGCCAACGCCAAAGGCAACCGCCCACAATGTTTGATTACAGCGTCTGCTTCTGGGGGTAACATTTCAACGTGCAGTTGCGCCCAATTCGCCAATAGTTGCCGGGCTTGGTTGTCGTCGAGCATTTCCACTTCATACCCCTGCGCCCCCAAACCCTGAATTAATCGGGCATCCCGCGTAGTTAGCAACAAGCGACAATCAGAACCCAACACCTCCACAAAACGCTCGGCTTCTCGTTTTTCCCAAACATCATCCAACACCAACAAACAGGATTTATCCCCCAGTAAATTCGACAGATAAGCATTCCACTGAGCTTCCCCTTCCTGATAGGTGTTGCTTTCCCCCAAAGTCGTCGCAATACGCTGATACAACGCCATTGGTTCCGGCTGAATCCCCACGGTTAACCAGACAATGCCATCCCGAAACTGCCGCCGCACTACCTCATCCCGCGCCAAAGCTGCGGCCAAGACGGTTTTGCCAATGCCGCCCATTCCCTGCAACCCCACTTTCCGAGCTTGTCCGGTCATCACCAAGGTTTGAGTAGTGGGGGTCAACAAGCGGTCTTTTAACTGTTCGAGGTCTTGGGGACGAGGCAGAAAGTTATCGGGGAGTTTGGGGACGGTATCCACTGCCCCCATTATCGGTCTGGGTGGGGGCGACAGGGGCGGACGGTTCAGGTCTTGGCGTAGTTTGACAACTTCATGTAATAATCGCCGCGTATCTTGAGAGATTTGTTGCGTATCTTCGCGGGTTGCCAAGTCATCCAACCGACTCAAAATTAACCCCAACAAGTCCAACAACATCCCCTTGAATGCCCTTTCATCGTCTTTGAGGACTTGGCGCAAATATTTACTAAAGTTCGGCTCTAATTCCTTGGCTAAGGCGGTAATGACATCTTGATATTCGCCTGCATCCTGTCCCCTCAAGACTCGTTTCTCGCATCCCTTTTCAAACAGCCAAGTCACCACTTCTTGCCATTCTGGGAGGGGGAGGACTTTATACTGAGTAAATTCGTGTGGTTCAGTGGCAAAGAGGTTAACTAACTGGTCTTCTTGCAGGGAGGCAAACACATTTAGGGTTTGGGCTTGTTCTGTCCACTCCACCCAATAACCCTCGGTTTGGTCGGCTAAAGCGTTTAGTTGTGCTTCAAGTTCGGGGAATTTGGGGGCTATTTTTTCTGATAACGTCTTGCCAATGGTTCGTCCTGCTGCTTTGGCTAGGTCTTCGTTGCGGAGAACATCGCTACTGCTGCGGAGTCTCTCAACTAACGTCCCTAAGTTGTTCCCTGTCATCCCGGCGGTAAAGTTGGCGATTCCTCCTAAAGCTGCACCTGCTAAACCCCCCGCAGCCAATCCTCCCGTCGCAATCGACATCAAGGCTAATAAAGCAGTTCCGCCTAACAGTCCTTGATTGAGTCGTACCAGTTGCGAATATTTCATGAGGATACCAGGGAGAGAAAAATCAAGCGCTTGCTAATCTGGAGATTGCACCAAATTGTCGTCTATACCGCTAACTCGCCCACGGATTGAAATCCGGGGCTAACATAGCAAAGTCCAGCTTCGCGGACTCAATCAAGCAGTAGGTTGGGGTAACCGGATTTGGTATTAATCTCGATTGTAATGCTATTTTTCCCGGTTGGCTGTCTTTCTAAACTACCTTTGTGGCGACTTGACCATCCTGAGAAATACCGCAATACTCACAGCGATTTTGAGCGCGTTCAATGACAAATTGACGGAGGACAAGCGGAATTTTTGCCATAATATTATTGCCGACTCACCTGGCTTGAACGTAACTGAAGTAAAGACAAAAATTCTGCGAGTTCAACTTTTGGGCATAAATGCCCGATCAAATACAGCTTTCAAAAAATACTCGTACCTGTTGATGATAGCGGTCTTTGGAACTATAATAAGCAATTAAGATTCCACTATCTACAAGAATTATAGGATAGTAAGTCATTACCGATCGGATTGAGAATGTTTCTTTTGTAAATAATCCGCGATCGCCTTTTTTCGAGTATCCCGTTCTGATAGATTGGGTGGCGCATTTTCTAACAAATGTTCGGGATGTCCTCCACGTCTTTCGACAATAGTTTGGCGGGGTTGCAAACTCAACCAGCGTTCTTTAACCAAGCGTTTAATTAATTCATCGCTGGTTGTTTTTTCCCTTGCCAAAATTTCGACTAAACGGGCTTCAGTTTCTCGATCTAGTTTTATGTTCAGCATAAATCTCTTTTGATTATTGGTTGATGTCTAATTTTAGCGAATTTACTCCCAGTTGCGTTCCAGAACCCCGGTTTCTTTAAGAAACCGGGGTTCTAGTTACTCTCCCCAAACGCGACGCAAATCCAATACAAAATCCGGTAAAACTTCTTCCCCTGACAACTGAGAAGGATTGCTTAAAACTTCGGTTTCCAAACCCACTCGATAAACCGCCACAGTCCGATTTTTCGGGTTAATTAACCATCCCAATCTTGCGCCATTCTCTAAATACTCCTGCATCTTTTCTTGCAAAGATTTCAAAGTATCTGAAGTTGAGCGCAATTCCACGACAAAATCGGGACAAATTAAAGCAAACGTTCCCTTTTGTTCGTCGGTTAAAGCCTCCCAACGTTCTGGACTGATCCAAGAGGCATCCGGAGAACGAATGGCATTATTGGGTAAAGTAAAGGCTGTCGAAGAATCAAAAACTTTCCCCGGTTCACCTGCATTGCGCCACCAAAGGCATAATTCTGTTGTGATATTAATGTTTTGTTCTCCAGTTTGCCAACCTGTGGGGGGATTCACAATTAATTCTCCTTGGGCGGTTCTTTCGAGTTGTAAATCGCGATTACTGGCGGCTAAGGCTATAAATTGTTCTGGGGTGACATAAAGTTTTAGGGTTCTGGGTAAGTTGAGTAAGAGGGTTTCGGTTTCCGGTTTTGCTGGTATTTGTACCATTTTTATTTTTGTAATAATGGACAAGTTTTGGGGGTTAAAAGTTGGGTTATTAATTCTCTTTGATTATTGATTGATGTCTAATTTTAGCTAATTAATGTACCGAAATTAAACTTGAATTCAAGGCTTTTTCTTGAGGTGAAAAAAGTACCAGTATTCCAGTTTTGCTTGAAGCTCAAGTCCAAGATTGGGTCAAAGCCGAATGAGTACAAGTCTAGGAGACTGGGTGTTATTGGAGGGAATGTCAAAAGAAAGGGGGTTTCAGGTTATACCGGGATCGAGATTAAGAGTAATGTTATATACTATTTGGGAATGCTGCTAAAGATTCGCGATCGCACTCGTTGCTAACTACTCATGTTACCAGGCTCGATTTTACAAAAACTGCATTCTGCTCACAAAAACAGCCAAAGACCGCTCAATTTTGGCGTATATTACAAAAATACCCTCGTTGCACTGTGTCACGCCCTAGAAGACTTTATTTTAGAGTCTAACCGACCGCCTCTTGTGATTTCGGCGTTTCAGCAGGGAAAATGGTACGTCCAAGAAGCCGAGCGTTACGGCGAATTAGCCAGACAATCGCGGCAAATTGCGATTATGGCTGTGGAAGGGACGGGATTTGACGAAGTAACCCAAACTGAGGCTAATGTTTCCTTGGTGAATCTGAAGTCCGAAGACCCCGTAGCCCAAGAATGGCACTTGATTATTCTATCGCCCACATACACAGCGATGGTACTTTGTCAAGAGCTTTCTGAAGAAGATTATGATGTAATTGGGCGACCCGAAAGCGATTTAGAACGAAAATTCTATGGATTTTGGACGTTTGAGCCAAATTTAGTCCAAGAAACCGTCGATTTAGCAATCGCGCACATTGGCAAATCTAACCCCGACGTGCAGAAACAGCTACAATCCCAAGTAGACGCGATCGCGAAAGAATGGGAAGATTATCAACGAGATGATTTGAGCAGTGTCGTGTTGAAGGTCGTAGACTATCTCAAAGACACCCATCAACATCTCAACACCGACGAGAAGGTAGAATTGTTCGGGTCGCAAGTCCTGGATGAAAACCTGGTTTCCAACGAAATGCAGGCGTTTCTGCGGATGGCGCAACTCATCGACCAAGCGGACGTAAACAACCCCAGAGCGGCGGCAGAAGTAGCTTCTTTAGCCGAAGCCATGGGACAACTCCTCGACCTTCCGGCGTGGCAAATCAAGCGCTTGCGGTTGGCTGGATTGCTGCACCGACTCGCTCCCCTACAAGCGGCTCCTCAACTGAGCAATCCCCGTAGCGAACATCAGCAAAAAATTCTCAAACAAAAGGGGTTATTACCCAAAGCCTCGGTGTTAAGAATTATGCCGCAAATGCAGGCGATCGCCAACATCATCATTCACCAAAGCGAAAATTGGGATGGTAGCGGCACACCCGAAGGTCTCGCTTACGATACCATTCCCCTTGAATCGCGGATTTTGAGCTTGGTCGCAGAATTTCAGCAACAAGTCACGATGGCAAAAATGGATAACCACGAAAATCCCCTCAGCTATGCCTTAGAAGCCTGTCAAGCTGACGTTGGGTCTCGTTTCGACCCCAAACTGGTAGAAGCCCTAACGTTGCTGGCCATGGGCATTCAGCAAGGCATGAGCTTACAAGCCAGTCAGCCCAAAATTGCGGCGGGGATTTGGTTACTCGAAACTCCCGAAAACGAAGCGGCAAAACTGATTGGCTTGTAATTTCAGGCAGCGAGCTTTACAGTTAACAGTCATCAGTCATCAGTCATCAGCATCTAAGGGGCAGTGGGCAGTGGGCAGTGGGGGGGAGTGCAATTCTACCCCAAAAAGGGTTCAGAAACTTTGGCCTAGCAGATAGACTCAAAAAAGGCTCAACCCTTTGCTAGATGAGCATTACAGGCTCAAAAAGTGGATTTAAGTTTCAAAGAGAGTCATCAGTGTTTTGGGCAGTGGACAATCAGCGTGTAGGGGCGGGGTTTCCCCGCCCAATAACCAATAACCAATAACCAACAACCAACAACAAAAAGAATGGATATCGAGGCAATTCGTGCTGGCAAACATAAACAACTCTCCGGCGTAGATTTAGAAGACGAAGACCTAAGTAAAAGTCAACTGGAAAAAGCCGATTTAGCCGGAGCAAACCTGATTGGGGTAGATTTGAGCCAATCTAACCTGAAAGGGGCGCGATTAGATGGTGCAAATCTTTTGAGTGCGGATTTGAGTAAATCTGATGTCCGGGCGAATTTGATTGGGTCAAACTTGATGCAGGCGAATCTCAGTAACGCCGACTTGCGCGGGAGCAACTTGCGCGGAGCCAATTTGATGGGAGCCAAAGCGATTCAAGCCTCTTTTGCCGGAGTTTTTCTCAGTGGCGCAAACCTCACGGGAATGAATTTACAAGGGGTTGATTTGCGCGGAGCCGATTTACGCGGAGCCAATCTCAACAGCGCCAATCTCAAGGGGGCTAATTTGGCGCAAGCGGATTTGCAGGGAGCGAATTTGAGCGATTCTAACCTCGAAGAAGCGGATTTGCGGGGCGTGAATTTAGCTGGAGCGAGTTTGATTGGGGCTAATTTATTATGTGCTGAATTAGAAGGAGCAAACTTTGACGGCGCTAACTTAGACCGAGCTTGTTTAGTGGGAACCGCGATCGCGAATACTACGTCTTAATATATTAGAATTTCTCAATCCTGATTGAAGTCATTGCTACATTTTGCTTGGCTCTTAGGAAAGAGATTTGAGTTGAAACTTGCGAATAAAGTCATGTTTAAATACTTTATATTACTGGGTCTTGTTGTCAGTACCACTTGGGCTTGCACAACGACTCAAACTAATGCTGGCAATAATAATATTTCAGAAAATGCTAATGCCGAAACAGAAGTTGTTGAATCTTTAGAAATTGATACTTCTGAAAGTCAGTCAACGGCTGAGTTTCGCGAAATTGATGTACAAACCTTTCAAGAGCGTTACAATTTAACCACCATTACGCCGCGAGCAGTGGGAATGGACTTATTTGAACGGTTTACCCAAGAAAGCGAAGGCCGTCAAGCAGAATCTCTGAGTATCGAGTATCCGAGTTGGGAGACTGCGGTGACAACTGTTACCATTATCGGTTTAGCGGATGATTCGGTCAATGCCGAGCGCTTTCGGATTGAATTTGAACGCAACGAGCAAGAATGGGATATGGTATCTGTAGGATCGCAATACCGATGTCAATCGGGTCGCGGCCAGCAAAATTGGGGTGCAGATTTGTGTAGTTAGCCCCTGAAAAACACTATAGTTGATAGTGAATTATGATTCGCTATTAACTATTCACAATTCCCTCAAAAGATGGCGTTCATTGATTATCTAAATCGACCGGAATATTGGCTGAGACCGCAGCAAGTTTATCGTCGCTTGCTTAATCCCCGCGACCAGGTTTTTACCGATTCCCAAGCCGTTCAATTACCTTGGGGAGCAACCCTTTCAATTTATCCCGATAGCCGCGAAGTGATTGAGCGATCGCTCTGGATCATGGGCATCTACGATCTTAGTTTATCAGAAGCCTTGTGGCGGGCGATCGCCCCTGGGGAAATTGTTTTAGATGTTGGGGCTAATATCGGCTATATGACCAGCCTGATGGCTACAAAAGTAGGGGTTTCGGGGAAGGTAATTGCTTTTGAACCGAATCCCGAAGTTTATTCAGAATTACAACAGCATATTCAATCTTGGCAACAAAAACAAAATTGGTCGCAAATTGAGTTATCTTCTCTGGCATTATCGAGTCAAGAAGGAGAGGGAATTTTAAATATCCCGTTGCAAAATCGCGGAGAAGCGGCGTTAGTGGATTCAGTCGAAAGTGTCGCGGGTCGCAGTTTACGAACCTATCCCGTCCAATTAACTACATTAGACCAATTTTGGCAAGACCGAGATGAAATAATTTCTGTTATCAAAATTGATGTAGAAGGTCACGAATTAGCAGTATTCCAAGGCGCGAAAAAGCTGTTAAGCCAAGGAAGAATTCGCGATATCTTTTTTGAAGACCATGCTTATTATCCCAGTCCCGCGACGGATTTTTTAGAAGCCCAAGGATATACCATTTTCCGCGTGTGGAAAGGCTTTTGGCGACCGATTTTACGCCCGGCTACTTATAATGCTGTACATCGTTGGGAACCGCCGAATTATGTAGCAACCCGCGACCCTAAACGAATTTTAAGACGGTTTAAAACTTGGGGCTGGCAAGTTTTTTCTGAGGCAAAAAGGGCGTGAAAATTTTAATTTATTCTCCCTTATTTTATCCCAGTATTGGCGGCACAGAAACCGTGACAGAAATCCTCGCAGTTGAGTTGGTTAAAGCGGGCTGTAAGGTGAAAGTTATTTCCCAAACTCCTGCTTTAGAAACTGAGGAGAAATCCTTTCCGTTTGTTATTATTCGACAACCCAAACCCCTTGAATTTTTAAGGTTAATGCAGTGGTGCGATGTCTTTTTTCAGGGGTCAGTGAGTTTAAAAGGATTGTGGCCGTTACTCTTAATTCGGCGGCCTTTGGTCGTCACCCATCATACTTGGTATCGTCGCCCAGAAGGGGGTTTAAAGCTGCCAGACCGCTTGAAACGCTGGGTGACGCTTCTGAGTACCAATATAGCAATTAGTGACGCGATCGCGAGCAATATTCCCGGTACTGCCACTGTCATTCCCAATCCCTACTGGTGCGATCGCTTTTATATTATGCCAGAAGTGAAGCGCGATCGCGACTTAGTTTTTCTCGGTCGTTTGGTATCGGACAAAGGGGCTGATATTCTGATTTCTGCCTTAGCAAATCTTAAAGAAAAAGGGCTACAACCGCAGCTTACTATTATCGGCACAGGCCCCGAAGAAGACAACCTCAAAGCCCAAATTGAAAATCAAAATCTCGACTCCCAAGTGGGATTTGTTGGCGTACAAACCGGGGAAAAACTAACAGAAATACTTAACCAACATCGCATTTTAGTTGTGCCGTCTCGCTGGCAAGAACCCTTTGGACTTGTAGCCCTCGAAGGGATTGCTTGTGGTTGTGTAGTGGTGGGTTCAGCCGGAGGGGGCTTAAAAACTGCTATCGGCGATTGTGGGGTAACATTTCCTAATAACGATGTGCAAGCTTTGACCGATCTTTTGTTTAACCTGTTAACTACTCCCCAACAATTAAAACGCTATCAAGATTCAGCCCAAAATCATTTGAATAAGCACAAACCCGAAACCGTTATCAAGTCCTATTTAGCAATAATTGAACCGATTTTACAATGAAACTTATTCTGGCATTAGTTGTTGTTGGTACAATTGTTTATATTTCGTTCCAAGATTGGCGACGCTCGGTCAAAGCCGTTTTCTTTATTTTAGTCTTTGATGGTGCCTTGCGAAAATGGGTCTTACCCCAAGCCAGTGCGGGGTTATATTTCCTCAAGGATATTGTTTTACTGGGTGCTTATTTACGCTATTACGTTTTTCCCACCAAAGAGCCACATTTTCCCATTAGAAATAACATTATTAATTTGCTCATTTGGTTGGCTTCGGGGTGGTGTATTTTCCAAGCCTTTAACCCCAAACTTGGCTCGCCCTTGGTGGGAATTTTAGGACTAAAAGCTTATTTATTTTATATTCCTTTGGTGTGGATGTTACCGAGTTTATTTCGCAACCAAGATGAATTTTATCAGTTTTTGCGATCGCATCTTTTACTGCTCATTCCCGTGGGCATTTTAGGGATTGTGCAGTTTTTCAGCCCCATTCACAGCCCCATTAATCAATATGCCCCCGATACCCCCGTTGAAATCGAAACCTTTGGCTTTGCCGGGTCAACTAATGTCCGCATTACCGGGACATTTTCTTATATTAACAGTTACCAAGGATATCTCACGGCTTGTTTTGCTTTAATTTTACCTTTTTTGGCGATTAAACAATCAAAAGAATGGCAAATCATCACCTATGTTGAACTATTTTTAGTCTTTCTTAATAGCTTTATGACAGGCTCAAGAACCCCTGTTATCGCTGAAATTTTATGTTTAATTGGTTTCCTATTTTTCCGTACCCTCCGCAACCCCGAAAAAACCTTAGTTTGGATTAGTCGTTTACTGCCTTTTGTGGCAGTAGGGATTAGTGTTGCTTTGATTATTTTTCGTCCGGTTGTCGAAGCATTTTCCCGACGAGTCGGTAGTAATACCGACATTGGCGAACGAGTTGGTCTTTCAGTTATCAGCCCGTTTGACTTAACGCAATATACGGCCTTTGATGGTTATGGAGTTGGGGCAACTCACGCCGGAACCGTCGCTTTAAGAAATATACTCGGCTTACCTTCCGGGGCTTATATTCCCATTGAAATTGAACCAGAAATGGGTAAAGTTGCCCTCGAAATTGGCCCCATTGGCTTTATTTTTTGGTACACCATGAGAGTCGCTTTAATCATTGCCTTATTTATAACCTTTTGGAAACTCAAACGCACTTTTTTAAGCGACTTTGCCTTATCTGCTTGTTTAATGCAAGCCATTTTATTTATTAGTCAAATGGTTTTTCACCACACCTTTGCCGTATATTACTGGCTGTTTAGTGGTTTTATTTTCTTACTTCCCTGGCTTGAATATGTCGAAGATTGGCGCGAACAACAACAACAAAACTGGCAAGAAGATTACCCTGATTCATCCGACAGGTAATCCCTTTGCGCGGAATGCCGCGATCGCCCTGGCCGATTTAGGTATTCTAGAAGCAATGATCGCCACCCTTGCTTATAATCCCCAAAGCCGCCTCGCAAGCACCCTACAACGCCTTGTACCCCCCCTCCATCGCGAATTGAGTCGCCGCAGTTGGATTGCCCCTCCTGGGGTATCTCTGCATACCTATCCGAGTCGCGAAATCCTGCGAATTGCTTTGATGCGTTTGGGTTGGAGTCGCCGTTTCGGGCAGAATCCCCAAAGCTTAGTCGATTGGATGTATGCTGACCTTGATGCTAAAGTGGCTCGCAACCATCTCGATAACCTAACCGGGGTGTATGCTTATGAAGACGGGGCAGCAAGTACCTTTACTGCTGCCAAAGCGAAAGGAATCACCTGTTACTACGACCTTCCCATCGTCTATTATCGTCACAGCCAACGCTTGCAAGCCGAAGAAGCCGAAAACTTCCCCGAATTAGCCCCCGCATTGCTATCCTTGCAAGAACCGAAATGGAAGCGCGATCGCAAAGATAAAGAAATTCATCTCGCCGATTATATCATCGTCCCCTCCAGCATCGTCAAGCAATCCCTCCTCGCTGCCCACATCCCCGAAGCCAAAATCGCCGTTATCCCCTTTGGTGCGCCTGTCGATTACTTCCACCCCCAACCCAAACCCGACCAGCAGTTTCGCGCCCTGTTTGTGGGTCGCTTAGGCCCCCGCAAAGGCGCTCACTACCTCCTGCAAGCTTGGCAAGACTTACACCTCCCCAACTCCGAATTACTCTGCGTCGGCTTCAACGAGTTTCCCCCATCCTGGCTAAATACCTACCGCGACAGTTTCCGCTACATCCCCTCCGTCCCCCACGCTACCCTCAATCAGTATTACAGCCAAGCCAGCGTTTTTGTCTTCCCCTCCCTCATCGAAGGACTAGCCCTCGTCCTCCTCGAAGCCATGGCTTGCGGTATTCCCATTATTACCACCCCCAACGCCGGAGGCACAGATATCATCACCGATGGCGTTGAGGGCTTGATCGTGCCGATTCGCGACACGGAAGCCCTCAACGCCAAGCTGGAGTGGTGTTACACCCATCCCGAAGAACTTGCTGAAATGGGCAAAGCTGCCCGTCGCAAAGCCGAAACCCTGACTTGGGCGTTGTACCGTCAACGTTTACAAAGTAGGATATTTTAATAACAAATCCTACGAATTCACCTAATCCTTCTAACAACAAGGTTTGGAGATTTTCTTAGGTTTTGTTTCGTATGCAGTAAGATACATTATTAGCGCATCTTAACATTTAAATCATATTAGAGTTAAGGAATTTCGGTAGAAATTGAAGTATTATCGGCTGAGGGTTTTTGGACTTGAATTTGAATTTTTAACCCCAATGTTTCTAACCATTGACTTAGCTCATAAATTGCAATATTGCCGGGTTGATTGAGTATTTGTATTAGTTTTTGATGATGGGCGGCTTGTTGTTCGGGTTTTAGGGAAGTCTCGCCCAAAGCTTCTAAAATATGACTCAAAACGGTGTAACATAATTCTGGTTCGGGACAATCTTCTTCTAAAAAGACTTCTAAATATCCTGCCGCTTCTTCGGGGTCTTTTAGAGATTCGATTAAATAGGAATGGTAATTTTTACTGGTTTGAGTCGGTACGCTTTTCATAGTTTCGCCAATAGGTTTGTGCTTTACGAATATCTTGTTGTTGCGTGCTTTTATCGCCACCACATAAAAGTAAGATAATAGTTAATCCAATTTGAGCAAAATACACGCGATAACCGCTACCATAATTAATTCTGAGTTCGCAAACTCCCTCACCGACTGACTTATAATCTCCTAGATTTCCTAAACTAACGCGATCGAGTCTTAACTTGATTTTTCTTCTGGCTTTAGCGTCTTTGAGAGAGTCTAACCAGTTTTCAAATGGGATACTTCCATCTTCGGTTGCATACATTTGAAGATCGCGAGGTTGTGCTTCCACTACGAACCTACCAGATAATCACTAAGAGTTTTAAGTAAATGTTGATGTCTTTCTGATGAAATATTGCCAATAGAACCCAAAATTTGATGGCGAGGAATAACAGTCAAAAAACCTAACCGAATCAAAGATTGTCCTCGTAAACCACTGGTAGCAAAGTCAGAATCGGCACGAGAGATAATATTATCAAAACCTACAACATCTTGATAAATTTGGGTACTAATACCACAAACTAAAAAATCTCGATAAAGCGGTAGTTCGCGAAGGAGAAGAACTGGACGATTTTTAATCATTCCGTCCGCTTGGGGAATCGGAATGAGAACAACATCAGCTTCCTTCATAGTCAGGATTTACTGTTTTAATCGCACTCAGGGGGTAATTATCCTCCTCGGTATAAGCATTATTCAGTTGATCTATAGAAAAAGACAACCAGGCTTCGCTTTCTGAGTTTTGTTTTGGGATAATGGTAACAACAAGTTTGGTATTGGGTTGGAGGGGATAAGGTCTATCGAGTTGAATAGATTGCCCATCAAAATGGGCTGGTAAGGCAATAAGTCTCATGGTTGGGCTATAAAGACGATCGGTGTGTCTCATTTTATCATCTCCTGAAAAAGCGCGATCGCACATCGCGTTATTAGATTGCGTTAATCACTACGGACTTACAAGCCTTGGTTTGAGTCGAGCATCAATCCCAATTTTTTCCAAAACAAAGGTTTTATAGTGTGAGAGAAAGCAATTATTTCGTGGGTAGTTAACAGAATGGTGGATTTGTTGGTAGCTTGGGGCGTAACGCAGGCGGTAGGCTTCGCATTTAAACCCATATTAGAAGAATTAGTCACAGATGCGGCGAGCTATTACGCCAAAGATTTTTTCAAAGATTGTCTGGGGAAGGTCATACATTTACCAGAAAGCGACCAGCGAAAATTGCCTCCTAGATGAGCAAGTCCGACAATTTGCCCAAGAACAACTACAGTCGGGGTTTGACCCAGCAAAATAACGACGATTCTCTCGTACATCAGTTAATATTTGAGAAGAAACATTATTTACTCAATAGTATTGGTTCGCACAAAACTGGTTTACCCGAAAATACTTGGCAGTGGTAGCGCACCGATTGGCCGCTGTATTGCCTTCGAGAAATACGATGGTACTAACCTGCATTGGGTATGGGAACGCGAACTTGGATGGTATGCGTTTGGCACGCGACGCTCCCGATTTGACTTAGACCAATTGGGGATTGCAGAATTTACTGCTGCTCATGAAGGTTTAGAACAAGCCCCATTTATATTCCTCGATTCACTGGCCGAATCTTTAACCAACGTGCTGACTCAACAAAACTTCTATCAATCCAACGAGATTATTGCCTTCACGGAGTTTCTGGGTTCTAACTCGTTTGCCGGAAAACACCGCCACACCGATCGCAAACAACTGGTTCTCTTTGACATACAAACCCAAGCTGGATTTTTACCGCCAGATCGGTTTGTCAGTGACTTTGGAGCGCTTGCGATCGCGCGAGTGATTTATCGGGGTAAACTCACCGGGAAATTTATACACGATGTCCGTGAAGGCAGATACGATGTTGCAGAAGGTGTTGTTTGCAAGGGAGAGTCAGACAATCAGATTTGGATGGTAAAAATCAAGACTAATGCTTATATGGAGACTCTCAAACAAGCATTTGCTGACGATTGGGAAAACTATTGGGAGTAACTTGCTGCGATCGCACTGGATTTAGGACATTAGAAAACAGTTCAAAATGGTAGTAGTAGTTAATAACGCATTCTACTAACTTGTCGCCCCCCCAGTAAAGTAGGATGCGTTAATAACACATCCTACGAAATGCTTTTTTAGATGAAGACTCAATTAATGGGAATCAATGAACTGGTTAATTGCAGATATAACATCAAGATTTTGTTGTCCATCATAAACATAATCCAGTTTGCCCCATTTGAGATAGCATTGAGCCGCCTCTTGCAAATCCGCACAAATATCGGGATTATCAATATCTTCGCTGATTTCTTTACGCTTTTTGGTCTCTTCATAAATGTATTTGTTGTAGGGATTTTTGGTCAATCCCCGCAGTCTACCAAGCTGTCTTTCACCTTCATAACGCTCATTGAGATCGAAATCTAAACGGAGGTAATGTTCATCATCACTGACACTGTGAAGGATTTGCTTGCACATCGAGGGTGAATTTTGTGCCGAAGGATTTAGGAATATGTTAGGAATATTACTAACCCACTTTCCTAATCCCCATTTTTTGATATCTTCATATTCAAAAGGACAGGTTGTTTTCCCCGTTCCCATAGAAAGTACCGCAATATCGCTCAAATCTAACCGTTCGCTTTTATTTTGCTTTTGTTCTCTGTGCATCCACAAAGCATGAGCAATGGCAACCAACTCTGGGTTATTTGCTGCTACTCCCCCATCAATATGAGGCAGATATTGATCGTCATTATAGGGGAGTTGGTAAGGAGGAAAAAAGGTGGGTGCTGAAGCGGAAGCGGTACAGATTTTCCAAAGTTCAATATTGTCATACCAACGGTTGCAACCACTACCAAACCAAGTTGTATTTCGGGATAAAACATCATAAGCAAGGATCAAAAGTTGAGGTTGAGGTTCGTTATTCTCGGCAAGTTTTCCAATTTCTCCAATCGTTGGACATTTACCTAACTTTTTATGAATTAAGTTTCTGGCCAAAACTTTAGCTAATCCTTGCTCTCCGCTTTCGTGGGGATATAAGGCAAAACTTCCAATTAATCGCCCTAGCCATCGCCATTTGCGCTGAGAATGTATTGATTCTAAGAAAATGTTTTTTCCTTCCTTTTCATAGACCTGAATTAACTCATCAGCTTCCATCTGACAAGCAATTCCTGCTGCCAAAATCGATCCGGTAGATGTTCCGGCAATTAAATCGAAATATTCATGTAATTTTTTGCCTTTCTTGTCTTGCAGTATCGTCTCTACTTGTTTAAGAAGTGTTGCGGATAACACTCCACGAATACCGCCCCCATCTAAGCTAAGAATTTTGAATGTCACGACCCTGATACCTCAATTTTTCTATACTATAAAACAAGTTTTTAGCGAAATAAATTTCTTTGTTTTTTCTTCATAAATATTCTCTCGGAGGCTATGACAGCAATAAGCGCAATCCGCCGTAACCCACTATTTAAGATGTGTCATACCAAATCCGATACGTCAAAACCCACTCCTAATTTAGTCCGGGTTGGCGGACTTTATACGCCCCGTATCGGGGTTGGAGTTTATACTCCTGCGCTTAGTCTCCCTATGACGCGAGAATCCCCGACCGTTTACGGCGGGGAGTTGTCAACCACCCCCTAATCATCCAAACGTTGGCTGCGATTGGTGGTATGACTCGAAGCCACTGCATCCCAAGTCCAGCCATCATTGCGGACGAGGGCCAGTAAAAGATGACGGCGCTGGGCTATGCTATCTTGTTTAATTGCGTCGAGAAACTCCGCTTCGCTGACGGTAGGAATACCATAACGCCGCAGCAAATCTAATGGGGGTGCATCCGGCCAATCGGAATCTGGTGTAATGAATGCAGACTTAAGGGTTTTGAGGAAAGCGGCATTAGCCCGACGACAGCTTTCCAGCGCTGAAGGGTCAGGACGAAACTCCCGTGCAACGCCATAATTAAGTAAGGTCAACGCTTCATCAAGACAAACAATACTCAGGGCGATCGCGCGACTGCGATCGACGGTATGAAAATAATGCAAAATAGGATAAGTTAGGTGATTTTCTCCCTGCTGAATCACCATCGGACTCAACGAAATCAAATGTTGACTCAACTCACCAAAGCCTTTCCCCGTCCAAGCCCTGGCAATTATCTCATCCGGTGTTCCCCCCAAACTGGAAATATACAACGCCAACTGCCGTCTTTGGGTGGCAGCCCCAATCACGGGTAACAAATAAGCAAAGGTCAGCGTGACCAAGAAAAACCCTGACATCGATGCAATAGAAGTGGCAATCATCCAAATAACGCCATTGGGCTGATAATCCCCTAAACCCAAGGTCGAGAGGGTATAACCCGTAAAATACACCGTTTCCCAAAACGTCGCGGGTAACTTATTCGAGGACGTAACCACTCCCGTCTTTGTGGAGTCAAAAATTAGCACCCAACCCATCCACAACCCTACAAACCATAATAGGGCGATCGCGATCAACAATCCCCATCCCATCACCCCCAAAAAGCCACGACGACCACTCCAGCGACGAAGCCGCAACGCCAACTGCCAAACCCCCGCCGACAAGCGACTGGTAATTGGCCCACCCCCGCCTAAAGTGAGGGTGGTGACGACAACATCTACCACAATAATCGCCAATATTAGGATTCCTGCACCGGCTTCTAAACTAATTGATACGTTTGTCATTGGTTATTGGTTGTTGGTTGTGGGTTATTGGTTATTGGGCAGGGAAACCCCGCCCCTACATAACGATTGCCGATTGCCCCAAAACACTGATGACTGATGACTGATAACTGTTAACTGAAAAAACCTGCCACCCGCAAACTATTGGCAATAATGGTTAAAGTCAAATTCACTGCCCCCATCGAAGGAATAAAACTCGAATCCACCACATAGAGATTATCGAGGTCATGGGTGCGACAATTTAAGTCGAGGACGCTAGTTTGGGGGTTGCTACCAAACTTGCAAGTCCCGCTTTGATGCCAAACTACTTGTAGGGGCATTTGCTTTGTCCAAAACCAATAAAAGTCCTGTTGACGCAGAAAAGATTTCAAAACCTGAATTAACTCATGATGGGGCTTGAGGTTGTTTTCTTGGTAATCAACGACTAAATCCCCTTGAGGATTGAGATAGATGCGATTTTCCGGGCGGGGTAGGTCTTCAGTCGTGACCCAGAAGTCCACAGAATGCCGGGCAATGTACTTCAACAGCCAGCGCGGAGTCCAGATGTCTGCAAAGCGTTTAAGCCGTTGCCATTGGGCTTTTCCGGTGAGTTGAATCGACCCCAAAGGATAGTTGCTATCAACGCCGTGAAAGTAGAAGTCATTCAGTCCCAAAGTTTTCTGAAAGGTGGTGGTGTTGGGCTGACGGGAGACGGCAATTACCGCCGAGTGATTGTGTAACATAAGGTTGCGTCCCACTAAGCCGGAGGAGTTGGCAATGCCTTGGGGGAATTGGTCGCAAGCCGATTGTAGGAGTAAACGGGCTGAATTAATCGCACCGCAGGATAAAACCACCGTTTCGGCCCTAAATTCAACGGTTTCGCCCTCAATTTCTGCTTTTACAGCTTGAATCTTGGTTCCGGCTTCATTGGGAATTAAGCGGGTGACGCGGGTGTTGGTTTTGAGGGTGACGTTATCATATTCTAGGGCGCGATCGACACAAGCGGTTTGTGCGTCGCATTTGGCATCGAGTAGGCAGGGAAAGGGGTCGCAGGTGTCGCAGCGAATACAATGGCTAGTGAGGGGATTTTCCACATCGCGATCCAATGACAGGTTATTATGAAAGGGATGCAAACCTGCTGCTTTGAAACCATCTGCTACCTGTTGAATGCGGGGTTCGTGGGGAAAGGAGGGATAAGGATAGGGTTGCGATCGCGCCGGTTCAGTGGGGTCTTCATCCCCCTGACCGTGAATTTTAAAGAGTTTCTCCGCTTCGCAGTAATACGGCTCGAAATCTTCGTAATTCAATTCCCAACCCGGGGAAATACCGTCATAATGCTTTAATTCGCCAAAATCTTCGGCTCGCATTCGCTGTAACACTGCGCCGTAAACCTTGGTATTACCCCCCACAAAGTAATGGGTTTCCGGTTGAAATTCCTGTTGGTGGCGATTCTTCCAAGTCTCGTCTGCATAATAGCGTTCTTCGAGGAAAATCGCATTAGCATCCCAATTTTCCTTTTCTTTGGGTAAATAATCCCCTCGTTCTACAATTAAAATCTGTTTGCCTGTTTTAGCAAGGGCATAGGCGAGAGTACCGCCTCCTGCCCCTGCACCAATAATCAGGACATCATAAGCTTGAGTCATAGGTAGTTTGAAATATAGTAATTTATTAGAGCTAGATAAATCTGCCACAATAATTGGGCTACAAGCAATCGAACCCATAACCCCCAGGCATTTCACTGTCTCCTCAATACTTCTTAATATGTCTAAATGGACGGCTTTCTTCGTCCATCTAGAGGACGATTTAGTCTTTGGTTATTGGTTATCTGTTATTCTCTAAATCCCTCAATTGGTAATTGGTCATTGGTAATTGGTCATTTCTTCCCACTCCTCCCCCTCCCTCAAAGCACCACTAAGATTGTTATAGTTGAAAAAGTGCAATGTCCCAAAATGCCGCTAATAATTATTCAAAAAATTAAAAAACATAAGCACCCATCTAAAATAGATTACCCATTGTCAAATCCCGAAACCCTGATTTGTCATAAGATACAGCGAAAGCGAATAGTAAAAAATTCTGGGTGGGTGCTTAAGAAGGCTAGATTGTTACTTGGGATAGGCTAGGGGGCTTATATTTGCCAATTAATCTCGCTCGGGTTTTTGACCTTAGAAATGTTATGAAAAATCCAGCTCAAACTCGCTGGTGGCTACAAGGAAAACAACCCTCTGAGACGATTGTCCAGACTGGACAAGATATCGCGATCGCGCCCAAAAAAAACAAGAACTTGCGGACGCGAGTTATTTTAGGGGGAACCGCCGTTTTTGTTTGTATGGTCAGTTATTGGAGTTATCACACCGTCCGCAATTTATTACTCGAAAACTTACAAGATCAAGCTTTTTTAGAAGTGCAGCAAGGGGCCAACGAAATTGACGCATGGATTAGCAATCATAAAGCCCAATTGGGCGCGATCGCGAATAATCCCACCTTTCGCACCATGGATTGGGACATCATCGAGCCTTATTTAACCTTAGAAGAAAAACGTCTGCCAGACTTCATTTATCTGGGGATGACCGATGCCGACATGATGCTGTACACCACCGACACTCCCGATCGCAATGGTCAAATTGATTTGAGCGATCGCCAGCACGTTAAAAACGCCATGGCCGGGATCGATAGCTTATCCGACCCCTTATTATCTCGTAGTTCTGGGGGCATTCGCATTGTCGTTTTTGCCATTCCTACCTTTTCTGGCGTACCCACCGCCGATAATCCCTTGGGTCAGCCCATTGGGGCGGCGAATGCCATTATTGGCATTGAAAAAATCGAAGAAGTCGTAAATAGCTTAAATTACGGTCAGGGGAGTTATGCCTTTGCTCTCAACTCCAAAGGAGAAGCCATTGTCCATCCCAATTCGGAGTTAATGTCTACCATCGAAACCCCTGCGCCGAGTTTACTGAATTACAGCGATCGCGGCTTAGCCACAGTCACGCAACGGCTGCTAAACCACGAAAAAGGAATCAACCTTGTCAACATTGACGGCAAACCGCAATATGTCGCCTATATTCCCCTCACAGAAGCCGATTGGTCAGTTGCCCTGGTCATTCCTCGCGGTAACATCGAAGGACAACTGCGCCCCCTCGATTTAATCGCTTTAGTTGTAGTCGGTCTCACGGGGACAATGCTGGTGGTATTGTGGCAAGTGCAAGCCTTTGAACAACAACAACTCAAACGCTCCAAAGCCGCCGCAGACCTGGCCAATCAAGCCAAAAGCGAGTTTTTAGCCAATATGAGTCACGAACTTCGCACCCCCCTCAACGGCATTTTAGGCTATGCTCAGATTCTAGGGCGAACCCTCACCGGAAAAGAACGGGATGGTGTAGATATCATCTATCAATGCGGTTCTCACCTCCTGACCCTGATTAACGACATTTTAGACATCTCCAAAATCGAAGCCCGCAAACTCGAACTTGCCCCCACCGCGTTATATTTACCCTCTTTGTTGCAAAGTGTGGTGGAAATGTGCCGCATCAAAGCCGAACAAAAAGGCATTAACTTTGTTTATCAGCCCAGTCCCCTTTTACCCGATGGCATAGAAGCCGATGAAAAGCGATTGCGTCAGGTGTTAATCAACTTACTCGGTAACGCCATTAAATTTACCGACCAAGGAACAGTAACACTACGAGTCGAAGTATTGCAAATTTCACAAACGCAAGTATCTCTCTTTTTTAGTGTGATGGATACCGGGATTGGCATTGCCCCAAACGATCTTACCAAACTCTTTGAAGCCTTTGAACAAGTGGGCGATCGCCAACAACAAGCCCAAGGAACCGGTTTAGGATTAGCCATCAGCCAGCGTTTGGTCAAACTCATGGGGGGAACCATCCAAGTCAAAAGCCAACCCCATCAGGGCAGCGAATTTTTTTTCACCGTTGACTTCCCCCTCGCCCAAGACTGGGTAGCCCGACAAGCCCTTGATGACAGCCATCGCATTATCGGTTACGACAGCGAAAAACGCTATACTCTCTTAATCGTTGACGACGCTCGCGAAAATCGCGCTGTTTTATTAAATTTACTCAAACCATTAGGATTTGACATCCTAGAAGCCGAAAACGGGCAAGCCGCCTTAGAAATCTTGCAGCAGCAAAAGCCTGATTTGATCGTTACCGATTTAGTCATGCCGGTTATGGATGGTTTTGAATTCCTGCATTCTCTCCGTCACACAGAAGCCTTCAAAGACCTAAAAGTGCTGGTATCTTCGGCTTCAGTATCCCAAGTTGACCAACGCCTGGCCCTCAGTCACGGCGGCGATGACTTTTTAGCCAAACCCATAGACGCAGGGGACTTGTTGCAATTGCTGGCTCGCCATTTAGGATTACAGTGGACCTACCAAACCCCTCAAGCCCAAACCGAAGACTTGCCTTCTGCTGAGATAGTCGTGCCTCCTCCTGCCCTTCTCAAAGAATTGTTAGCTTTAGCTGAACTCAATAAAATTAACGACTTGCGATCGCGTCTCGAAGACCTCAAAATCGCTGACTCTCGTTACATCTCCTTTGCCAACTCCCTAATCACCCTAACTCGGCAATTCCAAACTGAAGAAATTGAAGAACTGCTACACGGCCATTTGACCGCCGACTCTAGCCATGTCTAAGCTCAACTCCTTCGATCGTTCAAACCCTGCCAATATCTTAGTTGTAGATGATACCATTGCGAACCTAGAAGTCATCGTTGAAACCCTTTCATCTGCCCGTTACAGCGTTTCGGCAGTCACCAGCGGTCAACGGGCTTTGAAACAATTACAAAGACAAATCCCCGACTTGATTTTGCTCGATGTGCAAATGCCAGAAATGAATGGTTTTGAAACCTGTCAAAAGATCAAAACCAATCCCGAAACCACCCATATTCCTATTATTTTCTTAACGGCATTATCCGACAACGAAAGCATTGCCCAAGGCTTTTCTGTAGGGGCAGTAGATTACATTACCAAGCCCTTTCGCGAAGTCGAACTTTTGGCCCGGGTTCAAACCCATCTCAACCTGCACTTTTTAACCGAACAACTCGAACAACAAGTCCAACATCGCACCACCGAATTACAAACCGCCCTCGAACAAGTTAAACAATCGCAACTCAAGATTATCCAAAGCGAAAAAATGGCTTCTCTGGGTAACTTAGTCGCCGGAGTCGCCCATGAAATCAACAATCCTGTGGGTTTCCTTAACGGCAGCCTCAGCAATGCTCAAGACTATTTACAAGACCTCTACGACTATCTCGAACTTTATCAAAAACAACAGCCCCCGACGGCGATCGTTCAGGAACACGCCGCAGAAATTGACTTAGATTTTCTGCTTGACGACTTCCCGAAACTCCTTCATTCTATGCAAGGGGCAACCGATCGCATTCAAAGCATTAGCACCAGTTTACGCACCTTTTCTCGGGCCGACACCGAACATAAAGTTAAGGCCGATCTACACGCGGGCCTCGACAGCACTTTACTAATTTTAAAATATCGCCTCAAAGCCAACTCATTGCGCCCCGAAATTGAAATTATTAAAGATTACGGCGAATTGTCAGAAATTGATTGTTTTCCAGGGCAATTAAATCAAGTTTTTATGAATATTTTAGCTAACGCCATCGATAGTTATGATGAAGTTGCACAGCAATCTACCTATGAAGAATTAACAAATAAACCGCAAAAAATCAAAGTAACTACCACCACTTTACCGACTCAAGAAGCCATCGAAATTCGCATTGCCGATCGTGGAAAGGGCATTTCCAATTGTGTCCAAACCCGTATTTTCGATCGCTTGTTTACGACCAAAGAAGTGGGTAAAGGCACAGGCTTAGGACTCGCGATCGCCCATCAAATCATTACCGAAACTCACGGCGGCCATTTAATAGTAGAATCAGAACTCGGCCAAGGGAGTACCTTTATTATCCAACTGCCTGTAACTGAGTAGGATAATTATTGGTTATTGGTTGTTGGTTATTGGTTATTGGTTATTGGTTATTGGTTGTTGGGTTTCACTTC
>JBKHDX010000054.1:0-24213 GCA_046541115.1 Spirulinaceae cyanobacterium | reverse complement strand
AACCAATAACCAATAACCAATAACCAACAACCAACAACCAACAACAAATTTGCTATTATAGTTTTGCGCTAGGGGCTGTGGCTCAGTTGGATAGAGCAAGCGCCTCCTGAAATATCGGGCATCCTGGAAGGAAACTTCGAGGGATGAATGCGGTCAAATTCAAGGAAGCCTAAGTCTGGCAACAGATAGGGTAATCTTGAGCCAAGCCAGACTCAAAAGTTGAGTTTGGAAGGTGCAGAGACTGGTTGCTGAAAGAGTCAAACGAAAGATGGACTATCATGTCTCATCAAAACCAGAGCAACGGGGTATTCTCACGGGAATGCTGTTAGGGGCAAGTCGCCGCAACGGTAACAATTTTTGGATTCAGCACAGTGACGCTCAGATTGAGTATGTGCAATTCAAACAAGAGTTACTCGCACAAATTACGCGCAAAGCGGTTTGTGTGCGCGAGAAAATCACCCCAAAAGGCCGTCGAGTTTGGCACATCCAACCCAAGCAAATTCCGTTAACACGGGTGTTGATTCAACAATTATATTCGGGACGCGATCGCGCCATTGCCCGCCCTTTCCTGAATTGGTTAACACCCCAAGGAATAGCGATTTGGTTTTTGGATTGCGGCTCAAAGTCTTTTAAACGGCGCAATGGTCGGATTCACGCTCTAGAGGTGTACCTCAACACCCATTTATCGCGAAAAGACAATGAAATCATTGTGGCCTATTTCGCGCAAGTGTGGGGGATTTACTGGGGAGTGAGTCGTCATCGAAACCATTACCGTTTGCGGTTAGGAACTCAAGCCGGAAAAGCTTTTCTCGCTTTTTTAGCGCCTTATGTTCCCCCCTGTATGCTCGGTAAAATTAAAACCTCCAGCAACACAACGGCCGCCACCTACGGATAATTTTATCTAGGGTGAAGGAATAGTCCAGAGAGTGGGGAAACTCACACCAATCTGAAGCGCTAGGTCGCCGGTTCGAGTCCGGCCAGTCCCGTTCTCTAATGTTTGATAATTTTGAGTTATTATTCGCTGTTGAGAGGTAAACTAGGGCGCAGATTAACCTCTTATACGGCACGATAGTTGAGGGTTTTGTGGGTGTTTTGTTGGGATCGGTTCAGGTGAATGGTGTTAAAGCTGAATTCTCGTCAATCGCGATTGTTGTTTACAAAGTCGCCGCGCTGTAACAAATGGTGGCTGGGGTTTATGGTCGCCCTGATGGCCCTAGGGGCGATCGCGGGTTACCGTACCATTAAAGGTATTATCGTTCAACCCCAAGCTATTGTAGTTCTCGGTGGGGAGGAGCGGCGAGAATCCTTTGCGGCCCGCTTTGCTCATCAGCACCCAGAGTTACCGATTTGGGTGTCTTCAGGCAGTCCGGAGGGTTACGCGAAACTGCTGTTTGCTAAAATCGGCATCGAGCGCGATCGCATTCACCTCGATTACCAAGCCCAAGACACCGTAACCAACTTTACCACCCTCGTTGACCGCCTCGAAGCCCAAGATATTGACAGTGTTTATCTGGTGACTTCCGATGACCACATGAGACGGGCCCGGATTATTGGTGAAATAGTTTTTGGCAGTCGTGGCATTATTATTAAACCCGTTACTGTTCCCACCAACCGCCCCCCAGAATCCATGGGTAAATCCCTCCGGGATGGGGTAAGAGCTTTGTTATGGCTCGCTACAGGCTATACCGGCGCAACCCTCAAGTCCCAACTCACGCCACGGCTTGTTCCTGTACCACCACAAAAGGCTGAACAATAATGGCGTTAAAGCGTTTTTGAGGGGTTTTATTCCAAAGAGTCAGTTGATCGACTGAAGGCTTCTGAATGAGTTTTTTGGTAATCCAAGTTTGAATTTGGGGGGTATTATCTTGGGCAATTTCTACCCCCACATCTAATAAATCTAGTGAAGGGGACACCACAATTAAGGCATCTCGGCGAGCATGGGGCATTAACCAATCCCAAGCGGCTTCATCAAGGCTTTGGGCAATTTCTTCTCGAAGGTCTGACACGATAACTCTGAACAAAACACCCGATTATCTTAACAGTATTTGAGGGGCAGTGGGCTTTTCAGTTATCAGTTATCAGTAATCAGTCATCAGTTTTTTGGGCAGTAGGCAATCGGCAATCGGGGGGGGATAAGATTCCTAATCTTGTGCGGGAGGAAGTACTAAAAATTGTCCGTTTTCGGTGACTTGCACGCTACCCCCTAAATTTTGGATGGCTTCGATAGCGCGAGTTTGAGCGCGTTTATCGCTGGTATTCTGCAAAACTAAAGCCCAAGCGCCTACTTTCGCAACGTTACTTTCTGGGTTATTCTCAAGAAATTTTGCTGTTTGCCGCGAAAATTCCGCTACGATTTGACTTTCTTCATCTTCGTACAAACTTGCCCATTCTGCCGCTTTTTGAAACGATCTTTGAGCCTCGGCTTGAGCATTTTCGAGAAAAAGCAACTCATTAATCGCTTTTTGCCGCCAGATGTAGTAAGAGCGCTCTGGGACTCGCGGTGTGACGAATTGCAAGCCTCGATCGATGATTTTGTCGGTTTTTTGGGGTTGGGCGGTAAAAATTGAGCCTGCGGTGGCTAAAAAGTCATAAGCACCTAAAAAGCGGGGATCGCGGTCGATGACAATATCGAGATATTCTAAGGCAAGCTCGTAGCCAGTTTCGGCCCGGGCTTCATCATCGCCGAAATACTGAAGATATTGTAAAAATGTCCAGTCTGCGATTAAATTGTCAAAGCCGAAGCTGGGCATTTGGCCCAGGAGTTGTAGGCGCAGTCTTTCTTGTTGGACTTGTTGCTCGTAAGCTTGGGTCGTTTGGGTTTGTTCGAGCGATCGCACTTGAGAAACTTGCAGTGTACCAATCGTGACCGCACACAATCCAAAAAGTAAAAAGGGTCGCACTTTTGCTAGGGGATTTGGGGGAGTTGAGAGGGTCATAATTCCCACATAACTTTGCTACATTTGAAAAAGACGCGATCGCTTTGACTTGAGAAATGGGTATTTTAACATTAACGCATTTCTGAGACTTCTGAGCGTTGCTATCACTTGCTGTTGGGATTAATTTAGACAATATGTCTTCTTCTAAAAATCAGAAAAAACCACTCCAAAAGTTTATTATTATTTTTAGCGCGATCGCCTTTTTCGGTTCGACGGGATTGATGGCCGCTAATCTGTTTACCGGAAGTTCGCCGACTTCTCAAACAGAACAACCCACCGAAGCTGAAGCGATCCAAAATGAATTAGCTACCCAAGAAGAGGGGTTTGCCGCAGTTGTAGAACGAGAACCGGATAATGAGTTTGCTCTGACTCGTTTGGTCGAATTACGCCTACAAATGCAGAAGTTTGAAGCCGCTATTGAGCCACTTCAAAGATTAGTTGAACTGAATCCGGAAAATCAACAAGCATTGCAATTATTGGCAGCAGCCCAAATTCAAACGGGCAATTATGAAGGCGCGATCGCACCCCTCGAACAGTTAGTTGAACTCAATCCTGAAGCGACGGAATTAAAAGCCCAACTCGAACAAATTAAAGCTCAAGAATCCGGGGAAACGACAACTCCTGAAAGTAATCCTTAAATCTTAGAGATAGTTTTTTAAGATAAGCAGCCCCTAAAGCTGCTTATTATTTCGTTTATTAATAACTTTTGAGGGCGTGATTTATTATGACCAATTCTCAACTCGAACAAATTATTTCTCCCGAAATTAAGCACGACGAGTTTTATCATTTTTTGCAACGAATTGCCGCCGAAGAAGATATCAAAACGATCTTAGAAATTGGCTCGTCGTCGGGAGGCGGCAGTACAGAAGCCCTGGTTACTGGGATTCAACAAAATCCTTATCAACCTCAATTATACTGCATGGAAGTGTCAAAAACGCGCTTTCTGGAGTTACAAAAAACTTATGAAAATCAGCCTTTTGTTCATTGTTACAATGTTTCTTCCGTTCCTGAGACTTGCTTTCCCAGTGAAGCGCAAGTTAGGGAATTTTACCACAACAATATCACGAATTTAAATCAATATCCCCTCGAGCAAATCCTAAGTTGGCGACAGCAGGACATTAGTTATCTCGAAAATAACGATGTTCCTAAAAATGGAATTGCACACATCAAGGAGGAGAATAATATTGAAACTTTTGATGTGGTTTTAATTGATGGTTCGGAGTTTACAGGTTCGGCAGAACTCACCGAAGTTCATGGTGCAAAAATCATAGCATTGGATGATATTAATGCCTATAAAAATTATAACTCTCATGCTCGATTATTGCAAGATTCAAACTACGAATTGATCAAGCAAAATCCACATCTGCGTAACGGTTATTCTATTTTTAAAAAAGTTAATCCCAATCGCCCTAATATAATATCAGAGCTACAAAAACAAACGTCAATCTGGCACGAACAAAAAGAACAAAAATTAATGCGATCGCTCATTGACGAAGATGCCATTGTTTTTGATGTGGGAGCAAACCAAGGAGATTATACGTTACTGATAAGCCAGTGGGTGGGCTATTTCGGGAAAGTGTATGCCTTTGAACCTACAGTCGATTTAGCGCACCAGATCGAACAAAAGCGCGATCGCTATCAAATTCATAATATTATCGTTCAGCAAAAAGCCGTTTTCTCGCGCAACGACTCCTTAGAATTTAATCAGTTTCCCGAAGAATATTCCGCTCGGAACACATTAGGAACGCCTCAAGTTAATAATCTCCAAAATGGTTCTGTTGTCCCAATTGATAAAACTGAAATTGTTGAAGCGGTGACCCTTGATAGTTTTTGCCAAGCCCAAGGAATTAACAAAATTGATTACTTAAAAGTTGATGTTGAAGGAGCCGAAAGTGAAGTTTTAAAAGGGGCAGAAAATCTACTCAAACAGCATAAAATTCAATTTATTCAATTTGAAATTTCGCAAGTAATGTTAGAGGGCTTGCAGAAAGAAGCGAAAGAAGTTTTTGACATCTTAATTGCCAACGGCTATGAATGCCACCGGATTACAAATGAAGGAGATATTGGCGTAAAAGTTAAAGACTCTAACTCCTATTATGAAAACTATATTGCCTTTCCCGAACTTCCCGTTCATTTCTTTACTATTGTTCTCAACGGCGAACCCTTTATTCGCTATCACATCGATATTTTAAACCAACTTCCTTTCCCCTGGCATTGGCATATTATTGAAGGCGTTGCTGATTTAAAACATGATACAGCTTGGAGTCTTCAACTCGGCGGTGAAGTTAGCGAAACAATTCACGAAAATGGCCGCAGTATCGACGGTACTTCAGCTTATTTAGACCAACTTGCAGCCCAATATCCCGACAAAATCACCCTATACCGTAAACCAAAAGGAGAGTTTTGGGAAGGGAAGCGAGAAATGATTAATGCGCCTTTAGAAAATATTCAAGAAACCTGCTTGTTGTGGCAAGTTGATGTTGATGAACTATGGACAGCCGAGCAATTATATAAAGGACGCAATCTCTTTATTAGAAATCCTAAGAAAACGGCAGCTTATTATTGGTGTTGGTACTTTGTTGGGGAAGATTTAGCCATTAGTACCCGCAATTGTTATGCTCAAAATCCCAATCAAGATTGGCTGCGGACTTGGCGTTATCAACCCGGTTATCTTTGGTTAACTCACGAACCGCCAATTTTAGCCGAACCCCTCTCAGAAACCCAATTTCGGCAAGTCGCGAAAACCAATCCTTTTACTCACGCCGAAACTGAAGAAGCTGGGTTAGTGTTTCAACATTTTGCTTATCTTTTACCCGAACAACTCCAGTTTAAAGAGCAATATTATGGCTATCAAAATGCTTTAAATTATTGGCAAAATCTACAAGCAGAACAGTATTTTCCGGTGATGCTGCGGGAGTATTTTCCTTGGGTGGGGGATGATACGATGGTGGATCGCGTGGATGTATTGGGGGTGACTCCTTTACTGCAAAAAAATGAAAATAACCAATGGCGATTTGTTGAAGCGAGTCAAAACCCTGCGAGTTATATTTATGCTAAAGTTACGCCCAGAATTGCCATTGATGGCGTATTTTTCCAGCGCTATAATACGGGTATTGCGCGGGTATGGCAGAGTTTATTTAAAGCTTGGGTAGATAGTGGTTTTGCCCGGCATTTATTGGTTTTAGATCGCGGGGGGACTGCACCGAAAATTCCGGGGATTCGCTATCGGACTATTCCCCTTCATGATTATCAAAATTTAGAGAGCGATCGCGCCCTTTTACAAGCAATATGCGATGAAGAAAAAGTGGATTTGTTTATCTCCACTTACTATAGTTTTCCCACAGAAACCCCCTCGGCTTTATTACTGTATGATATGATTGCCGAACGCTTGCCCGAACAATACAATCTACAAAATGTGATGTGGCAAGAAAAGCACGAAGCCATTAAGCGGGCTTCAGCTTTTATGGCCATTTCTGAAAATAGCGCCCGCGATTTACAACACTTTTTCCCAGAAGTAGAATCGGTAACGGTAACTTATGTCGGTGTTGCTGAGATTTTTCGTCCCGCAACCCAGGAAGAAATTGCTGCTTTTAAGTTTAAATATGGCATTAGTAAGCCCTATTTTCTCATCGTTGGGGCTTATACGGGCTATAAAAATACCCGCTTATTTTTCCAGGCTTTTTCGCAACTGAGTACGAAACAAGGCTTTGAAATTATTTGTACGGGAAATCAGGGAGGATTAGCCGAAGAATTGCGTCAATGTACCCAAGGAACTGTCGTTCATTCTCTCAATTTAACAGATGAAGAATTGCGCTTGGCTTATGGGGGGGCGGTGGCGCTGGTATATCCTTCTAAATACGAGGGCTTTGGGATGCCTGTCTTAGAAGCTTTAGCTTGCGCTTGTCCGGTGATTACTTGTCGTAATGCCTCCCTCCCCGAAGTTGCCGGAGAAGCCGCTTTATACGTCCCGGATGATAGGGTAGAGGACATGGTAGATGCCCTATGCGAGATTCAAAAAAACCGCGTGCGCGAGGCGTTAATTCCGGCTGGATTAGAACAAGCTCAACAGTTTTCTTGGCAGAAAATGGCGGGAATTATGCAGTCAGTTTTAATTAAAACGACGCTGCAAAGTTTGCATTTACGGGAGATGAATGTTGTAATTTTTCCCGATTGGAGTTTACCCGAAGATGAGGTGGGAAGCGAAATTCAAACTATTATTGCTTCTTTGTCTTCTCATCCTCATCCCGAACAAATTACCCTGCTGATTGATACGACAGGGATTAATGTTGAAGATGCGGAATTATTGCTGTCAGGAATGGCAATGAATTTACTAATGATGGGAGTGGAAGTGAGTGAAGATTTAGCGATTTCTTGGGTAGGAGAATTAAGTTCGATGCAGTGGGAAGCTTTGTTACCTTTGTTGCGAGGACGGATTCCATTACAGGGGGAAAATACGTCGGTGATGGTAGCTGTGGGTGCGGAGAATTTGCCGCTTTTTGAGTTGGGTTAGATTGTGATTCAGAACCCCAGTTTCGTCTGAGTTACCGGGGTTCTCGTCTACTCTCCCCAAACGCGCCGCAAATCTAACACAAAACCCGGTAAAACTTCTTCCCCGGATAACCGATCGGGATTGGTTAAAACTTCGGTTTCTAAACCCACTCTATAAATCGCCACAGTCCGATTTTTAGGATTGATTAACCAACCCAATCTTGCCCCATTCTCCAGATACTCCTGCATTTTTTCTTGTAGGGATTTCAAAGTATCAGAAGTTGAGCGTAATTCTACCACAAAATTAGGGCAAACTGGGGCAAACGTCCTCTTTTGTTCGTCGGTTAAAGCATCACAACGTTCTTGACTTACCCAAGCCGCATCCGGGGAACGAATGGCATTATTCGGTAAAGTAAATCCAGTCGAAGAATCAAAAACTTTCCCTGGTTCACCTGCATTACGCCACCATAAATACAACTCCCCCGAAATACTGCTATTCTGTTGTCCAGTTTGCCAACCTGTGGGGGGATTCACAATGAGTTCTCCTTGGGCTGTTCTTTCGAGTTGTAAATCGCGATTACTGGCGGCTAAGAGGATAAACTGGTCTGGGGTAACATAGAGTTTTAGAGTTCTGGGTAAATTGAGTAAGAGGGTTTCAGTTTCTTCTAGGTTGGGTGTTTGTAACATTTTGATTTTTGTAACAACAGTTGACAAACTCAGCGATTTGTTCTCTGAATTTATTTTAGGCGATCGCTCTCTCTCGGTTTTATCTCACTCAAATTTTGATTTTTTAGGGAATTGAAGAATATGGATTTGTAGCCATATCCCGTTACCTCATGGTGTTTTTATCTGAAACGTATCGTAAAATATTAAGAATCTAATTTAAATCACTTTTATGAACGCTACACGCACTGCTCAAATTACCGAAATTCTCGCAAAACGTCGCCCTTTAGTCGCCAAAATTACTCAAGTTGAAGGGAATTTGCGATCGCTGAGTGAAATATTACAGCAACTTCAACAACAGCGCGACAACATACTTCATAAGGTTGAAGATGAGCAGGTTTTAGAACAGTTACAAGCCCTCAATATTACTGAAAGCGAAAGCCAGATTCAAACAGAATTATTAGCCCTCAATAAGCTGAAACACCGCATGAGTCGCAATACTCTTAATATTGGCGTAGTGGGGCGAGCGCGTCAAGGCAAAAGCCGTTTTCTGCAAAGTTTGACGGGGTTAACAACGGCGGAAATTCCCGATGGCGATCGCCAACATTGTACCGGAGTTCGCAGCACAATTTATCATTCTTCCCACACAGATACTCACGGTGAAGTATATTTTTACAGCGAAAGAGATTTCATTGAAAATGTGCTTGCACCTTATTACGATAAGCTGCATTTAAGCCCAAAACCCGTTAGTTTAGATGCTTTTGCTAATGGTGATTTACCTCCCCTTCCGACTGAGTTAAACTCAGCAGAATCTAGAGCAATGTACGCACATTTGCAGCGCTATCATAAACATTTACCCAACTATAAACATTTAGTTGGGGCTGCTTCTCCCCGTCAAATTGGTAAAGAAGAAATCCGTCAATATGTGGCACAAGATACGTTAGATGGTGAACGGGTTTTCTTTAATTATTTAGCCGTTCAAGAAGTTAAAATTATTTGCCAGTTTCCTCATACAGAAATTGGTCAAGTTGCTTTAGTTGATATGCCAGGATTAGGAGATACAGGAATAGGGGATGAGGAACGTTTGGTTAAGGCTTTAGGACAAGATGTGGATGCGGTAATTTTTGTACGAATGCCAAAATCTTCCGGGGATTATTGGGCAGATTATGATGTGAAATTATACGATACTGCTCATAGTGCTTTAGTGGATTTACCGATTCATTTATGGTCATTTTTGGTATTGAATCGCACCCATCAAGATTCCAAGAATGGTGATAATTGGCACAACTGTCAGGACTTAGCAAACAGTCGGGCTGAGAATCATATTGATGTGGTGCAGCACGTTATTGCCAACTGTGCGGATGCGGCAGAAGCGGGTCAAGTTTTAGACCAAGTATTAAATTATCTTCGGGACAATATTACGGCTTTAGATAAGCGTTATGCGACCCTGCGTCAAGAAAGTTTGAAGAACTTGCAAGGTGCGATCGCGATAGAATTAGAGAAGGCTAAAAAGGCTTTATCCCAAGCCGGAAAATCGGAGAGTTGGTTTCCGCAATTTCTCCAACTGTTTAATCAAGTTTGGCAAGACTTAACCAACGGTTTAGAGGATTTACTGCACGAACTTCGAGAGTTTCGCGATATGCAGGATGACAACTTTAAACAGCACGTTGCAATGGCTTTACAAGCTTGTCGGGAACATCCTGGATTACCCACAGAAGCCGAAATAAAAACACGTCGCAATGAAGTAGGGTCTTATGATATTGCTTATAATCAATATTTAAACGAAGTTCGCGCTCATTTGTCTAAACAGTTTCTCTTTCTAGATAAAGGTTTAAAGCAAAGCATTGAAAAGTTAAAACTGAAGGTTGCGCGAGTTTTAATTGAGCAGGGTAAATTAGGAGAATTAACTCTAGTCCGGGATGCAGGATTTATTCGCGAAATTGCTGTCTTAATTCCCGATACTTTACCTCAACTAAAACTAGGTTTTACGATATTAGCAGACTTTGAAATTTCTTATCGCGGTTTAATTCAACATCGCATTCGTCAGCATTTAGATGACTTGACTCCTGATGATAAATCTTTGTTTCTTTCTAAGTCTCCTTCTTCTCAAGAAGTGTTATCTTGTTTAACTTCATTACAAGCCGAAGCGGTTTATAAATGCGAGACAGTCTTAGATGACTTATTGGCCGAACCAAATCAAGCTGCTTTTGCCATTGTGGAAGAATTTATTGACCGAGTATTGCGGGCTAAAGGGGTTAAAAATGATTGGCAAATCTTCTTAGAGGAAATGCGATCGCAAGTATGGTCTAATGAATTTGCAGAGTTTAGCGATCGCACTCGGACTCGTCGCGAATGGTTGGATTTAGTGAATCGCGCAACAACAGAAAATCAAGTCTCTGCTTTCCAGTTTTTAGATTAAGGATATTTTTTCATGCAAGAAGTTCAAATTACGATGCTTGGCCCCACAGGAGTCGGTAAAACAACCCTTCTCACTGCCATTTATGAACAGTTTGAAAGTAATATTGGTTTGACCGATTTACAACTTACTCCTGATGATGAAAGTGCGGCAATTCTACAAGATCGTTTGATTGAATTAAAAAGTATTTTGGATGTTTTTGAAGCTAGAGGACGACAAGGTATTCAAGGGACAGAAGCGATCGCCGGGCCAGAATCATTACGATCTTTTAGTTTTGGCCTCGGGAAAAAAGGTATAACCCCTTCCCTTCAACTGCGGTTTTGTGACTATCCAGGGGGTTATCACGAAACTAAAGCCACCGCAGCAGAAAAGAAATTCTTGACCGAATTAGTCCGCGATTCAGCCGTGGTTTTAATTGCGATTGATACTCCGGCTTTGATGGAACGGAATGGTAAATATCACGAAAAAATTAATCGTCCTTCACAGATTAAAGACTTGTTTAAAAAGGCGTATCAAGATTTAGAATCCCCACGGATGGTTATTTTTGCTCCGATTAAATGCGAAAAGTACCTTAAAAACGACCAATCAACTAAAGAGTTATTAGCCCAAGTTCAAAAAGGTTATGACCTTTTACTCCAGTTGTTTAACTCCGAACAACTCAGCCCTTGGATTGTTAACGTTGTCACTCCGATTCAAACCGTAGGAAGCGTTCATTTTTCCCGTTTAGAAGTCGATGAATCTAATAATCCTCGTTTCTATTTTCGGAAAATTCGCCACGATGCTGAATACTCTCCTAAAGATAGCGAACAACCCTTACGTTACTTATTACGATTTCTGCTGAAACTACATTTAGATAACCGCAGTTGGGGTGTTTTCAACTTTTTACGGGGTTGGTTGGGTATCGATCAATACCTGCAAAAAGCAGTAGAAGAATTTGCAAGGGGTTCTAAAAGTAATGGCGGATTTAGAGTGTTGAAGGGAGACAGATGGTTAGATATTTAAGAGGAAGTTTTTATGGAAACTAAAATAGACGTTTATGTTCAAAGTCGAGGCTTGACTCAAGACTATGATTATCGTTGGCTAAAAATTGAAACAAATCGTCAAATTCCTGAAATTCCCGCTATTTTAAAAGGGTCTATTGAGGCGGATGGGAAAAGGATGGTTCCGGTTGAGTTAATAGATAGTCAAAAGTTTTCGATTGTTCTGTTTCGTTTAGCCAATGAATTGACTTTACTGATTACTGGCTTAAAAGCCGGAGAAGATCGGATTGACTTTGCAGGACGTTCAATTCGTAACTCACTTTTGATTCGGGGACGATATGGTTATGAAAAAGATTTCCGAGGAATTTTGATTCGAGCTTTGACCGAGCAGTTAGAATTAGACTTGGATCGAATTATTACTTCAGGGGGTGATTATGGCTTTACGGTAGATAAAAAAGCCCTTCGTACCCTAGCTAAATTAGAAGATTTGCAATTTGAGACTCAAGCTAATCATATCGATCGAATTGCCAAAAATACGCCAGAACATCGCCAAGATTTAGCCCTAGAACTACGACAAAATCAGCTTCCCAATCGGGAAGGCTTACTCATCGTTGTAACCAGTCTGAAAGCAGGTTCTGTTTTGGAAACCATGGGAGTCTGGCGAGGCTTATCTAATCGGATCGAATCAGAGACTTGGAAAGATTATAATACAAGAATGCCTCCAAGTTTTGACGTTTCTCGTCAGTCAATTCTGCCTGGGACTCATAATCAAACTCAGGTAAAAAAAGGGGGCTTAATTCTACTGCTCGTACTGCTGTTAATCATTTTAGTGGCAATTTTAGCTCAGATTTTCCAGACGCGATCTATCCCTCAGCCAGAGATACAATTCCGACAAGAAACTCTGAGTCCAGAAGCGCAAATAACGCCTCGCGAAATCGAAATTCAACCGGAAACATGGAAAACTCCAACACCGACAAGCAACAAGACAAAGATAATCCCAACTTCAGAAACTTCGCCGATCGACGACGAAAACTCACAAGAGAAGTCAGAAGATTAGTTCAACGTGCTGAAGACTTTATCCCAAATTTAGAAGAACAAGAAGAAGATATTGCCGATTTACCCCAATCTTTTGAGATGTTATCGCGGCAGTTAGAAGGATTGAAAGCGGATGCAGAATGGGGGATTTTAGAAAAACGCGATCGCGCACTTTTAAATCAACTAGAAACAATGTTAAATAACTATCTCGAATTAATTGCTGAAATTCGTGCGATCGTATCCGATAATCCTCCCGAATAAAACAATCCATTACAATAAAACCAAAGCTTTAAAATTACCTCATGGTCGCCAATTTACCCTACTGGACAATCCAAGATATTAACGCTATGCCAGACGATGGCGGTTGGAAACGCTATGAGATTATCGAGGGAGAATTATTCGTGACTCGCGCACCTCATATCCGCCATCAAAGTGTTGCAGGGAAACTTTATTTGCATCTCGAAAATTGGTCGGAAACAACAGGATTGGGGAATGCGTTTCAAGCCCCTGGGGTGATTTTTACACCCACGGATGCAGTCATTCCTGATGTGGTTTGGATTAGTGAAGAACGTTTAGAAAATGGTGTGGATGAGTCGGGACATCTGGTTGTTGCACCGGAAATTGTCATCGAGATTTTATCCCCAGGGGAAATTAACGAACAACGAGATAAGGAAGTAAAGCGCAAACTTTATTCTCTTTATGGCGTACAGGAATATTGGGTGGCCGATTGGCGTTTGAAAACGATTGCGGTTTATCGTCGTAATGAAGCCCAATTACAACAGGTTTGTACGCTATTGGAAGGGGATGATTTGGCTTCCCCATTGTTGCCCGATTTTCGAGTCGCGATCGCGTCTATTTTTCAGTAGAATTAAACCCAAGCATTGAAATCATGTTATGGTCGCTAAATCTCCACAATGGACAATCCAAGATATTAACGCTATGCCAGACGATGGCGGTTGGAAACGTTATGAGATTATTGAGGGAGAATTATTTGTGACTCGCGCACCTCATATCCGCCATCAAAATGTGAGTGGGAATCTGCATTTTGAATTAGAATTTTGGTCGCGAAAAACAAAACGAGGGAAAACTTTTCAAGCCCCTGGAGTCATTTTTACACCCACGGATGCAGTCATTCCTGATGTGGTTTGGATTAGTGAAGAACGTTTAGAAAATGGTGTGGATGAGTCGGGACATCTGGTTGTTGCACCGGAAATTGTCATCGAGATTTTATCCCCAGGGGAAATTAACGAACAACGAGATAAGGAAGTAAAGCGCAAACTTTATTCTCTTTATGGCGTACAGGAATATTGGGTGGCCGATTGGCGTTTGAAAACGATTGCGGTTTATCGTCGTAATGAAGCCCAATTACAACAGGTTTGTACGCTATTGGAAGGGGATGATTTGGCTTCCCCATTGTTGCCCGATTTTCGAGTCGCGATCGCGTCTATTTTTCAGTAAGATTAAAAGAGTAAGAACCCCGGTTTCTAGCAGAAAAATTGAACTTTCCTGGGGAAGCAGATAAGAAACCGGGGTTCTAGAAAGTTCTAGAAATAGGGTAATTTCTATTAGCTGAAATAGGTGAAAATAACGAGTTGTTTGACAAATTCGTGAAACTAGCCTAAAATTAAATGTCAAGTGGTAATCTGCCCAAATTGTCTCAAAATTCCTCTCAAACGGGCGTTAGAGACGCGATCGCGCCCTCTTTCAAAAACGCCACAAGCCCCGAAAACAGAAGCTTTGAGCGCATCTAAAAGCAAGCAGCGCGATCGCCGAAGCCTATTCAGCCGGTAGAAAATACTCGCCTACGCAACTATTAATCACTTCCCGCACATTCGGGGCCCATTGAGTAGGGTCTTGAGGATTCGTGCTGAGGGTGTCGATTTGCTCCTCGGTGATGTCGTCTTGCATAAAGCCCGTGAGGACGCATTGACAATAGCCGTCAAGCTGAGTTTGGGTGATATTCGGGGGCATTTGTGCCGAGGTGCAAGTTTCCATAAACGCTTCTTGTTCGGCAGGAGTGGCTTCCGCGCTGTGAGCAATCCGGGGAAAGGTTAAAACCGTTGCAGTAGAAGCCAGTAAGCTAACCGCGAGATAGGAAAAGAAAGAAGATTTCATCAGAAATTGAATAGAGTGCAAGTATTGGATCTAAGCTAAAGACTCTGAATTTATGCGTCAACTGTCGAAAGAAGGGCTTTACCAAAAATTTGGGGTTATTAGCCCCGTCCTTAAAGGACGGCTTTGTTATAATAGCGTTGTACTCGTAACCAGTAATGTGGGCAGTACAAACTTTGGCGGTCGGGCAGATCGCATCTTGGGGAAGAAACCAAGAGATAAAACGCTCGTTGAGTCGGTAGGCGCGGGGATAAGCAAGAGAATGCCTAGGCATTTGTCGATTGTGAATCTAGTTAAGAGGCAACCTGAAAGAAACGAGAATCCTCTGTCCTTATAGGCAGAGGAGTTGTCAAAAAGACTTGATGTATTGAGCCGCAAACTGTAACGCTTCTTCAGAGTTTTCCACTTTGCCTTCAATGTGAGCAAGTTGAATTGCGGTCAAAAGTTCACCAATGAGGGGAGAAGGGGAAAGATCGAGAGATTGCAGTAAATCTTTACCCGTCACCAGGGGACGAGGATGAGCAACGCGATCGCTTTCGTCAAGATAGCGGTTGATTAAAGGCGCAACAGCACTCATGGCGCGAGTCTCGTTCAAAGTGCCGCGAGCCGCCGCTATTGCCACCGTCAAGACCATCGAAAGGGGGAAAACCTCTTTGACATCTTGAAAGAAGAAATACTGCTCAGGGAGGCTTAACGGGCGTTGGGCGACTTCGAGCAAGCGTCTAAGGGGAGCTAAGGCAGTTTTAATAGCACGAATTTCAGCCCGAGAATATTTAAGTTTTTTGAGTTGACTTTCGGCCAAATCCGGGTCGATTCCCACCAAGCAAGCTAACTTTCCTAACGCTACCCAAGACAGGGTTTGAGGATTAATAGCCGTTTGCAATTGTTCCCCCAAACTGTGCCAAATCTTACTCAATAACCAAGCACATTGTTCGACTTGTGCGAGTTGGTGCAGTTTCTCTGGGGTAACGTCATCCAGCCATTGGGAAAGTAAACCATCTTCGGCTGCAACCGTAAGCCAGCGATCGCCCCGCTCACTACTCAAAAGATAGTTTAACTCCGCTTGCACCCGTTCGGCCGCAATGGTTTTTAAAAGGGGGGCGAGTTGGCGAATGGTATTGTGGGTACGAGGGGCGATCGCGAAATCCAGTTGAGCCGCTTGTCGATAAGCCCGTAACAAGCGTAAAGGGTCATCTTTGAGGTTTTGTACCGACACCATGGCGATCGCGCCTTTTTGCAGGGATTTTACGCCTCTGAGGGGGTCGATCAGTTGTTGTTGGTGGGGGTCATAGGCGATCGCGTTGATGGTAAAATCACGACGACGCAGATCGTCTTCGAGGCTGTTTCCTTCAAGTTGAGCGCAGTCTACCGTCCCTCCCTCAAACACAACCCTGGCAATTTGCCGTTGTTCGTCGAGAATCACAAACCCCGCATTATAGCGATCGGCCAAACGGCGAGCCGTGGCAATGGCTTGACTCGGTACAATAAAATCTAAGTCAAAATCCGGGCGATTTCGTCCCAATAAACTATCCCTAACTGCTCCTCCAACCAGGTAAATCGGTTGCGGCAGTAAAGTAATATCAAACGGCCAATCTTGGGGCGCGAGTTGTAAAGAATTATAAATTAACGCCATCAATCCTGTAAAAATCCCTCGGACGATTTATCAATCATGGATGACTTTGAGCTAAATTAACAACAAAGCCCATTGAGAGCTTGAGCTATGTGTATTTGTGTTAATTGCCATTTTGTCGATCGTTGCGTCACCTATAATGCGGTAGAAACGCAACACGAACAACCCCATTTAACCGAAAATCCCGACTTTGAACCGAACGAACCTTCCATCAATGTTAATATTCGCCCTCGGCAAGATTATGTCGAAATGGAATGGGATGTGGTCGGTTGTAAAAGTTTCTTGAGGGAAACCGGAAAGTGGGCTAAATTACGACCGGGGGAACCCGTACCCACTTAGATGAGTATTCAAATCCCCGTTGTTGAGAGCAAAAGTTATTTTCGGCTTTTGCTCTTATTTTTTGGGGTAAACTCATTCCCATGGCTTTCGCGTCCTTATCACGGGGAAAGTACAATTAAGTTTCTACTGTTACGCCTCTAGAGAGAGTCCTAAGTCAATGGGTAAATACCAATGACCAAGGACAAAGCGACGGGAAACTATCTTTTCTACTCCCCACTCCTCGTGATGCTTTCCCGTCGCTTTCAGTCAAACTGCATAAGTTTATGATCTCCTCGAAATACTGGGTCACAGCAACGTATTGACGGTACTAGAGGAGAAATTGACTTATGGTGGTAATCGATCGTAATCTCAAAATTGCTTTGTTGGGCGTTCTCTGTGCGATCGCAGGGAGTTGGATAAGCCATCGCTATCTCTTGCTACGGCACCATTTCACCGCAGCCGAGAAAGCTTATACAACGGCTCAATGTCAAGACGCGATCGCGAGTTACCAAGCAGTCCTCAATCAAGGACTGATCGTCGATTTTCACGATTGGCAATTACAAGCCCAAGTCAAACAAGGAGAATGTCGCGATTTTCAACAATTGAGTGCAGCCCCAAACAGCACCACATTACTCGCTTATACCGATTTTATCAATCACTATCCCAACAGCGCTTTAGTTCCCTTTGTCCGCAAACAAAACGAGACCTTGTGGCAAGAAACCGATTTAGCCAATTTAGCGCAAATTGAACTGTGCGATCGCCTAGACGAACTCCAAAACCATCAATTAATTGCCCAAAGCGACACCAACTTACCCTTGTTTTACGCAGCTTGCGGCGTTGACAGTTTAGCACAAAGCCGTCCTTAAAGGACGGGGCTTTAGACCCAAAAATCTTGGTAAGGGTGAATGATAATAACAGTTGTTATGTCGTTCATAACAACTGTTATGTTTTCCAATCTCGCGATCGCACCCCCTTATTCATCCAGTCCGCAACGGTGGAATGGGTTGCATTAGCTCAGAATTTCTAATCTGCGGGCGGGATAGCGAGACAAACGGCTTTTATCCACCAGATTTAGTACAACATTGAGATTTTCTGCCTTTTTAAGCAAAAACCCGATGTTGCAACGACGGCATTTGCTGCCGAATTTGCTTGAGTCGAGCCGGATTAATTTCCGCGATCGCGACTCCGGGTTTCTCGCCAGCATCTGCTAAAATAGCTCCCCAAGGATCGACAATCATGGCGTGACCGTGGGTTTGTCTGAGGGCATAATGATTCCCCGTTTGAGCCGGTGCAATGACGTAACAGGTGTTTTCAATGGCTCTCGCTTGAATCAAGACTTGCCAATGATCTTTGCCGGTATAAGCGGTAAAAGCTGCCGGGACAAAGAGAATATCGGCTCCTTGTTGGGAAAGATGACGGTATAATTCCGGGAAGCGCACATCGTAACACACCGATAAGCCTATATTACCCAGGCGATCGCTTTGGCACACCGAGGGAAGTTGCGTCCCGGCCATTACGGTACTGGATTCGCGATAAGGAATGCCGTCAGGAATGTTGACATCAAACAAATGGACTTTTTGATAGCGAGCTATTTCTTGACCATTCGCATCCATGAGGAGGGCGGTGTTGTAGGCTTTATTGCCTTCAACCGGAACCGGAAAACCACCACCCAGTAAGGTGACTTGAAAGCGTTGCGCCATCTTTTTGAGGAATTTCTCGCTTTTTTCAGCAATTTCCTCGGCTCGTTTCAGTTTTTCGGCTTCTGTCCCTAAAAAGGAAAAGTTTTCGGGTAAGCCTACCAATTCTGCCCCTTGGCGCACGGCAAGGTCAATTAATTCTTCGGCCTCGACGAGGTTTTTGTCTACGTCGGGGGTACTGGTCATTTGAACGGCAGCAGCAAGATAAGAGTTCATCGGTTCTGTATCGGTTGGGAAAAGGGCGCGATTCTATTAGGAGCGCTTCTTTATTGGATTTAATCACATTCGCGATCCCTGACTCAAGATTGGTTATTTGTCATTGGTCATTGGTGACAAGTTAGCGATCGCATTGAGAAAAAATTTTTTGTTGGGAAAAGGGCTAGACTTGGGCTTTTTTTCGTGATATGATTTTCTTCATAATGGGAATATTGGCGAAATTTTTATTTTTGCACAGATTTCCATTATAAAAATATAGTACCAAAAAAAATCGCGATCGGGCAACCCCCTTTTCCACAAAAATTTCCCCCCATTAATCGCTACAATAAAAACCCGTTAAAATCCAAGCAATTCCCAACAGAAAAGCGAAAAATATATGGCTGCCAAAATTCCCGTAACCGTCATTACAGGCTTCCTAGGGGCAGGAAAAACCACCCTAATCCGTCACCTCCTCACCCAGAACAACAACCGTAAAATCGCCGTCCTGGTCAACGAATTTGGCGAAGTGGGCATTGATGGCGAAATTCTCAAAAGCTGCCAAGTTTGCGATGAAGAAGAAGCCGAACAAAATATTGTCGAACTTAGTAACGGCTGCTTGTGTTGCACCGTCCAAGAAGAATTTTATCCAACGATGCAGCAACTCTTAGAAAGACGCGATCGCCTCGATTCCATTGTCATTGAAACCTCCGGATTAGCCCTGCCCAAACCCTTAGTCAAAGCCTTTCGTTGGCACGACATTCGCAACAACGCCACCGTCGATAGCGTAATTACCATTGTTGATGCCCAAGCCCTCGCTGCCGGAACATTAGTCGGCGATATTGAAGCAGTAGAAGCCCAAAGACAAGCCGATCCCAACCTCGATCACGAAACCCCAATCGAGGAATTATTTGAAGACCAACTGGCTTGTGCCGACTTAATTTTACTCACCAAAATTGACTTACTCGATACCGAAACCGCCCAAAAAGTACAACATTGGTTACAGCAACAAGTTCGCCCCGAAGTTAAAATCGTTCCCTGTCAAACCGATACCATTAACCCGGAAATTCTTCTCGGATTTAATGCCGCCGTCGAAGAAGACTTAGCCAATCGTCCTAGCCATCACGACCACGAAGAAGACCACGAACACGACGATGAAATTAACTCCATTGAGTGGAGTTGCGATCGCGAATTTGAAGCAAAACCCCTAATTAATCAACTCAAAAAATTAGTCGCAACCACAGAAATTTATCGCATCAAAGGTTTTGTCGCCGTTCCCAACAAATCCATGCGTTTAGTATTACAAGGAGTGGGCGATCGCTTTGACACCTTTTTCGATCGTCCCTGGCAACCCCAAGAACCCCGTCAAACCCGCTTAGTTTTCATTGGTCGCGACCTCAAAAAAGCCGACATCGAAGCCGCTTTAGAAACCAATTAATGTAAGAACCCCGGTTTCTTATTCGCTTACCCGATAGAGTTAAACTTTGACCTCAGAAACCGGGGTTCTAGAGCAATCATTATTAACTTGTGTAACTTTAACTTAATTTTTCTTAAAAAAATCTCAGAACAGGAGAGCAAACTCAAAAATTGCGATATCAGTAACAATGTAAGACCCTGTTGTAATATTTTACGCCGACAAATCATCTAGAACTTTTAAATTGCGGTCATATATCGTTAAAACGAACAAAAATAAATGAATATTCGCAAGCTGATCGGCAAAACGAGCAAGAGATTCTCGAAACTCCAAAAAATACAGCGTTTTTTCATCTTTCTCCTTGCCTCCCTTGCCATTACCTTTCTCTGGGTTGTTCCCGCCTTCACCCAGCAACCCGTCACCATTAGCGTCATGATTCAAACCCTAGAAGGAACGCAATGGGAACCCATCGTGCAAGGATTTAACAACACCCACGATACTATTCGCCTAAGAATCATCAAAGGGCCCAACGACACCAACCTCGTTGAAGACCTTTATACCTCCGCCTTTCTCCTCGGCGATGCCCCCTATGACCTCGCCTACATGGATATTGTCTGGGTTCCCAAATTCGCCGCCGCCGGATGGTTGCAACCCATCGATGAATACATCGAAACCAGCGAAGTAGACTTATCCGAATACCTCGACGGCGACATCAACGGCGGAACCTACGACGGCAACTTATACCGAATGCCCTTTCGTTCCGACGGCGGGATGTTGTACTACCGTACCGACTTACTGCAACAAGGCGGCTATGAACCCCCCGAAACCTTTGCCGAGTTAATGCAGATATCCCAAGACTTGCAAGACCAAGGTCTAGCCGATTGGGGCTATGTCTGGCAAGGCAAACAATATGAAGGGATGTCGGCCATGTTTGTCGAAATCCTCAAAGGTCATGGCGCATATTGGATTGACCCAGAAACCCGTGAAGTGGGCTTAGACCGCCCGGAAGCTATTGCTGCGGCTGAATTCCTCTATCAAACCATTCAAGAAGGCATTTCGCCCCCTGGGGTGACCACTTATGCCGAAGAAGAAACCCGCCGCTTGTTTCAAAACACCGATACCGTCTTCTTACGCAATTGGCCTTATGTGTATCCCCTCGCCCAAGACTCAGAAATTAGCGGTCAGTTTGCCATTAAGCCCATGGTACGCGAACCCCAAGACAGTAGCGGGGCTTGTCAAGGGGGTTGGGGCTTAGGCATGGTTGCAACCACCTCTCACCCGGACGAAGCTTGGGAAGTGATTCAATACTTCAATCAACCGGACGTACAACGGCAATTTTTCCTCGAAACGGGTTATGTCCCTGCCCGCAAATCCTTGTTTACTGACCCGGAATTGGTCGCCCAATACTCCTATTACCCCGACTTGCTGAATGTCGTCGAAAACTCAGCCTTGCGTCCTCCCATCGCCCAATATGCCCAAGCCTCCGACATTCTCCAACGCTATCTAAGTGCGGTGATTACCGGCGAAATGACCCCCGAAGCCGCCATGACTGCCGCAGCGAGAGAGACTCGCAGTGTGTTGGGGAGTTAATTTTCAGTTATCAGTCATCAGTTATCAGTCATCAGTTTTGGGCAGTGGGCAGCTTTTTCAGTTATCAGCATCTAAGGGGGAGTGGGGAGAAATTATCAATTACCAATGACTAATTACCAATTAGGGGATTTTGGGAACAACCAATAACCAATAACCAACAACCAACAACCAACAACAAAACCAATGACACAAGATGCAATTCGACAGCGAGAAAGACGGGTAGGTTGGTGGCTGATTACACCCGCGTTACTCGTTTTAGTATTAGTCTTTGCTTATCCGATTGGAAGGGCATTTTGGCTGAGTTTATTTGAACAAAACTTAGGAACCGAACTTACCGCCGAGTTTAATGGTTTAGGTAACTATGTCCGCTTATTCGGAGACGGGCGGTTTTGGCGGAGTTTGTGGAATACCAGCATATTTACCATTGTTAGTATTGTACTGGAATTAATCTTAGGGATGGCGATCGCCCTTGTCCTCGATAAAAGCTTTCGGGGACGGGGTTTAGTGCGGACAGCAGCCTTGATTCCCTGGGCGTTACCAACGGCGGTAATGGGCTTGGCTTGGGCCTGGATTTTTAACGACCAATTCGGAGTCGTCAATGATATCCTGGGCAGGATTGGACTCATCAGCGAACCGATTACTTGGCTAGGCGACCCCTTTCGGGCAATGTTAGCATTGATTATTGCGGACGTTTGGAAAACCACCCCCTTTATCGCCATTATCCTCTTAGCCGGGTTGCAATCCATTCCTTCGGATTTGTACGAAGCCCACTCCATCGACGGGGCAAATCCAGTACAAAGCTTTTTCCAGATTACCTTACCCCTCCTTGCCCCCCAAATCCTGATTGCGTTACTATTCCGCTTTGCCCAGGCTTTCGGGATTTTCGACTTGGTACAAGTGATGACCGGAGGTGGCCCGGCCGGTGCTACAGAAATGGTTTCAATTTATATCTATGCAACAGTACGCCGTTACCTCGATTTTGGCTACGGGGCGGCGTTGGTGGTTGTGACGTTTTTACTACTTATTATTGCCGTAGCAATTGTGGGTTATTTACTCTCAAGAACTCGCATTAATGTTACGGGAGAGAGGTAATTCAGTTATCAGTTATCAGTAAACAGTCATCAGTTGTTTAGGTAGTAGGTAATAGTGAAAGAGAGAGGAGTAGGGATAAATTTAATTGTGACGAATAACCAATAACCAATAACTAATAACCAATAACAAAAAAATGACAATCGCGCAACAACAAACAACCGAAAATAAATCGCAAATTGACTGGAGTCAAATCGGAATTTGGATAGGCGTTATCTTGATTCTTCTCTTTTGTTTAGCTCCAGTTTTATGGCAATTGCTAACTTCGTTTAAAACCAATGATGCTATTGCAGCCATTCCCAATATTTACTTTCCTACCCCCGACCAACTGACCACCAGGCACTACACGGACTTGGGTTGGACATTCTGGCGTTATGTGTTTAATAGTGCCTTTGTTTCTGTAGTTTCTACAATTATCTGTTTGGCGATTGGTGCGCCCGCTGCTTATACTTTAGCCCGGTTAAAGTTACCAGGACAAAGTATTATTTTGGCTTGCGTTCTAGTAGTGAGCTTATTTCCTTATGTTTTGCTATTTCTAGGATTACTCGAAATTGTCAAAGCTTTAGGATTGGGGAATAATTATATTGCTTTAATCGTACCCTATACAGCAATTAACTTACCTCTTACAATCTTAGTTTTACGCAGCTTTTTTCAACAACTACCGAAAGACTTAGAAGACTCTGCTAAAGTGGACGGTTATAATACGGTTCAAATGTTGCTGCAAATTGTCTTACCCATGACGATTCCAGCTTTGGTCACTACGGGCATTTTAACTTTAATTTTCGCGTGGAATGAGTTTATCTTCGCCCTGACTTTTATCACTGAAGAAGATATGCTCACAATTCCCGTTGCAGTCGCTCGGATTGGGGGGGCTTCTGCTTTTGAAATTCCTTACGGGCCGATTGCGGCTGCTACAGTTATTGGCACGTTTCCCTTAGTTATTCTGGTGTTATTCTTCCAGCGTCGGATTGTGCAAGGGATTACGGCTGGGGCGGTCAAGGGCTAGAACAGTTATCAGTTATCAGTTATCAGTCATCAGTGTTGGGAAGACATTAGGTTGTGACGAATAACCAATAACAAACAACAAATAACCAATAATTAACAACTAACAACCAACAACTAACAACAAATAAATATGGCTACTCTGAGTTTAGAAAACCTACGCAAACAATTTGCCCCCAAAGTTGTCCCGGTCAAAGATATTACTTTGACCGTAAAAGATGGCGAGTTTTTAACATTATTGGGGCCGTCTGGTTGCGGTAAATCCACCTTATTACGCTTAATTGCTGGATTGGAAACCCCCACAAAAGGTACAGTGAAAGTCGGGGAGAAAAATTTAAATAAAGTCCCCCCTGGCGATCGCGACATGGCTATGGTATTCCAGAGTTATGCACTGTATCCTCACATGACCGTCGCCGAAAATATCGGGGCTTCTCTCAAACTCCGCAAAACCCCTAAAGATGAAATTAAACGCCGCGTCGGGGAAGTCGCGCATCGCTTGGGAATCGAGCATTTACTCGACCGCAAACCGGGGCAATTATCCGGGGGACAACGGCAACGGGTGGCACTTGCCAGGGCATTAGTCCGCAATCCTGATGTATTCTTGTTAGACGAACCCCTGAGTAACTTAGATGCCCTTTTACGGGAACAAGT
>JBKHDX010000053.1:0-24743 GCA_046541115.1 Spirulinaceae cyanobacterium | reverse complement strand
TTAATCCGTGGGCGGGTTAGCTGGATAAAGGGGGTGTCGAAACCGGATTTGGTATCACGTCAACTTGGACGGGGAAACCCCGCCCCTACGAATGACCAATGACGCGAAAGCCTTACTGAGACAACTTCACCAAAGCCGCCTCAACCGTAGGCGGTAACTTGCGTAAAACCTTGCCCTTCTCGCGATCCACCGCCACTAACGTCACTCTCGCGGTGACATACAACTCCTGCCCATCGGGAGACAGAATTTGATAATCCCAGTGCATCCGCACCCCCGTTGCTTCGAGCATCCGGGCTTTAACCACTGCCGTCATCCCCATCTTTAAAGCGCGATGATAGCGCACCGAAAGCTCCACCACCGGGAGATCGCAGCCCAACTTCACCCATTCTTCAAAATCCATGCCAATGGAGCGCAAACATTCCACTCTTGCTTCTTCCATCCAGGCAATATAAGAACCATGCCACACTACCCCAGCATAATCGGTGTGGTGGGGATGCGCTCTCACGGGATATTCAAACCAACGCTCGGTTGTAGCATTGAGGGCTTCTTTTTCCGCGATCGCGTTGGTGGGAAGTAAAGGAGGATTGGATTCAGACATAACCAAATGTAAAACGGATTACCGGAGGATCGGTTTTGATTGTACCGATTTCTGACGCTCCGGTAACCCGTCATACGGCTAACTGCCCAAACAAATGCCCAAACCGCGAGCGGCGGTAGCGAGGGTTCCTTCAGGGTCTACGACACGATACCCCGCGATCGCTTCAGCAATGGGGACGCTGACTACCTGACGATCTTGCCAAGCCACCATGCGGTCAAACTTGCCCTCAGCGATCAAGTCTACCGCCGCCACGCCAAAACAAGAAGCCAGCAGGCGATCGTGGGGCGAGGGAATGCCCCCTCGTTGCAAATGTCCCAACACCGTAACGCGGGTTTCTGCCCCGGTTCCCTTAGTGATGGCATTCGCCAAATATTGCCCAATACCCCCTAAGCGACATTCCCCAAACTGCTCGATTTTAGTAATCGCTTCTCCCGCTTCGGTACAAACCGCTTCAGAAACCACCACAATCGAGTGATTTAACCCCATTTCTTGCCGTTGCTTGATTTTCTCGCAAACTTTGGCAATAGAATAGGGAATTTCAGGGATTAAAATCACATGAGCGCCCCCGGCGATCCCGGCGTGTAGCGCAATATGCCCCGCATCCCGTCCCATCACTTCGAGGATCATCACCCGATTATGACTCGCGGCGGTATAGTGCAGGCGATCGATCGCTTCTGTGGCAATATTCACCGCCGTATCAAAGCCAATAGATAGTTCAGTCACGCCGACATCATTATCAATGGTTTTGGGAATGCCCACAAAGTTAAAGCCTCCCTGCTCGGCGAGGCGGTGTAAAATCGCCAAACTGCCGTCACCCCCAATGCCAATCAGAGCGTGCAAGCCCAACTCATAGTAACCGTCAATAATTTCTTGAGCGCGGTTTTGAATCGTCCCATCCGGCATCGGAAAAGCAAAAGGATCGCCTTTATTGGTGGTGCCGAGGATGGTTCCTCCCTGAGTCAGCAATGAATCGACTTTGTGCAGTTTGAAAGCCATATATTGACAGGGGCGACTCATTAATCCATTCGTTGCCCCTAAAATCCCGATGGTTTCCCAACCGTAGCTGCTGGCGTGATGAACGACTGCTCGAATAATCGCGTTGAGTCCAGCACAGTCGCCGCCACTGGTGAGGATACCAATCCGTTTTTTTGCTACCATAGCGCATTGCTCCATCGACCACTGCATTTATTGTGGATGGAAGTGGGCAATTTCTGGCAGTGCTATTGTTAAAAAATTCAGGAAAGTTGGTATTTTGTCTTTGGTCATTCGTCTTTTGTCCTTTGTTGGTTATTTGGCAGTTGTCAATTCTTGACAAAGAATTGGCGTTAATGAAGGTTAAGTTTTCCCTCTTTTGGGCGGGAAAACCCCACCCCTACACACTCACAGCAAAGTTACTTAAATCTAAACCCTAGCAACCACACCGCGATCGAACACGGCATAATTCGTATCAATACCGCTAATTAAAGCGCGATCGCGATACACTTCAATTCCTGCAAAACTCAGAGTTTCCGCCGCATATTCACTAAACTCACTCTGGCCGATAGGGCGGGTTCCGGCTCCGGCACCACAAATTAAATAAGTCGTGCCGTCAATATGGCGCGATCGCTCATAATGATGATCGTGACCATTGACATACAATTGCACCCCATACTGTTTAAACATCGGGGCAAATTTCGAGACAAAAGCTTGATTCACCCCATAATGGCCCGACGAATAAATTTGATGATGGCCAAATACGATTTTCCAGGGTGCATCACTTTGACTTAATGCTTGTTCGAGCCAAGCGGTTTGTGCGTCCCCGGCGGGATTATTTTGGGGCGATCGCGTGTAATATAAATTCGTATCTAGGGCAAAAAACTGGACATCCCCTTGGCGAAAAGTGTAGTAACGTCCGCCCATATTAAAGCCCGGATAAGCGATTTGTCGCTCGCCATTTTCTTGACGGACATCATGATTGCCCAAAACTGCACGGAATTTCACCCCTTGAGACAAAAGCGGGGCATAAGGTTCTTCAAACACCTGCCCGATTTTTTCAAATTCCCCATTCGTATAAATATTATCCCCGGCTAATAAAACCAGTTGATACGGCGAGTCTTGATAATATTGGGTCATGGCATTAGCCACTTGGTATTGTCCCCTTGCCCCCGTTCCCGTATCGGCCACCGTCACGAAACGTAACAACAAATCATCTTCGGCTACAGCCGTTGGAGACGGTGCATTAGCCACAGAAGAAAGGGGAGTTGAAGTGGATTCTGCCGCAGCAAACAACTTGCCACAAGCCGCTAAACCCAAGCCTCCGAAACTACTGAGTAAAAGAAACTGACGGCGTTTTAAATTCATAGTCGCGATCGCGTATGGTGATAGAACAAACAAAACCCCAAATCACAAATCAATGGGGAAAGAGCAAAACCCGATTAGAGATAACATCACTCCTCAGTGTTTCCGCAAATCTGATAAATTTGTGCTGAGAAGCAACAGAGATTTGCTAAAAATCTAACCTATTTTTTTTTCCATTGGCGCACAAATTATCGAGGGATGTATGGCAGACGAACGACAAGACCAACCTCAATCCTTGTCTAAAACAGAAGCAATCGGGCGCTTGCGCCAAACCATACAACGGTTAGAAGCGGTTGTAAATCAACTCAACACAGAAGCTAACGAAAGCTTACCTTCTGTCGCCGCTTTAGACGCTTTGACCACAGATGTAGAAAGTTTAGCCACCACCCTGGAAGTCCCCGCAGCCACCCCGATTCCTACCGTTACCGAAGACGATTTTGGCGAGATTGCCGACGATCTCCCCCCCATTGCCGAAGACGCTGAACTTAGCTTAATTGACCGCATTTTGCCCAGTTTCGACCGGGTACAGGATAGCTGGGATTGGGTACTCGATCGCGTGCGACGACTTTTACCCGCCGCCCTCAACCAACGGCTTTCGGATTGGGCATTGACGGGGGTTCTAGCCACCACTATTGTGGCGATACTGTCAACTTCGGTAATTTTAACCTCGATTGGGGACACCCAAACTGCGTCTCAGCCGCCAGAAATTGCCGATCTCCCCCCCTCAACTCCCCCGGTTGAAGCGCCTGAGCCTGAAGCGGTTTCCCCCCCTTCTGAGGGGGGAGAACTGCCGCCAGAAGATATTGCAGTCCCAGAACCGCCGGAAACCCTAGAAGCCCCAGAAGCCCCGGCAATTGTTGAAACACCGGAAACGCCAGAAACGCCCCCTGTGGTGGTTCTCACCCCCGAACAGCGTTTAGTGGCTTCGGTTCAAAATCGCGTTGCTCAAATTACGGAACAGTATGCTGAGGGCTTGATTGACACCGTTGAAGCGAATTTTTTAGCCAGTCGCTTGAGTGTCAAGTTAGTCGAAAATTGGTACGAGTTACCCACAGCCCAACAAAATCGCATTGCCAATCAAATGTGGGCGCGATCGCAAGAGTTAGACTTCAAAAAGCTAGAGTTACTCGACCCCAAGGGCAATCTTCTCGCCCGTAGTCCCGTAGTAGGAGAAGATATGGTAATCCTACGGCGCACCCCCTTATAAAACCTTCAGCGTATGCCAAAACGCCACTGAGATAGGCGTTGTTGGGCTTGCGGATCGAGAGAATGAAACAAAACACGACCCCGGCTATTTTTTGAGGGTCGTGTTTTACGTTTGGCGCGAAGACTGGCTCGATCTACTGCGCTTTTCAGTTGTTCGGATGACATCCATTCTGCGCCGTAGCCTACCACCATTTGCTGATGAAGGCGATCGGATGTGGCAACGAGAATGCGCCTTAACGCGGACTTAAACGCCGTACAACGAGTGGCACAGGTTTTTTCAATATAAGTATCTGCGGTTTGGGCAAATGCAGTGTAATAAACCGAAAACTGGGGATCGATTTGCTCTCGATAACCGGGGGTATTTTGATACTGAGCATCAAATACCACTTCGGTTTCATAGCCTTCAAACATGGTGTAGTCGATCAGGGCTTCGAGCAGATCGTGTCTGGCCATTTCTAAACCATAGCGATCGCGCACTTGTTTGAGGTGCGTCCAAGTTCCGATCGTGTTGTAGCCATCGACCAATAAAAAGGTTCGCGCCGGGGTAGCAGCCATGATTCTTATACTTTTGCTAAGTTTTTATAATTTCTTTCCTTATCTTAATCGGCTTTTTCCTGGGCCTTCTGGGAGAATCAACCCTCAAACCTAGGCAGAATCGTTTAACAACCGTTGTTTGAGCCGTTGGGGATCGCCGCGATCGACGACACAACCCCCTTCGAGTAAAAACGCGCCGTCACAGTAATTTAACTCATCCAAACGATGGGTTACCCACAAGGCACTCAAACCGCGATTTTTCACCAAATGTTGCACTTGGACGACTAATTCAATTTGGGTATCCGGGTCGAGGAGGGCGGTGGGTTCATCTAATATGAGTAATTCGCAACGTCGCGCGATCGCCCCAGCGATGGCAATGCGCTGTTTTTGCCCCCCACTGAGGGCATAAATGGGACGGCGCTGAAATTCGAGCAAATTCACCGCAGCCAGGGCTTCCCCGACGCGATCGCGGGTTTCAGTCAGGGTCAGATTTTCTGCCACTAAACCAAAGGCGACATCTGCACCCACCGTAGGCATCACCAATTGATGATCGGGATTTTGAAACACAAACCCCACCGGATGAGTTACCACAATGTCCCCCGATTGAGGCGTTAACAATCCTGCCAATAACTTCAGCAAAGTTGATTTGCCACTGCCATTTGCCCCCAAAAGCATCCAAAATTCTCCTTTTGGCAGCGAAAGCGAGCAGGATTCTAACACTGGCTTTTCAGGAGACCAGCTAAAGTCAACATCGCGCACCTGAATCGCGGCGGGTGCAGTCATCATAGGGACTTACTCAGCACTCATAAAAAAGCCGGTTGAGCGCCCTGAAGCCAAAGCCCCGGATTTGTCAGACACCATCACCGCAATAATGCGATCGCTCAGGAGTGCCACTTTTTTATCCGGTTGCTTTTCACAAGTCAACTCCAACACCTGGGGCGCATCTTGCTTCATCGCCGCCATAATTTCTTGATACAACGCCTCGGCATCGCCTTGTTCTTTACGCTGCACTGAAACCGGAACCGGGGTATACTGTAGGGTTAAATCGATCGTAAACATTAACGTCCTCGTCGAAAACGAACTTCCAAATCTTTCTTATTATCGCTGATTTTCTCCCAGGGCTGAAGCCTTGTCTAGCTCTAAAAACTGAGCAAACTTAAGAATTTATTAAAGTTTGGGGTGGCAATCTGGGGCTGTATCGTTTATTATAGAGTTGTAAAGAAAAGTAAACTCCCCCTCACATTTGCTGTTCTTTTTATTTTAAAATCCCGCAAATGTGTAACGGTGAGTCACTTAGCTCTCATAAAATATTTAGCGAAATTAGAGAAATTTAGGAGATTTGCGTAAATGACTATTGCAGTCGGACGCGCCCCCGCTCAAAGAGGATGGTTTGATGTCCTCGATGACTGGCTCAAGCGCGATCGCTTTGTATTCGTAGGTTGGTCGGGAATCTTATTATTCCCCTGCGCCTACCTCGCCCTCGGCGGTTGGTTAACCGGAACCACCTTCGTCACCTCTTGGTACACCCACGGTTTAGCCTCCTCTTACCTCGAAGGCTGTAACTTCTTAACCGTGGCCGTATCCACCCCCGCCGACAGCATGGGTCACTCCCTGCTATTCCTCTGGGGACCCGAGGCCCAATGGAACTTTGCCCGTTGGTGTCAACTCGGTGGTCTATGGCCCTTTGTGGCCCTCCACGGAGCCTTCGGTCTGATTGGCTTCATGCTGCGTCAGTTTGAAATCGCTCGTCTCGTCGGCATTCGACCCTACAACGCCATCGCGTTTAGCGGCCCGATTGCCGTGTTTGTGAGCGTCTTCTTGCTGTACCCCTTGGGACAATCAAGCTGGTTCTTCGCACCGAGCTTCGGTGTTGCCGGAATCTTCCGCTTTATCCTGTTCTTCCAAGGCTTCCACAACTGGACCCTCAACCCCTTCCACATGATGGGTGTTGCCGGTATCCTCGGTGGAGCGCTGTTGTGTGCCATTCACGGTGCCACAGTCGAAAACACCTTGTTTGAAGACGGCGACCAAGCCAACACCTTCCGCGCCTTCAACCCCACCCAAGCTGAAGAAACCTACAGCATGGTCACCGCCAACCGTTTCTGGAGTCAAATCTTCGGAATTGCCTTCTCCAACAAACGTTGGTTGCACTTCTTCATGCTGTTTGTGCCGGTAACTGGATTGTGGATGAGCGCCATTGGTGTCGTCGGTTTAGCGGTGAACTTACGGGCTTACGACTTCGTATCCCAAGAAATCCGGGCCGCCGAAGACCCCGAATTTGAAACGTTCTACACCAAAAACATTTTGTTAAACGAAGGTCTGCGAGCTTGGATGGCTCCCACTGACCAACCCCATAAAAACTTTGAATTCCCTGAAGAAGTCTTACCTCGCGGTAACGCTCTGTAAGGAAGTTCTACACCTAAGTTTGATAATTCTGACTCCCGGCCCCTAGCGGTCGGGAGATTTTTTTGGGCATAACGGCCCCGCTTTGAGTGGCTTGTGTTATGTTAGGTGCAAGGTTAAGTTAGCTTTGTCTAGATAACCTTTGCTTCGAGTATTTTTTACGAATGTTAGGAGGTGATGCCCATGAGCGATAGTAGTAAAACCATGGGTCAACCGATCGATGCGATCCGGCTGTGGGCCGGGGCTGTTCTCTAGGAGCCTTCTCTCAACCTTATCGAGATAGGTAAAGAGCAGATTTATATCTGCTTGGGAGATGGCTAAACTAAAGTTCCTCCCGGCAGTCAGGTATTCGATGGGTAGACCCGCTAGACCGCTCTTACTTTAAAAGCTAAATCCCTAGGGAAACCCAAGCTTTGAGTAGGAGCGGATAGTTGTGTTTATACGCCTAAAAAAAAGCCACGATTAGCAAAATTTAGAAAATTGGACAAAACAGTAAATAAATAATATGTGATTTACATAACGCCCAAATTGACCTGGTGTATAATAGCCAGATAGCCGAATCAAAATCAAAAGAACAACTCTTACTAAAGGTGTGAGGAAAAAAGTAGAGATGTTGAAATTACTTTGGACAATCCAAGCGGTAAGCCCCGCTGCGCTGATCGCAACCTTAGCTGCGTCTTCTGGCGCGATCGCGGCCGAAACTCCAGTATCCATTGATACAGCTTTAAACGAAGCTGCTCAAGCCCAGGTTGCTGAAGTCAAACCCAACGACGAGATTGCTTTAGCCCCGAACGAAACCGTTGCAGCAGAAGCAACCAAAGCTAAATCTCTCGATAACGTTGTCATTACCGAACAACCGACTCTAGAAATAGCAGCTCCCGAAACCTTGAACTTCGACACCGCCGTCGAATTTCCTGCCAGCGAACTTGCTCAAACCCCCAGCAACGCTGAAATTCTGCAAGAAGTGAACCGCTACAGCAACGAAGGCGGTAACTCCCTCGATCAAAACGTTCAAGGTGCATCCCGATTCCGCGATGTTTCCCCCAACGACTGGGCCTTCCAAGCCTTAGACGACCTGATTCGCCGTTACGACTGCTTAGTGGGTTATCCCGACGGCACCTTCCGAGGTAATCGTCCCCTGACTCGTTACGAATTTGCCGCCGGTTTAAACGCTTGCTTAAACCAAATCGAGCGTTTAATCGCCTCTGCTACCGCCGACTTCGTAACCCGCGACGACCTCGAAACCCTGCGTCGCTTACTCGCCGAATTTGAAGCCGAACTCGCCACCCTCGGCACTCGCGTCGATAACTTAGAAGCCCGTACCGCCTTCCTCGAAGACAACCAATTTTCCACCACCACCAAATTAACCGGGGAAGTAATCTTTGCTTTAACCAGCGACTTCACCGACCCTGAAAGCTTAGGTGGTGTGGTGCAAGGGGTTGATAACGCGGTCTTTGGCGATCGCGTCCGCTTAACCTTAAACACCAGCTTCACCGGACGGGATACCTTAGTCACTCGTCTGGCTGCCGGGAACTTAGGAGTCTTCCGTTACGGTTCACTGCCATTTGATGGTGGTGTTGGTAATCCGCCACAAGCTGGAACAGGAACTTATGAAGGAACCCAAACCTTCAACTTATACCCTGGCGAAAATAACGACGTTCAAATTGACTGGTTAGCGTACTACTTCCCCTTTGAAGGTATTAACACCCTAGGTGTAGATAACTCTTACGTCTATGTAGCCGCTACGGGTGGGATTTGGAGTGACATTGCTCCCACCACTAACCCCTATTTTGAAGACTACGATGGTGGTAACGGCGCGCTTTCTGCCTTCGCTTCTGAAAACCCGATTTATCGGATTGGGGGTGGTGCTGGTGCAGCTATTAGCTTTGGCTTCTCTCCCATTGAAGCTGTCCTTGGCCCTAGCACGATTACTCTAGGCTACTTAGCCAGTGAAGCCAACGATCCTAGCCAAAGTTCCGGCTTATTCAATGGTGACTATGCTGCCCTCGGTCAAGTTAACTTCAACCTCTTTGATTACTTTGCGGTTGGTTTAACCTATGTCCACGGTTATCATGGTGCAGGAAGCTCGATTTATGGCGACATTGTCGGTAGCTATTTAGCGAACAATCCTTGGAATGTTTTAGATAATGGCGGTTTAATTGGCGGTCTGCCCGGTAGTGGTGCTGCTGGACAAGGTGCAACTGTCACCAACTCTTACGGCGCTCAAATTGCCTTCCGTCCGGTTGATTGGTTATCTGTCAGTGGCTTTGCGACCAAAACCGATGCGATTCTCCTAAACCGGGGTGATGCTGATATCTGGTCTTATGGCTTAGGTTTAGCGATTCCTGACCTGGGTAAAGAAGGAAACTTACTCGGTTTATTCGGTGGCATCCAACCGTCTGTACGAGGTTTGCAAGTAGATGGCCTAAACCGCAATGGTTTCCGCCTCGATGATGGTTGGCATATTGAAGGCTTCTACAAATACCAAGTCACCGACAATATTTCCGTGACTCCGGGTGTGATTTGGTTGACTCGTCCGAACCAAAACAACAACAGCAACCCGGCTGTAATTGGTACGCTTCGCACCACCTTTACCTTCTAAGGAAAAGTTGCGAACTGTCTATAACTTGAACTGAATTGTTATAACCCTACTCGGTTGAGTGGGGTTATTTTTTGTCGCGTTAACTCATTCTTAAACCACTAAAGTCAAGCGGAGAACCGGGATATACTAGACAAACAAGATACAGTTGCGCCCAAGCCAGTGCTGCTATTTTGTAAAAAACTGATTTACCCAGCGAAGCCATGCGAATTGCTCAGAATGTCACTGAATTGATTGGCCGTACTCCCTTAGTGCAGTTAAACAGTATTCCCCAAGCCGAAGGTTGTGTTGCCCGCATTGTGGTGAAGCTCGAAGGCATGAATCCTTCTGCTTCCGTGAAAGACCGAATTGGTCTCAATATGATTAATACCGCCGAAGCCGCAGGATTAATTGAACCAGGGAAAACGATTTTAGTCGAACCCACATCAGGGAATACGGGGATTGCGCTGGCCATGGTGGCCGCGGCCAGAGGCTATCAACTGATTCTGACGATGCCAGAAACCATGAGCCAAGAGCGACGGGCGATGTTACGGGCGTATGGGGCGCAGTTGGAGTTGACTTCCGGTAGCGAGGGGATGAGTGGCTGTATTCGGCGAGCGCAGCAGATTGTAGACAGTACGCCCAATGCTTATACCCTGCAACAGTTTCGCAATCCGGCAAACCCCCAAATGCACCGCAACACCACCGCCGAGGAAATTTGGGAAGATACGGACGGCGAGATTGATTTTTTGGTGGCGGGAGTGGGGACTGGGGGAACCATTACCGGAGTGAGTGAAGCGATTAAGCAGCGCAAACCGGGGATGAAGACGATCGCGGTTGAGCCTGCCAATAGCCCGGTATTGTCCGGCGGACAGCCCGGGCCCCACAAAATTCAAGGTATTGGGGCGGGGTTTGTTCCCGATGTGTTGAAAGTAGAATTAATTGACGAAGCGATCGCGGTTAGTGATGAAGACGCGATCGCCTACGGACGACGATTAGCTCGCGAAGAAGGCTTACTCTCCGGCATTTCCACCGGGGCTGCCCTTTGTGCGGCCATTCAAATCGGCAAACGCCCGGAAAACGAAGGCAAACTGATCGTAATGATTCAACCGAGTTTTGGCGAGCGTTATCTCAGTACGCCCTTATTCCAAGACTTAGAACAGCGACAGCCTGTTTTAATCAATTAGCCGTTATCTAATCTGGGATTATGCAACCCCCCAATCACTACGAAATTCTCGGCTTGAAGCGTAACGCCAGTCAAGCCGAAATTAAACAAGCCTATCGCACTCTTGTCAAACAATTTCATCCTGACAGCCAAACCGAGCGCTCTAACCACGAAACTGTCGTGCGTTTAAATGCCGCTTATGAAGTGTTGGGGGATTCTCAGCGTCGCCGTCACTACGACCGCAAAATCAACCCACGCCCCTGGGTTCAAACCCCACCCCACTACCGCCCCCAACAAACCGCTAAAGACACCGATGCCGCCATTCAGCGTTGGTTTAAACAGGTGTATATCCCTGTAAGTCGAGGGATGTTGTATATCCTCCAATCCCTCAACCCTCAGATTGATGCTTTAGCTGCCGATCCCTTTGATGATGTGTTAATGGGGGATTTTCAGCAATATATCGAAGATTCGAGGGAATCTCTCAACGAGGCGCAAAAAAGGTTTCGCTCGCAACCCAATCCAGCAACATTAGCCGGAATCGCGGCCAATTTATATTATTGTCTCAATCAAATTGGGGATGGGTTAAACGAACTCGAATGGTTTTCATTAAATTACGACGAGCATTACCTACACGCCGGACAAGAGATGTTTCGTATTGCTGAAGGGTTGCGGATTGAAGCGGAAATTAAGGCGCGATCGGTGGTTGTTTAGGGGAAAAACGATCGCACCGCACAAGCAAAACCCGGTAACAGGGGAGAGGTGATTTCGTCGTCGGGATACAGAGTCGCGGTGAGTTGGAGTTGGGCATTTTGGCGACGATAAACTTCCACTTGAGCGATCGCGCGATCGCACAGCCAATATTCCCTCACCCCTTGAATCGAATAAAGCTTCAGTTTCGCCTCGCGATCCCTTCGTTGATTTTGTACCCCAGGAGACAACACTTCAACCACCAATTCCGGCGCGTCGGTGAGATGTCCCGCTTCGTCTTCAATTTGCGCCAAGCGATCGTAGCTGACCCAAACCACATCGGGAATCACGCTGTCTGCATCCGAAAAAATCATCCCAGGCGTAATAATTGCCACTCCCAAACCAGTATTTTCCGACCAATTATTCAGTTGACGCGCAATCTGAAAACAAACCTGTTGATGGCGATAATGAGGGGCGCGAGTCATAAACAACTCCCCGGCAATAATTTCGTAGCGAGTGCCTTCACTTTGGGATAATACTTCCAAGTCGTGAATTGTCCAGCGAATGCCCTGGGTCGCTTGTGTCATAAATTCCCCCTGCGAGCGACTAAGTTTATTGTAGCCACGGGAAAAACGATCGCACCGCACCAGCAAAACCAGGTAAAAGTGGAGAGGTAATTTCGTCGTCGGGATACAGAGTCGCGGTGAGTTGAAGCTGGGCATTTTGGCGACGATAAACTTCTACTTGAGCGATCGCGCGATCGCACAGCCAATATTCCCTCACCCCTTGAATCGAATAAAGCTTCAGTTTCGCCTCGCGATCCCTTCGTTGATTTTGTACCCCAGGAGACAACACCTCAACCACCAATTCTGGCGCATCGGTCAGATGTCCCGCTTCGTCTTCAATTTGCGCCAAGCGATCGTAGCTAACCCAAACCACATCGGGAATCACGCTGTCTGCATCCGCAAAAATCACCCCAGGCGTAATAATTGCCACTCCCAGTCCGGTATTTTCCGACCAAAGATCGAGTTGTCGAAATACTTTGCCAATCACTTGCTGATGACGATAATGAGGGGCGCGAGTCATAAACAACTCCCCGGCAATAATTTCAGAGCGAGTGCCTTCACTTTGGGGTAACACTTCCAAGTCGTGAATTGTCCAGCGAATGCCCTGAGTCGCTTGTGTCATCATTCCCCCCTTGCTCGTCAGTTCATGGGTTTATTGTAGCAATGGGTTGAGACAACGACTCAACATAAAGCCCCTCGCCCTATTGGGGAGAGGGGTTTGGGGTGAGGGCAAAAGCCAGATTTCCTCAATCTCAAGTCACTGCTTGGAACTTAATCGTAAACGACCTCGCGCCTATTGGGTCGAGGCTTTTAGTAGCCCTGGAATTATCGTGATAACCATAACACTTGTTATGTTCGCCATAACAAGTGTTATGTTTTGGGAAACCTAATCATCCTGTTGAATCGCAATACCATTCCCTACCCTAGAAATGCGGCTAGGGTCGCCAAACGTGCCATTATCGTCCTCAGCAGCAGGGAGAGAAGCCACGCCCCAGGCTTGGGAGAGATTTTGTAATAAACGGTCTTGTTGGGCGCGTAACTCGACGATATCGCCCCCTTCGTTGATGATAGTAAACCACACCCAACCGTATTCTTTTGTCGGTAAAATGCCAGCCAGAGCGCTAACGCGGGCGAGGGTTCCGGTTTTCATCGCCGTGTTGGGAGGGAGATTGCGATCGCGCATGGTTCCCAAGTTATCGCGACCCGCCACTGGAAATAAATCCTCAACCCCGGTAGGATTGCCCGCTAACTGTCGCTCTAGGGCAATTAACATAGCCGTAGCTGCTTGGGGTGAAATGCGATTTTGGACTCCTAAACCCGACCCGTTGATCAGTTGGATTTGGTCAGGGGGAACTTCTGCCACTTCTGCGGCCATTTTAGCCACCGCTTCACCGCCTCCCAAAGCTTGGGCGAGAACTTCAGCAATAGTGTTATTGCTGTAGATGTTCATTTGTTTAATAATTTGGCGCAGGGTGAGGGATTGGTGGCGCAGTAATAAGCGGCCTTCCGTGGCGGGATTTTCTTGCACCACCACGCGGCCCAATAACTCCACTTGCGGTTGTGGCGTACCGGGAGTGAGTTGGCTGTGGGCAGATTTGACTTCCCCCGACCAGAGATTGCGATTAATTCCGGCTTTGAGGCGATCGCCCCCCAAAGCCGGATCGGGGTTAAAATTCATAAAAAACCGATCGGAAACGATTAAATTTCCGGTTATTTTACGAATCCCTAACTCATTAAGGGCATTTCCCACCGCGATCGCTTCTTCCCACACAAAAATTGGGTCCCCTTCCCCCACGACAATCAAATCCCCTTGCAACACCCCGTCTTCAATATTCCCGGTGCTGTAAAACTGGGTTTCAAATTGAAAATCCAACTCCCACTGCTGCAACGCAGCTATTGTGGTGGCAATTTTCGTCAAGGAAGCCGCCGACAAAGGTAAATCGCCATTGCGTACCGCCAAGCGCGTTAAGTCCGACTGGAGCCAAATTCCCTGACGTTGCGGATTAAAGCCCCTGGCTGCCAAAGCCTGGAGATAATCTTCAACCGCTTGCTCGGCGGTGGGATTCGGTTCCCTGGGCAGTTGAAAAAAGGCGGTATCCTGCCATTTCAAGACTTGAACGGGTTTTACCACCGTTTCCGGTTGACCCCAAAACAAAAAACTGATTAAACTGGCGCTCAATAATTTTTGCATCAGTGTGTCGAAATTCTAAGAATAAGACCCGCGATAAATCCGCTCGCACTGTGCCGCCGACAACCAGCGAGCGTGTTCCTGTTCGGGGTGGATGAGTTCTTCGGGGTCTACGGCTTCTAAAGGACTCGCTGGCGCAACGTAGCCGTGGCGAATGGGGTCATAGGCATAAACGCCCCCCGACTCAATGTTATAGACCCAAGCATGAAGTGTAAGTTTCCCTTGGCGAATGCGGGAATGCACAATGGGGTAAGTGCGTAAATTTTCGATTTGGGTTAAAACGTTTTCGGCGATGGTGATTTCTAGAAGTTTGTCCCCGGTAATCGTCGAGTAGTTTTCTTTGATCAAGCGACGAGTGGCTTCGGCTTGCAGCAGCCATTCGTAGACCAAGGGCATTTTTTCTTCGAGTTCATTGAGCTTGAGCAAGCCCTTCATCGCGCCGCAATTCGAGTGTCCGCAAACGATAATTTGGTCAATACCGAGGGCTTGTAGAGCGTATTCTAAAGCCGCGCCTTCACCGCCGTTGGTGGCTCCATAAGGGGGGATCATGTTCCCGGCATTGCGAATGACAAACAGTTCCCCGATTTGGGCGTTGGTAATCAAGTTGGGGTCAACGCGAGAATCCGAACAGGTAATGAATAAAACTCGCGGCTTTTGGCCGTGGGCAAGTTGGGCAAATAGTTCTTGGTGGGTGCTGTAGTAAGTGGATTGGAACTCGCGCAGACCTTTAATTAATTTTTCCATGAGACGGATTTGAGGAGGAACAAGAAATATAAAGCAAGAGGATATAGTCTTTTTGCTCATATTCACGAAATGCCAATCTGTAAGCGCAGATAGGCATTTCTTTATGATACTCCTGTGTCTGCACCCCGATGGGGAAGAGGGGGAGGAAATGACTAATTCCCAATTAGGGGATTCTGCAACCCATAACCAAAAAACAGTCAATCTTGGCAAAAAATGCTCTGCTTGGGCAAAAAAATCACTGTTGACTGATGAGGCGATAACTGAACTAAAGCGCTTGCGATCGCAACCAAGCCACGGGCAAATAGCATAATTTCTCGATTTTCGGCACAAATGCCCGTTTATTAAACACATCGTAGTCGTTGCGTTCAATCACATCGAGAATGCCTTGATACAGCATCAACGCCGACCAAACCGGCCAGCGTGCATCGGGGTTGAGGCCGCGAATGCCTCGTTCTGCCGCTTGATAAAATTTGCGGGCCCGTTGAATTTCAAAGCGCATGATTTCGCGCCAACGCTCGTCTACTACGCCGTTGAAAAGGTCTTCTTCGGTGTAGTTAAACAAAGCAAGGTCTTCTAAGGGGAGGTAAATCCGTCCTCTTTGGGCATCTTCGCCTACATCTCGCAAAATATTGGTGAGTTGATTGGCAATCCCCAGGGCGATCGCTTCTTCGGTGGGTTTGACATTAATTTCTGTGTTCGACCAAGGGGGAGAGGTGGTTTTGGGGTTGTAGCCTAAAACCGGACTGGTCATCAAGCCCACGGTTCCCGCGACGCGATAGCAGTACAACTCTAAGTCCTCGAAGGTTTGATAGCGACTGCGATACAAGTCCATACGCTGGCCCTCGATCATGTCCCGAAAGGGCTGGATGCCAATCGGGTAGCGTTCAATGGTATCGACGAGGGCGACATCGGGATTATCGGTGGGTTGACCGGCGAATACGGCTTCGAGTTGGTCTTCCCAGCGATCGAGGGTTTCTGGGGTGGTGAACTGGGCTTGGGGGCCATCGACTAATTCATCTGTCCGCCGACACCAGTCATAAATTGCCCAGATTGCTTGACGTTTTGACCTGGGCATCAAGAGAGTCCCCAAGTAAAAAGTTTTCGAGTATTTTGCCGTCACCTGACGGCAGTATTCATAAGCCTCGGTGGGAGAGGCTAGGGTTTTCATACTTTGGCGTTCGGGCAGTTGCAGCATTCAGCGAGGCTAATTGAGGTCTGCTTAGAGTTGGACGCGATCGCGTCACCCCATCGTCCGCAGCCATTAGCCATTAGTCATTGTCTCATTAGATGTTAACTTCGTCGAAGCAAACTTCTAGAGATTTCGCGGTCTAATGACGGAGAACGATGAAAGTTTATACCACAGAGGGTTCGAGTGATACCGCATCTGCATCGGAGGAGCGATCGCTCTGACAATCGGTAGCGATCGTTTTTGCGGCCAGTTTGCCAGAGAGTACCGCCCCTTCCATACTTCCTAAGTATTTTTGCATAGTGTAATCCCCACACAAATAAAAATTAGAAATTGGTGTTTTTTGGGAAGGACGATAAGACTGACAACCGGGTACGGCTTTGTACACCGATCGCGGTGTCTTCACGACATGATATTTAAGCAGTTTTGCGGGATTTTCGCCACTAAAATGCTGCGGAAAGAGTTTATAAAGTTCTTCCATCGTCGCGTCAATAATGGCTTCGTCGGATTTGCCAATCCAGTCTTTAGCCGGGGCCAGGACGAGTTCTAACATGGAGCGATCGGGGTTGGCATATTCTTTACAGGTGTTGCTCATGTCGGCATACACGCTGAGGAGGGGCGATCGCGAAAAGAGCAAATGGTCAATATCGGTGAGTTTGCGGTCAAACCACAAATGCAGGTTGATGACCGGAACCCCCTCTAATCCTTTGAGTTTCTCGAAGAATGGTATTTCACGCCAAGGCTGCGGCAACATCAGCTTCAAGGGGTCTACAGGCATGGCTGAGAGATACAAATCGGCTTCGAGGATTTCGTCTTCTGCGCCGTTGAGGCCGCGAATCAAAAAGTGTTTGACGGAGCCATCTTCGTTGAGGACAATTTCTTTGAGGGGGGCGTTGAGTCGGACTTCACCGCCGCCTTTTTCGATATATTCGACTAAAGGTTCGCACAAGCGCTCGGTGGGCGATCCGTCGAGAAAGGCCATTTTTGAGCCATTTTTCTCTTGTAAAAAGCGATTTAAGGCGGTTAACAAGATTGTCGCGGAGATTTCGTCAGGATTGATGAAGTTTAAGGCCTTTGACATGGCAATAAAGACTTCTGTTTCAATTCTCGGCGGAATATTCTGTTTTTTCATCCACTCCGACCAAGAATACCGATCCATTGCTTCAACGTAGGACTGACCCCGCAACATGGCTGGTACTAGCCCTAAGCCAAAACGGATTTTTTCGGGCCAGGTCAACATATCGTTATTCCGCAAAATTGCCGTTACACCATTGACAGGGGCAGGAATATCGGGAAAATCGAAGCGAGAGTAAGTTCCTGGTTTTTCGGGTCGGTTGAAGATCATGCTGTGTTCTTTCCACTGCAACCGATCTTCGATTCCTAATTCTTTGAATAACTGGAGCATATTCGGGTACGCTCCAAAAAAGATATGTAGTCCGGTTTCGTACCAATCTCCATCTTTGTCTTTCCAAGCGGCAATTTTACCGCCTAAAACATCGCGACGTTCGAGGACAATGGGGGTATGTCCCGCATCGGTGAGATATTTGGCACAAGACAGTCCAGCTAATCCGGCTCCGGCGATCGCAACTCGCATAGCAACGCTTCTCTATAAGTTCCTTAATGTTTGCTTAACAGGATTCTCAGGCTATTATACTTTGCATTTTGTTACATTTGGCGGCTTTTGCCAAATCATTTTGACGGCGACTCATGGATTTGCTGTCAAAATATCAGGAAACTGCATCTTCTCGGATATTGGGATTTTTCAGTAACCTCGTGTAAAAGGGTCAGTTATCTCGGTTACGGTCAATTCGTCAGCAGGGAAAAAAGAAGCGGAATAATGACACAATCCCCCAATCAAGCTCGTCAGCCTCGAAATTGGCTAAATTTAGCTCAATTTGCTTTTTGGATTGCTTCGGTTTTAGCATTATTGGCCGCGATCGCGATTCAACCGTTGTTTGCCGTGTTGCTTCCGGCTTTAATTGCTATGGGGTTAAATTTATGGCAAGCCCGTCAAGCACAAACAGAAAACCTCCGCGATCGCCAAGCTTTGCAACAGCAATTCAATCGGGCAGTTTCGGAGCTAAAGTTGCAATTACAGCAACAAAACGGCAAAATCAACGAAATAATCGGAAAATTAGCGCAATTCCAAAAAGAACGACCGCAAAACCATCAAGAATCCCAAGAGGTTCGCCAAGCACTCCAAACAGCTATAAATCGCCTCGAAACTGAAGTCGGGGGGGTTCGAGCTAAAATCAACCAAATTCCCGATTTAGGCCCATTCCAGGGTCAAATTGCAACGCTACAAAGCGAAAACCGAACCCTGGCCCAACAAGGGGAAACATTGCAAGCCGCGATCGCGACACTCCAGCAAAATTTCCAGGACTTGACGGATATTCCCGGTCGCTTTACAGCTTTAAGTCAAGCTTTGGTTAGCTTAGAGGCTAAATTCCAAGAACATAGCGAATTAATCGCTCAATTTCCAGATATTCACCAAAACATTACGAATCTGCAAGCGTTACACGCTCAAATTCAAGACAGCAGCACCCAACAAACCCAAACTTTCGGGGCCGCGATCGCCCAAATCGAACAGCGCAATAATGATTATCTCAAATTATTCCAGCAAACGGAAGCACTACGAGCGACGATTGGCCATTTTGAACACCGTTTGCAAAAAATTACTGAAAATGAAGTTTCTTTACCGCTTAACTCCGACCTAACGCCAGTTTACGACCAATTACAACAGCTTTCTAGTCGAGTTGCTTCTCTACAAGCTCAATCCGATCGTCGGTTTCAACCGGAAGATTTAGTATCCTTAGAAGCTGCGATTTCATCTCTCGAAAATCAACAATCTGAAGTGCGGAATGCGATCGCGAAAGTCAATCAAAAAAATAAACAACTTAAAACTCAAGTTGCAACTCAAATTCAACAAATTCACAGTCGTTTTAATTCCCTCGAAACCCCAGGAAATTTAACTCAATTACAAGATGCGGTCGCGAGTCTGGAGAATCAATCTAACTCAGGAGATTTGGAGATATTTCGTATGGAAATATCAACTCTACGGAATCAACTACTAGGATTACGAGATGCGATCGCAAATCTAGAAAACCAATCCTATTCCGAAGTCTTCCAGACAATTCGAGAAGACATCAATCGCATACAAACTCAAGTCAATCAATCTGTAGACAGTCTAGGAGAAATCACTCGACTACGAGATGCGATCGCAAATCTAGAGAATCAATCTAACTCAGGAGATATAGATATAATCCAAGAGAATATCAATCAACTCGCAACACAACTCAATCCAGCACAACCTGTAACCCTAGAAACCCAATGGAGACTACTTTATCAATTTAACAGCGATTCTAGCGGAACAGCCCTCGCGATCGCACCTAATAACGAAATATTTGCGAGTGATACCAACGACTATAAAATCAAGACTTGGAATCTGCAAAACCACCAAGAGATAAAAACTTTATCGGGACATGAGTATCACATTTCAGCTTTAGATTTTAGTCCAGATTCGCGACTTTTAGCTTCGGGTGGTTCTGATAAAGTTATTAAAATTTGGGATATAGAGACAGAAGAAATTATACACAATTTAGAGAAGCATTCTCAAGAGATTTGTACAGTTGCATTTAGTCGAGATGGAACAAAATTTGCAAGTGGTGGGAAAGATAATAAAGTCAAAGTATCAGATACAGAAACAGGAGAAACCCTCAAAACCTTAACCGGACATTGGGGACAAGTGAATGCGATCGCGTTTAGTCCAGATGGGATAACTTTTGCGAGTGGGAGTGCCATCGGAACAGCTAAGATTTGGAATATCGAAAGCGGAGAACTCATCAAAGATTATCTTTTAGCGAGTCCCATTTACGATCTTGCTTATAGTCCAAATAATCGTATTCTCTATGCAGCTTGTGAGAATAAAACCATTAAATGTATTAATACGCAAACCGGGAAACAACAAACCCCTTTGATCGGTCATACAGATGCAGTTTTATCAGTAACTATTTCCCCCGATGGAACAACCGCAGCGAGTAGTAGTAGTGATGGAACGATTAAGCTTTGGTCGCTGGCTTCAGGAGAAGAAATTGGAGAATTACAGCGAGGAGATACAACAATTAATAAGGTACGATTTAGTATAGATGGAATGAATTTAGTCAGTCTTTGCGAAACAGGATTTATTCAGGTTTGGTCAGTTATCTAATGTTTTTATTCTTCCTGTTTTTTGTTGAGATCGGAAAATTTTGTCCCAGGATTAGGTACGATTTGAGCAAATATGTCAGAGTCTATCTCTAAGTCAACAGCCGCTAAACTAGCTATTATTTTTTGACTTAACGCTTGTCTTAAAACTGTAAATATATCTTCAACTGATTGAGAAGAAAGAGAAAGTCTTTTTTCAGAAAGTCGGCTTTGTTCGGATTCACCGATCAAGATATTAGCCGACACAAAACCGAGTAAAGTTTGTTTGATTGCTTCTTCTGAGATTGTTTGATTTAAGCCGGTAAAGACGTTTTGAATGGCAGTTCCGAGGAGTTGCTGTTGAAGGGGGTTTTGGACTATCCAAGTCGCGATCGCGTGCAGTTCAGACATTTCCGGAAGTCGAAAGATAGGGATTCCTGTGGCTAATATTGCGCGATAAGTATCTATAGATTGAATTTCTCGAACTTCAAGATCGGGCAGAAAAATAGCATTTTCAACTGGAGATTCTCGTAGGATTAAAACGTTACTAGAGGGCTGGAGACGAACCACACAAATCGGAGTATCTCGGCAAGCATATTGAATATACTCGATAAATTTTACAAAGCCAAAATGCAAAATTTTGAGATTGGGAATAAGACGTTTAATAGCGACTTGAATTGTAGACAAAGAAATACCTTTATCAAGCAATTGTTGACGTGCATCTTCATCTTGAGCATACCAATTAATAATTTCTTTGGTTTTTCCTAAGAAGATTTCAGGATTATTAGTCTCTGTCGATGTTTCAATTTCTGTGACTAAGCGAGTATTGTAAATATCGAGTCCTTTCTTTTTTTTCGGTATCGATTTCTGCTTTGATTCTGGTTTAGATTTAAGTTCAGTTTCGGGGTCTTGAATCCAAATGAAGTCATCGCATACCGAACGAAAGGTTTTACTGGTGGAGTTTTGATAGGCACAACCAATCACAATTTTGCCATATTCATGCAGTTTTTTAGCCAGGGCTGCAAAACCCCCATCCCCAGAAACAATCACGAAAATATCAATCGAAGTCCGTAAATAAGCCAAGTCAATCGCATCAATGACTAATTGAATATCGGCTGCATTTTTAATCGGTTCTTGGGAAAAACCAAAGACTTGTACGGGTTCAATTCCCAATTCATTGAGTTCGGTTCGCATCAATTTGAGACGAGCATCACTCCAATTTGCATAGGCTTGTTGAATAGCAATGGTATCGATTATTTCGCTTTTTTCGATGGTATTGAGAATTTTTTTAAGGGAAAGTTTAGCCAGCATTTTTCGAGAAAAGCTGTAGCCTTTAATCAAGTTTTCAATATCATAAAGAACGGCAACATTTTTACTGGATTTAGGACGAGTTTCTAAATTTTTAATTTTTAGTTGTAAGTTGGCGATCTCGCTATTATTGTGTTTCAGTAGGGTTTCTAAGGATGAGGAATTTAATTGCGAGTTTTCAGAAAGTTGGTTGTTAGAATGCTCGATTTTTTGTTGTAATTTGGCGAGGTTTTGATAATTTCGATCGAGTAAGATTGTGAGTTGGGTCACGGTTTTAGCCAAGTCTTCTTGGGCTAGAGTAAGCCTTTCGAGTCGAGAGGATTGCCTGTGCTGAGATTGGGTCATAAAAACGCCACCCAATGCGCCTAATGTACTCGCTGCAATGATGCTGGCGGGTTTATTGGAGAATAAAACAACTGATGCAACTGCACTGGCGATCGCGGTACTGATGCCGAGAGTAAACCATTTTTGATGCTGCATAAATTAGCCTTTTTACTAAAATGGTGAATGATTGGTTGAATACACCCAGATTAGCTTTAAAGATAACTCATTTTGCCGAAAAAAGCATTGAATTAATAATGTTTTCTCAGATATCATCTAGGATTAAACTGTTTTTCAGGATTGGGGAAGATAAACCAGGAAAAATGGGAGTCAAGGTCAAACAGAAAGAGACAAGACTGTTGTAAAAAAGAGAAAATCTAACCCGACAGACAGGGGATGCAGATTTCGTCAAAATCGCGACAAAACCCTCTATCATAGAGAAGCAGCAGATTTTGGAGTCCTTGTCCTACGGTTTACACGCCTCCCTTGGCTCGATTGATCGAGCAACTACAAAAACTTCCTGGTGTCGGCCCGAAAACCGCCCAACGCCTCGCATTACACATTCTCAAGCGCTCGGAAGATGAAGTCCAAGGTCTTGCTCAAGCCCTAATCGACGCGAAAAAGCAAGTGGGCTTTTGTCAGACCTGTTTTCATTTGTCGGCCCAACCTACCTGCGAAATTTGTCGCAATCGCGATCGCGACAGCAGTACAATTTGTGTCGTGTCCGATTCTCGCGATGTCATTGCGTTAGAGAAGACGCGGGAATATGACGGCAAATATCACGTCCTGGGGGGCGTGATTTCACCGATGGATGGTATCGGCCCGGAACAGTTGCACATTCAGCCTTTGGTGCGCCGTGCCAGTACCCCAGAGGTGCGCGAGGTCATTTTAGCCATTGGCCCCAGTGTAGAGGGGGAGACAACGACTTTGTATTTGGGTCAGTTGCTCAAACCGTTTGCGAAGGTGACGCGGATTGCCTTTGGTTTGCCCATGGGAGGCGATCTAGAATATGCCGATGAGGTGACTTTGGCCCGAGCGCTAGAAGGACGGCGAGAGTTAGATTAAAACCTTTATTCGGTGTGGGTTTTGGCGATTCTGAGTTTATATGTAACGAAATATTAACTGTTTTTTATTAAAAAATGTTGCCACTCCCTTGACTAACTTGCTAGGTTTTGTATGTCCCTCGTTCTTATTCGTTTTCAAATTGGGAGAAACAACTATGGCTTTGAGTTCCGTATTGTCCTAGAACGAGTGACTGCTGGTTTTGGCAGTCGGTGTTGGGGTTTTCTCAACAAATGCCACTCGTCACCGATACCGAATTGTCAACTCTAAATCTGCGAGTTGGAGGCAGTTGCGCGGTAAAGCAACGCCATCCTACTCCCGAAAACAGGAGGTTTTTTACAATGAAATTACAAGGAAAAATTGCTCTCGTCACGGGGGCTTCGCGGGGAATTGGCCGCGCGATCGCCATCGAATTAGCCCGAAATGGGGTAAAACGTTTATTATTAGTCGCTCGCGATCGCGTTCAGTTGGCCGCTGTCGCCCAAGAAGTGCGAGCATTGGGGGTAGAAGCAGTTACCCTCGCCGTTGACCTGACCGACCCGGCAGCAATTCAGATTGCCATTGCTCAAGCGTGGCGCGATCGCGGGCCCTTTCATCTTCTCATTAATTGTGCCGGAGTCGCCCACCAAACTCCCTTTTTGCAATCCAAACTGCCCCAAGTACAGGATGAAGTGGCCCTCAACTTTATGGGGATGTATGCAATCACCCGTTCTGTTGCCCGTCGCATGGCAGCCCGTCAAGAGGGTGTTATCGTCAATGTGTCCAGCTTAATGGGTAAAATTGCCGCCCCCACCATGTCCACCTATTCCGCGACCAAATTCGCGATTCTGGGCTTTACTCAGGCGTTGCGGGGGGAATTAGCCAAGCACAACATCCGTGTTGTGGCGTTACTCCCGACCCTCACCGATACCGATATGGCACGACGCTTGCAGCTATTTCGCGGCGTAATGCCTGTCACCGCCGAAACGGTGGCTAAATCTTTGATTAAGGGGCTAAATCGCGGTTCATCGGAAATTTTGGTCGGTTGGCAAAGCCATCTGGCGGTGTGGTGTCAGCGTTTAGCCCCTGGCTTACTCGATTGGATTTTGCGCCTCGCTGCCCCTAATTCTCGGTTGAATCGCTGGGCGTTTGGGAGTCGTCAGTAGTTGTTATTGGTTGTTTGTTATTTGTTGTAGGGGTGGGGTTTCCCCACCCAATCCCCATAATTTGCCTTGTCTATTGGATTCGTTTAACGGCATCAAATTCGCTTGACAACTCCCCGCCGTAAACGGTCGGGGATTCTCGCGTCATAGGGAGATTCTAGAAGGAGTATGGACTCCAACCCCGATACGGGGCGTATAAAGTCCGCCCGTCGGTGGCGGACACAGCCCCTTATCTTTACCCTCGACGAGCGTTGATACGGTCTGCCCGACCGCATTTAATCCTCTTTCTTTCACCACTTGAGCCGCAGCCACATCCCTGTCCGTCGTGTAGCCGCAATTCTGACAATGATGAACTCGCTCAGATAGCTTTTTCTTGCCACAATTCGTACCGCAATTAGGACAAATCTGACTTGTCCCGTTTGCATTTACCTTGGCAAAATAAACTCCTCTTTTCCAACAAACATGACTCAGTATGTTTAGGAATGAACCCCAAGCCGCATCAAGGCAAGCTTTTCTTAAAGCTGAACGTCCTAGCG
>JBKHDX010000052.1:0-24774 GCA_046541115.1 Spirulinaceae cyanobacterium | reverse complement strand
ATGAGCAGCGACCCCGCTGATTTTTAATCAGCTAGGGAACGCGCTGCGATAGGTTTGTTTGTTGGCCAAAATTCATCCCGTCAGTCTAACTGAGGGTCTTCGGCTTTGCGATTGGAGATAACAAACAACCCATAACCAACAACCCATAACAAAAGACTACTTTTGATTAAAATAAGCCTTCAGCACCTCCGCGACCATCGGCCCTGCCAAAGAACCGCCACCGCCGCCAGAATGTTCGGCAAAAGCCACTACCACAATTTCCGGGTTGTCATAAGGCGCATAAGCCCCAAACCAAGCATGAGCTTTGCCCGGAGGGGCTTCTGCCGTACCGCTTTTTCCGGCTGCGGGTAATCCAGCCAACGCCTGTCCCGTTCCCGCCGTAACAACCTCTCGCAGTCCTTGTTGTAACGTCGTGACCGTTGAAGGCTGAAGATCCAGCGATTCTCTGTAGTTCGTATGGTCTTTCCCCTCTTCTTGTAATAAATGGGGCTTGACGCGATAGCCACCATTAGCTGGAACCGCGAACATCACCGCCACTTGTAACGGCGTGGCTTGGGTAAAGCCCTGACCAATGGACATATTAATCGTATCTCCAGCTGTCCATCCCCAGTTATAGTTTTCCTGTTTCCAAGCATCATCAGCAATCAAACCCGACACTTCCGAACTTAATTCAATCCCGGTTTTCGAGCCAAACCCAAAACGCCGCGACCAATCAATCAAACTCGGCCCGCCAATACCGCGACCAATTTGACCAAAGAACGTATTGCTACTCCAAGCCATCGCCCGTACATAGCCCATCGGCCCGAAGCCCGTACGATTCCATTCCCCGAAGCGAGTACCGCCCACCGTGAGATAAGCAGAAGTATTCAACACCGTATTGGGGGGAAATTCCCCGGTTTCCATCCCCGCTGCTGCCGTCACAATTTTAAATGTCGAAGCAGGAGGAAAGCCGCGTAATGCCCGATTCACAAAAGGATTGCCTTCTCCTTGTAACTCTTGCCACATTTCTGAGGTGATGCGACTCGAAAAGATATTCGGGTCGAAGGTGGGGTAACTAGCCATGGCTAAAACCGAGCCGTCGCGGGGATCGATCGCCACAATTGCCCCTTTGCGCGTACCGAGAGTTGCTTCTGCTACCTTTTGTAACTCGGCATCAATGGTGAGGGTGACATCTTTTCCGGCTTTGGCTTCTTTTTGACCCAAAACCCGCAAAACTTGACCTTTTCCGTTCACTTCTACCTGTTGTCCTCCCCATTCTCCCCGCAGTCGCGGTTCAAAGGCTTGTTCGACCCCCATTTGACCGACAATATCTCCCAAACGATAGCCTTCAACCCGCCGTTTTTCGAGTTCTTCGGCGTTTAATTCCCCGGTATAGCCGAGAATGTGGGCAGCGAGTTTTTTGTTGGGATAATCCCGCAGGTGTTCGATATCGACTTCCACGCCGTCGAGTAGACTGCTATATTCTTCAATGGCGGTGATTTCAGCCGCTGTTAGGTCGCGAGCCACGCGGATGAGGGTGGGTGAATCGTAGCCCGCTCGTTCGACCGGTTCCCGGATGGCGGATTCGGGAACATTTAAGATTTTGGCGAGACGCTTGACAGTTGCGGGCCAGGTGTCTTTGGTTTGGGCTAGGGGCCAGATAAACACGGAATGGGACAAGCGACTGCTGGCAAGGATTTTCCCTTTGCGGTCAAAAATCGTGCCGCGCACGGGCTGTTTGGGGACGATCCGAATGCGATTATTATCGGCTAACTGGCGATTGGCTGCGCCTTGATACACTTGCAGATAGGCCAAACGCGAGCCAACTCCTCCTAAAAGGAAAATGGAAAGCAGAGCCATGATAGAGAAGGCTCGATACCAACCCCCAATGTCACGCTGGCTTTGTTTGCGACTGACTTTGGAAATGGGATTAACTTGGCGGATAGGGGCAACTCGCGTCATCGGTCAAAATGAATCAGTAAGGATGGGTCTTTAAGGGATGGATATTACCACGGCTTTTTCAGGTGGTTCTTGGGGTTGAGACAGGGCAAAGGCTTGGATTGGATGGGACAAATCCTACTCCAAGTATTATTACTTATTCAGTGTCGTCTTCAACATTTGTTGCTCTCTGCTTTGTCGTACTTGAACTCATTTAAGATTTCAGGATGGGATGGGTGGGGTTTTCGGGAAGCAAAAAACACCTGAGTTGGGGGAGGAGGCAAAGGAATGATTTTCACTGTCAACTAAAATAACAAATAAACCCGGATATTTGATGGAGGCGATCGACTCCGAAACGCTATGGCTCAAATTGTTACGTCTGATTCTCGCTCCATTGCGGCAGATACGACTCTGTGCGATGTTGAGCTACACCAATTGGTAAAAGTGTTTGATGGTGAACCTGCGGTTAAGGGGGTAAATTTAGCCATTCGCAAAGGCGAGTTTTTTAGTATTTTAGGGCCTTCAGGATGTGGCAAAACGACGATTTTACGAACAATTGCAGGGTTTGAACGGCCGTCTTCGGGGGAAGTGCGAATTCAGCAGCAATGCGTGAATGATGTGCCGCCTTATCGTCGTCCTGTGAATACGGTGTTTCAAAGTTATGCTTTGTTTAATCATCTTACGGTTGCTGATAATATTGCGTTTGGCTTGAAAATTCAACGGCTACCGAAAGCGGAAATTGAGCAAAGAGTCCAAGGGGCGATCGCGAGCGTGCAGTTGTCGGCGATGGCCAATCGCTATCCTCACCAGCTTTCAGGGGGTCAGCGTCAACGGGTGGCGTTAGCCAGGGCTTTGATTAATCGCCCTTCGGTGTTGCTGCTGGATGAGCCGTTGGGGGCGTTGGATTTGAAGTTACGCAAGGAAATGCAGGTGGAGTTGTCTCGCTTGCACCAAGAGCTAGGTTTGACGTTTGTAATGGTAACTCACGACCAAGAGGAGGCTTTGTCCCTCTCGGATCGGATTGCGGTGTTGCGATCGGGGTCGATCGAACAGGTGGGGACTCCGAAGGAAATTTACGAGCGTCCTCAAACGGCGTTTGTCGCTGATTTTATTGGCGATACGAATTTGTTTACGGGTCAGGTTGCGTCACAAGATAATGAGATGATTCGAGTGGTGAGCGATCGCGGCTTGTCTCTGGTTGTGGCTTCTACCTCACCTCCCGGTGCGAAAACGGTCACTGTCAGCGTCCGACCGGAAAATATCCAAATTAGCCTGGAGCCTTGCGATCGCCCGTACAATTGCTTTGAGGGACGCTTACAGCACGTTATGTATTTGGGAACCCATGTGCAGTATGTGGTGGCGTTAACCGGGGGCGATCGCGTGATGGTGATGCAGCCGAAACCGAGCAGTATTCCCCAACCCAACACGCAAATTTATCTTTACTGGTTCCCAGAGGATTGTTTGGCTTTACCGACTTAGCAAAACCAACTCAACAGGTTTCAATCTCGATTTAAGGCAATTTGCACTTGCAAGAGGAGTTGTTGCAGGGTGGGGGCATCAGGGGCTTGGGGTAAAGCATTCAGATAAAATCTGAGGTCTTGTACGGCTTGGTTGAAATTACCTAATTGATAAGAAATCAGCCCGCGATCGCGTCTTTCGTGAGGCGCATCAGGAAATAATAATAACAGCCATTCAATGATTTCTAAGGCTTTTTCAAATTGACTTTGATTCAAATAAATCCCTTTGAGATTGTTGAGCATTCTGGCTAAAAAAGAATGCCGATCGATCGGCTGTAAAAATTCTGCTTTAATTGTGACCGGGCGTTGATAAATACGGCTTAAAATGTCTTCACAGTCTTGGGGAAATAACAATTCCCCTTGATTAAAGGCATCCACAAAAATGCCGACATCTTCAAATTGAGGGCGAATTAAAAAGTGTCCTGGCATCCCAATTCCCACCATGGGAAAATCGAGATGTTGGGCAATTTCTAGGTAAACTAATGATAAAGTAATTGGCAGACCAATACGGCGCTCAAGGACATCATTGAGAAAACTATTGCGCGGATCGTAATAATTATTTTTGTTGCCAGAAAATCCTAATTCTTCGTATAAATAACTGTTGATGTTTTGCACCACTTTTAAAGGATAACGACTTTCGGGAAGGCGATTGCGGACTCGATCCGCCATTTCTGCTAAAGTCGTTAAATAGCCCTCAATGTCTAAATTGGGATATTCCGTTTGTGCGATAAAAAGGGCAGCTTTACCTAAGTTTATCTTATCGTCGGGTTGACTAATTTCGGCTTGAAAGTTTTGTCTTGCGGATAAATGATTCATGTTGAAAGTCAATATGACAACTTTCTTTGATGTTAATCGTAATCATAGCCTGCGCCATATTTCCATGCCTCTAGCCAGCGATGGTAGTAATATTGTTGTTTAGATGGCAAACGAGATGCGATCGCAGCCAAATTTTTTCCCACCGGATACAAACCGCTATAAACCCCCAAACTCAGATAATGCTTCAGCCAATCTAACAATAAGGGAATCCCCACTTGGGGCAGAATCGGTAATACTAACTTCGGATTGACGCGGGGTAGGGTTTTGGCAAGGGGACCAAACTGAATCACATCCTGCAAAAATGGCTTTAACACCTCATCCCCCAAATCCTCCATCACTGCGAAAACCCCATTCATCAAATCATTAATTTGATTCGGGGGAACAGCGCGATCGCACTCTACACTCATGGTACGCTGAAACAACCAAGTCACAGAAATATTAGGCTGATAAGGTTGCAACAACGCCAAATCTTCGCGATGCAAACTATCCGTTTTCAGGGCTTCTTCAATCCCCTGAGTTAACCGCTTGAGATGACGCACCATCGACCCAAAACCGCCGAAACTCACCGGAGATTGTGCGCCGCTACTGTCTCCCACAGGTAAGAGTCGATTCCAAGGCAGTCTCAAGGGGCTGTGACGGTAGGAAGGAAAGAAGCCGAATAGAAACCGCTTAAAGTCTAATTCAGACAAGTTTACGCCCTGATATTGGGGGAGTAAGCGCAGATATTCCTGCATAAAAAATTCTAAACTGAAACGGTCTGGATGGGCATCGAGATAAGTAAACAAATATGTCGTGCGTCCATCTCTTGCTGGAAAGGCTTCCCAGAAATACTGACATTGATTTTCAATCGGGGTAAAAGATGCGATTAAATCCCCCGTTTTGTTTTGAGGATAACCTTCTGCACAACTTCCTACAACTAAACATACTCCTTCGGGTTTTTCACCGTTACGGGCTTGGGCTGCAATGGGAGAAAAATTGCCCATTGCGTCAATGAGTAAGCGAGTAGTGAGGGTTTGATTATCGGTAGTAATTTCTACGCCATTGGGGTGAATTGTAGCGTCTTGAAATGCAGTTTCTTCGAGGAGTTTACCCTTTGCAGCCAAGAATTTTTGCTTGAGCGTTTCTAATAGAAAAACTGGGTCAACGCCGATATTAAGTACATTTTCAACCCAAATCTCTTTCCCTTGATTGAAACTAACTCTACCGGGATTATACTCGGTCGCGATCGCGTTTTCTAATTCCGCTTCACTCAACAAGTCTAACTCGCAAAATACGTCTAATTCTGACCGCGAAATATTCCATTCTTGATCCCGTCCTCGCAGTTTTCCCCGTTCAATTAACGCGACTTTCCAGCCTCGCTGCTGCAATGCCGTTGCGAGGAATATACCCAATGTACCGCCAGAAATAACCACATCCCAATCTATCGTTTCTAAAGCTTTCTGTTCTTGAGTCACGACTTGCGGAATGGGAATTTTGCCTTGTTTTAAAGCTGTCCATTTTTGGTCTGCTTTTTGCAGTCCAATTCGGGTATTTTGGGGTAAATAATTTAAAAGTTCTGGCACAGAAGTCATTTTTTCAGTTATCAGCAGTTAAGGGTCGCGTTTACCCGATAGTTTACTGGTTTTTTGTTATTGGTTGTTGGTTTTTCGTTTTTGACGAGATCGGTTTTCCCTTCCAAATTTGGTCAGAAACTTGACCTTAAAAGCGTCGTTAAAAAAGCGGCTTAAAGCTAATGCTCGTCAGCATTCCAGCCCTAAAGGATCGATTTAAATTTCAAGTGGATTGCGGTGACATATTTAGAAATGCCTGTAGTGGTCATCAATCAAAGTCTGTGGGAGATAGCTTGATTGTATTGTAAAGCGATCGCGCCAAGAAAATATGAATTAAGGCGATGTACAACTAAAAAGGCATTAAGGGAAAACGCAGATAAAAACAAGTACCTTGACCGGGATGGGAAACAAAATCAATTTCGCCGCCGTGAGCCTCTATAATAGATTTTGCGATCGCGGTTCCTAAACCCGTTCCGTTGGCTTTTCCGTGGGTGACAAAGGCATCAAATAAACGGGCTTGAATACTCTCAGGAATACCGGGGCCATTATCGCGGACTGCTATTTCGACTTGACGATCTTTCTTTACTGCTTTAATTTCAATGCGTCCTCCTTGTCCCTTAAAAGCATCTACCGCATTGGTGGTTAGGTTTTGCAACACCCGCAGTAATTTGTCTTCGTCCGCGCTGATAATAATGCCAGAAGGACAATCGATTTCTAACTCAACCTGAGATTGACCCCAGAAAACGCGATTGAGTTTTTCCAAGCGTTGCAGCAAAATGACGATATCGAGGGGTTGTTCGTGCATTACCGTATGGCCTCGGGCAAATTCGAGGAATTCTTCGGCCATTGCCGTCATACGTTGGGTTTGTGCCGCAATCAGTTCGCACCATTCTACCGTGTCTAGGTCGGGATGCTGTTCTTTGATAATGCTGCTGGCTAAATTGATGCTGCTGAGGGGACTGCGGAAGTCGTGAATGACAGTGTTGAGCATTTCCCCATACAACACCATTTTTTCTTTGTGAATGAGTTGGTGGACGTATTCTTCAGTGTTGCTGCGTAACCGTTGAATCATATAGCTACATAGTTGAGTCACGACGGTTCCTTTGGTTTGTTCGAGGACTGCCATTAAGCCATCCCCAGGAATTTTAGCGACGGTGGCAATATTTGAAGCCACAGCTTGCATACTGCGGGGTTTGCTGTCGAGTAAGCCCAATTCCCCGAAAAAAGCGTTGGAAAGGACTTTTGTCAGAGTTTGATACTGGTCGGGGCCGATTTGCTTGCGAAATTCAACTTCCCCTTCTAACAGTAAATAAATGCAGTCGGATACTGCGCCTTCTTCAAAAATAACAACGCGATCTCCAAATGTTTCGATAATCGCGATTTCGCGCAATTTTGCTGCTTGGGGAGGTTCAAAAAACGATAAAAATTGATGTGAATCCAAGTCCATTGGACTTTATCCTATTTCCTATATTGAGGTTAAGTTAGCGATCGCATCCAAAGTGCTTAAAATATCTATCCACACCCTGAAAACATGATGCCATCAATTCAGCCCAGATGACACCCCAGCATCAGGAAGGACGAGGCAGTGAAGATGCAATTTGTCGGGGTAAAATCATCGAGTTTTGAGATTCGGTGGTGTAGGGTAAGTTGAGGAAAAAGGTTGTCCCTCGATCTTCGCTGGTTTGGAAAAACAATGTACCGCCATGAGCGTCTACAATAGATTTCGCGATCGCAGTCCCTAAACCCGTGCCATTGGCTTTTCCGTGGGTCACAAAGGATTCAAAGAACATCTCGCGAATTTCTGCGGGAATACCGGGCCCGTTATCAGTAATGGTAATCTGTACCCACTCAGGACGGGGTGTTACTTGAATTTCGATGGTTCCTCCCTGTCGATCAAAAGCTTCAACAGCATTGACAACTAAGTTTTGTACCACTCGCATAATTTTAGCTTCATCGGCATAAATTTCTACCGTTTCCGGACAAGCCACCCTGAGTTCAACCCCTGCATTTGTACAATACACACTGTTGAGTTTTTGAAAGTGCTGTAATACTAAATATATATTGAGGCGATCGCGTTTTAAACTCGGAATACCTTTGGCAAATTCGAGCAATTCTTCAGCCATACTGGTCATGCGTTGGGCTTGTTCTTGAATGAGTTCGCACCATTCAGCGGTTTCTTCGTCGTCGTGCAGTTCTTTAATCATGCCACTGGAAAGATGAATCCCGCTTAAAGGACTTTTTAAATCGTGGATAATGGTATTAACCATTTCTCCCACTAACACCATTTTTTCTTTGTAAGCGACTTGTTGCACATAATCTTTAGTCGTAATTCGCAAGCGATGAATCACATAGTTAAACAGTTTTAAAACCACTTCACTACTGGCTTTTTCTAAAATTTCCATCAAAATGGCTCGCGGAATTTTAGCCACTGTTGCGGTTTCACAGACAATGGCTTGAGCGCTGCGGGGTTGGCCATCAAGTACGCCAAATTCCCCGAAAAAATCATTGGGTTGTGCCGTCGCTACAATTTGATAATGGTGTTTGCGAATCCATTTCCTAAAGTTAACTTGTCCTTCTAAAACTAAATACAAATAATCGGGAACTTCTCCTTCTTCAAAAATAATACTATGGTGGGAAAACGTTTCAATCGTCGCGATTTGAGCGAGTTTGGCGGCGGATTCGGTATCAAAGAAGACAATGAATTGGTGTGATTGAATATCCATGAAAAGTACCCAATAAGGGGAAATGAAAGGAACTAATCGAGGATCGAGATTGAGTATGGAATTGACCGGGGCGATCGCCCTGACAAAATATCCTTTTGTGGAGCTTTTGTCTTATGAAGAATCAGTCGAAAGAATCTCGAAATTAGGGTTAATTGTAAGATGACCGCCCGATGAAAAAGAATTTTGTTAATACTTTTTTATTGTGCAATTCACGATCGTCGGACTGTATTCGAAAATTTACGGAAATTATGGCGAAATTTAGAGATTTTTTCCGTGCATTTTCCCATGACAAATCTATGAGGTTATGCTACGCCCGGAAAATGCTTGGTGTTGAGTGTATTGTCCCTTTAGGGAAGACTGAATCTTCAAAAAACTTTCTTCGGGATAGCCGGTCTTAAAACCGAGTGAGCCGAGTTTTTCTATTGTAAACAAATGTTGCTAAATATTTATTTACATTAAGCAAAAATGCGATCGCCAATCCCCGACCATGACAGTGGCTGAGGGCATTTTAAGACAGAATGCTCGACTTCAGACTAGCCGATCGCAGCTTGAACAGCCCGGCCAAACAAATGATTCTGTAAGAATTTATAATATTGGGCAACGTTGCGCCCCGCACTCCTTTATGATGTGTATTAAAGTTTTTAAGATTTCCTAAAAAAATACGGAGGTTCTTTCAGTTGGCTATCCCTTTACTTCAATACACTCCTAGCTCTCAAAACCAGCGTGTGGCTGGCTATGAAGTCCCTGGAGATGAGCAACCCAAAGTCTATAACACCGAAAACGTCCTTTCCCCGTCTGCGATGGACGAGCTAATCAATGCCGCTTATCGTCAGATGTTTTTCTATGCCTTCAAAAGCGATCGCCAAACCTTCTTAGAATCGCAACTACGGAATAACACCATTACCGTGCGTGACTTTATCCGTGGTTTAGCGCTGTCTGAAACGTTCCGCAACAGCTTCTACGAAAAAAACAGTAATTACCGTTTCGTCGAACAATGCGTACAACGGATTTTAGGCCGCGACGTTTACAGCGAACGGGAAAAAATCGCTTGGTCGATTAAGATTGCGACCAAAGGCTACCAAGGCTTCATCGACGAATTGTTCAATAGCGATGAATACTTGGACAACTTCGGTTACGACAAAGTACCTTTCCAACGCCGTCGGATTCTGCCGGGCCGTGAAGAAGGGGAACGTCCGTTCAACATCCAATCCCCTCGCTACGATGCCTACTACCGTAGCATTCTCAACTTCCCGCAAATCGTGTGGCAAAACGAAGTCCGTCGCTTTACCCCCCAAGAGAAGAAAGCCAAAGCTGGCGATCCTTCTATGTTTGTGGGTATGGCTCGCGGCCTCACTAGCGCCCAAGGGAAGACTGTACCTCGCGTCTCCGCGATGAATATCAACCTCAATGCTGTTCCTTATCGCAAGCGCTAGAACGTTGAGTTCATAAAGCGTTGTCTTGCTTAATGGGGAAGTTACATTCCTTGCAAATGCTTCGGGATTTTGACTCGTTGGATTTGTGGGTTCGTAACTTCCCTATAGTTTTTTTGGGTTATTGGTTATTGGTTATTGGTTATTGGTTATTGGTTGTTGGTTGTTGGTTATTAGCAGAATCCCTCAATTGGTCATTTCTTCCCACTGCCCACAGCAAAGCTGCCTACTGCCCAAAAACTGATGACTGATGACTGTTGACTGTTAACTGAAAGAAGCTCGCCGCCGCAATACTTCCACCAGCTTGTTAAACTCCTGGGGAGGAGGCGCGATCGCTTCGATTAAAGCTTCAGTGCGAGGATGATATAACCGCAACTTGTGAGCGTGTAACGCCTGTCCGGTGAGGTTGATTTTCAAACCGCGATTAGAACCATAAACGGAATCGCCGACAATAGGATGACCCAGAAAAGCTGAATGGACGCGGATTTGATGGGTGCGTCCGGTTTCAAGTTGGTAGCACATCAGAGTATAGTTGCCCAAGGCTTCGAGGAGTTGCCAATGGGTAACAGCATCCCGTCCCCCTTTTTCCACGGGGACAATGGCCATTTTCTTGCGATCGCCCGGATGACGACCCACAGGCTGACAAATTGTACCGTCAGCCGCCCTAGGACGACCGTAGACTACGCCTAAATACTCACGATGGGCAGTTTTACTCTGAATTTGTTTTTGCAGGGCTTGGTGGGCAAAATCGGTCTTGGCCACGACGATCGCCCCTGTGGTATCTTTATCGAGACGATGGACAATCCCCGGACGCTCGACTCCCCCAATCCCCGCGAGGCGATCGCAATGATGCAATAAAGCATTCACCAGCGTCCCTTCAGAATGCCCTGGGGCGGGATGTACCACCATTGGGGCAGGTTTGTTGATAATCACCAAGTCCTCGTCTTCGTAGAGGATATCCAGAGGTATAGCTTGGGCGGGTAAATCGAGGGGAGTCGGCGGCGGTAAGGTGACAATGACTTTATCTCCCGGTTGGAGATTGGTTTTTTTAGCCAAGCAGGGGGTTTGGTTGAGTTGGACTTGGCCTTGTTCGATTAGTTTTTGCAAACGCGATCGCGATAGGTCGGGTAATTGTGTCGAAAGCCAAGTATCGAGGCGTTTGGCTGCGGTATTGACTTCGAGTTTAATAATTTCTACTGCGGTCATTAATGGGGAAGATTTTTGTTATTGGCTACTGGTTATTGGTTATTTGACCATTCATAATTCATCATTCCCCACTGACCACTGCCTTTTAAAAACTGATAACTGTTAACTGATGACTGAAAAAGCTTATAAAGCGCCAGCGTAAGCTAAGCCGAGGATTACCCCCACACCGAGAATGTGACCGAAGCTAGTGGTCGCAATCACCGCAGGTAAGCTCAAACCGCCAAATAAAGCGGGACTGGGCATAGACGGGCCGACGTTAGGATATTTAATCGTGAATTTGCCGATCGCGATCGCGACAATATTCGCCACAATCATCACAATTGCCACTTTCGGACTCCAACTAACGGTATTCGCCACCCCAGCAGCAAAGAATAACATTGAGTTCATTACGACTTGTTCTCCTAAAAAACGCTTAAAAACATTAAGTTTTATCTTTTATCAGGATGGGGAACGCTTAGGCCGTCTTGTTGCAAGACTTAACATTAAACTAAACAACTTGGGTTTCTAGGGTAGGCAAAGGGGGACGCAAAGACAAGTAAACTAAAGGGCCAAATAGGGGAATCAGGGTCACAGCCCAGAAAAAAAGCGGTTGCGTCAAACCTCGTCGCTGCATATCATCTTTGAGCAAAGTTGGAAAAAGCAAGCACAACAAGCAGAAATCCAGACTCATAACGTGAATAAAGCGACTGGTTTGCCATTGCTGGCTAAAATCAACCCAATCCCCTTGAGAAATGCCAAAAACCACGATGGCGATCGCGCCAACGAGTAAGCTAATTCCTAAAATGCGCGAGTCTTGAATCTTCAAAAACCAATCCTTGGGCGGCTCAAAGGTCGGATGGGGTTGCCGCAGGGACAAGTACGGTAAAATGGCAAAAGCACCCACAGCATAGGACGCGATCGCGAAGGGATAAGCCGGGATTTTTTGGCCGCGACCATCGCTAAACAACACACAACCGTAAGCGACGGGCCAAATCCCCATCAGGTAAAATAAAGCCACGATCGCGGGGTTAATACCACTCACCTCTCCTGTAGACAAACGGAGAATGAGATCGACCGTATCGGGACGATCTGGAGGGGCCAAGAAAAAGGCATAACTCACAAAGCCCAACCACAGTAAAGCAAAACCAATTTTTCTCACCATTTTTTCTTGTTATAGGGTTTTGGGTATATTGCATTGTTACTATTTTGTCGAATTATGCGAGCATGGCTCAAGGATGGCATCTTATACTTACATCGCGAGGATGTCCCGTCATATCAGAAGAAAGGCTCTATCGTCCGTAATACCTTCTTTTGGGCGCTAAAATCTATCTCTTGTCATGCCCCAAGAGACAAAGATTGGGAATTCGATCCCGAAGTTTGGATTGCCCTGTCGCGGATGTTATTGTCCTTTACCACATCGGGTTATTTAGGGACTTCAGAAACCATGCTAGAGTTTTCTGAAGATGACCCGATTCCAGAAGTCTTGCGATCGGTGGCAAGTTACCTCTGAATTATGCTTTGGATTCCAAAATCCAAAAATTGCCAAATTCGTCGGCAATTTCTAAATGCTTATTGCTATTTTGTCTATTTTGATAGCTTTAAAGGGGAGTATTAATAGAGTGGATGAGTAGCAATTACATTTTGGCTTGATACTCTTCGAGCAAATCCATTAAATTAACTTGGCAACGGGTCGGCAGTAAATCGATTAATGGGATTTGCCGTTTTCCCTCTCCTATGGCAACGGGGATATCCTCTAAAATTTGCACAACCTTACTTTCATCAAGGGTATTTTCCGACAACATCGGGTACATTCTTTCGGCGACGACCAACGCTAAATGAGCATTGGAGAGATAAAGATGCCATCGGGAAATATCCAAATAAACATTTTTACCAATATCGGCAGCCAAGTCTTCGATCGCGCGGGTAATACTGGTATAAGTCATAGTGTAATCTCTAAAATCTAACAATCATTTCGCCCTAAAGCCGATCCTAGCAAGGGTTTGGCAAGATATCCTACCTCGAAAGCAGTAGAAAAAGTCCCGTGGTGTAAAATCGATGTTTACGAAAACTTTATTAACTAAGAACTAATATTTTTAAAAACTTCAAACTCTGGACAACCCACAAATCCAAGGTTAGGTTTAATATTGATTAAACTCACAACCCCAATTTTAGTTGTATGAGAATCCTGGTAACAGGTGGTGCCGGTTTTTTGGGATCGCACCTCATCGATCGTTTGATGGACGCAGGTCACGAAGTCCTATGTTTAGATAACTTCTTCACCGGCCGCAAAAGCAACGTCCAACATTGGATGGGACATCCCAAATTTGAACTCATCCGCCATGACATCACCGAACCGATTCGACTCGAAGTCGATCAAATCTATCATCTCGCTTGTCCCGCATCCCCTATTCATTACCAATACAATCCCGTCAAGACCATAAAAACCAACGTCTTAGGGACGATGCACATGCTAGGCCTTGCTAAACGGGTGAAGGCGAGATTTTTTTTAGCCTCGACTTCAGAAGTATATGGCGATCCCGACGTTCATCCCCAACCGGAAGAATATCGCGGCAATGTGAATCCCATTGGAATTCGGTCTTGTTATGACGAAGGCAAGCGGGTGGCAGAAACCCTCGCGTTTGATTACTACCGCCAAAATGGTGTAGACATTCGCGTGGTTCGCATTTTCAACACCTACGGGCCGCGAATGTTAGAAAATGACGGTCGCGTTGTTAGCAACTTTATTGTCCAAGCCTTGCAGGGTAAACCTTTGACGGTATACGGCGATGGTTCCCAAACCCGGAGTTTTTGCTATGTATCGGATTTGATTGAAGGTTTCATTCGCTTAATGAACAGCGACCAAACCGGGCCGATTAACATTGGTAACCCTGGAGAATACACCATTCTCGAATTAGCCCAAAAAATCCAACATGAAATTAATCCGGATGTGGATATTGTCTTCAAGCCCTTGCCCCAAGACGATCCCAAGCAGCGACAACCCGACATTACCCAAGCAAAAACTTACCTAGGTTGGGAACCTACAGTACCGCTTCAAGATGGATTGAAGCAAACTATTGCTTATTTCCGCGAACATCTGAATATCTCTCCCTAAGAGACAGTTTGAGTCGAAAGGAGCGATCGCGCCGAAAAATGGGGAATCTATAATAGTTGAGCAGGGCGATCGTTCAAAAAAGTCCCTGCCCTATTCCCCAAACGCTTTTTACAAGGTTTCCGGATGACAGTGGGTTTCGGAGCAATTGATTGAATTTATTAAACTACAACAGCTTTGAGGATTAACAATTATGCGTGTTTGTGTTATTGGTACTGGCTATGTTGGTCTTGTGACTGGCGTTTGTTTAGCCCACATCGGCCATCATGTTATTTGCGTTGACAACAACGAAGAAAAAGTCAAACTGATGAAATCTGGTCAATCTCCTATCTACGAACCGGGATTGTCGGAATTGATGAAAGGGTCGATGACCTCTGGAAACCTCGAATTTACCTCCGATTTAGAATATGGAGTAGATAACGGCGATGTTCTCTTTATTGCTGTCGGAACGCCGCCTCTCCCCACCGGAGAAAGCGACACCCGTTACGTCGAAGCCGTAGCCCGTGGCATTGGGGCCCACCTTAAAGACGGCTATAAAGTCATTGTCAACAAATCTACCGTTCCCATCGGTTCGGGGGATTGGGTTCGCATGATTGTTTTAGATGGGGTAGCCGAACGTCAAAAATCTTTGGCCCCAGTGGGGGGAAATGCCAGTGGGGAAGAAGCCCTGGCCCAAATTACGGCGGAATTTGATGTGGTCAGTAACCCAGAGTTTCTGCGGGAAGGTTCGGCGGTGTTCGATACCTTTAACCCCGATCGCATTGTCTTGGGTAGCAACAGCCAAAAAGCCCTGGATATGATGGTAGAACTCTATCAGCCGTTGATTAAACGAACGGTGAGTGAGGATAAAGAATTACCCGACGTTCCCGTGGTCACTACCGACCTCAACTCGGCAGAAATGATTAAATATGCGGCTAATTCTTTCCTCGCGACTAAAATTAGCTTTATTAATGAAGTCGCCAATATTTGCGATCGCGTCGGGGCAGATGTGGTAGAAGTAGCCAAGGGTATTGGCCTCGATTCTCGCATCGGCACGAAATTCTTACAAGCGGGGATTGGTTGGGGGGGGTCTTGTTTCCCCAAAGACGTTTCCGCTTTGATTCACACCGCCGACGACTACGGTTACGAAGCCGAGTTACTCAAATCCGCCGTTAGCGTCAACAAACGCCAACGCCTGATTACCCTCGAAAAACTGCAACACGAACTCAAAATCCTGAAAGGGAAAGTCGTGGGCTTGTTGGGTTTAACCTTTAAACCCGATACCGACGATATGCGGGATGCCCCTTCTTTAGACCTCATCGAACAATTAAATCGCTTAGGGGCAAAAGTCAAAGCCTACGACCCGATTGTGTCTCAAACGGGGATGCGTCACGGTTTATCCGGCGTAATCGTCGAAACCGACCCAGAACGCTTGGCTGATGGTTGTGATGCTTTGGTCTTGGTCACCGATTGGGAACAATTCCGCAATTTAGATTACACGAAGTTGTCTAAACTCATGCACTCCCCTGTAATTATCGATGGTCGTAACTTCCTCGACCGCGAAGCGGCTGAAAAAGGAGGCTTCCGCTACATCGGCGTAGGTCACTAAAACAACGGATTGACTGCCCTCTGAATCTTTGCATTGAGTCGGCAATTATCAACCTAAATCATCTTTGTAGGGGCGAGGTTTCCTCGCCCAATCTTATTTTGAATACAGCAGTTAGAGGCGACGGTAACAACAAAATTGATGGGGTAAATGGGTGAGGATTGGACGGGGAAACCCCGCCCCTACGAGAAACTTGACAATTCAACCAAAACCTTAACTTGTCACAAATGGTTATTGGTCACTGATACCAAATCCGCTTACCAAAACCCACTTATTTGTCGAGTCCGCGAAGTCGGACTTTGCTCTCGCGATTCCCCGGATTTTAATCCGTGGGCGGGTTAGCTGGATAAAGGGGGTATCGTGCGCCGGATTTGGTATGATTACTGGTCACTGATTACTGGTAACTGGTAACTGCCTACTGTCCCCCTGCCTCTGTCATAATGGTCAAAACTTGCGGGGGACTCGCGTCAGGAGGATAGAGAAAATCAAACTGGACGCGACGATTTTCTTGGGGTTGCAGAGTCAGAGTAACCAAGGGGTCTGCCACTTGGCCGCGACGCTGGACGAGATGAAAATGGCGGGTAGTGGGTTTGCCTTCATCGTTGGTGTAAACAAAGCGAACGGTTCCCCGAAAGAAGGTTTGCGGCGGCAGAGATTCAAAAAAGGTTAATCCTCCTTCGATTTCGTCTTGTTTGATAGGGGTTTGTAAGCGCAGGGTAACGGTTTGGGGGGTGGGTTTGGGGTTGTATAACGGGAAAGTCAGGCTGTAGCGAATGCCGTAGTTACCATGAGCTTTGTAGGCGGTGTCGGGGTAACGCACTAGCATGGGCGCACTTTGAATTTGGCCTGTACCCAGTGTACCGCGATCGAGGCTGCTGAGGGGATAGGAAAGGGCTTCTCCGGGGTCGGGAAGGGTGAGATGACGGTTAGAGTCTGCATCCCGCAATACAGCCCGCCAAGTCGATCCTTGGGCAACTCCGGCCACGCGACCGTACAGAAACGATCCGGTGGTAGAATCGGGGGGAGTGGGGGCGCGATCGCGAGGGCCTGCTAATGTACCTTGGTTTAACAGGGCTTCCCATTCTGACAACCGGGGAGGCCGTTCGTTTCCCGTGGCATCCTCTGGGGCAAACATCGCTAAACTGGCTACATAGACTTCCCCACTACTTTCTAGCTTCATCAGAGTTGAACGACCATTAATCGGCGGGTCGAGTTCGGCCACAGGAATGGGCAAATTTAGTAAAATTCGCGACTCTCCCGGCGCAATTTCGATTGTTTCGGGGAATTGGTCTTGATGGCGACCCCGCAGGATATCGCTCATCACCCGACTCCCCGGCCCGGCATAAATTGTACCATCGGGGTTTTCTAATTGGGCCGGGAGTTCGATAAAGGGTGCGTCCGGTTGGCTGAGATAACTCACCCCCTGCAAAACATCGAGAGTTACAGGGGTATTACCGGGATTATGGACAATTATGCCCAGATAAAGGGTACTGAGATCGGCAGGATCGGTAGCTTTTGCAATATGATGGGCAAATATATCGAATCTGCCTGTAAAATCAAAGTTTAAATGAGCCTCTGGATTGGCTTTGTTTTCTGGGGGAAAGGTCGAGAGTAAAATTCCCGGTTCGAGGACTAATTCGGGACTGTTACTGTTAAATACGGGAATAGAGTCGAGTTGACCCGACAGGGGACGTACTTCCCCCGGTTGCGTGAATACCTCTGGGGTGGGGGTAGGGGTCTGAGCAAGAAGGGCAGTTAACAACAGGGAAAACACAGGCGTTTATCAATAATAATTAAAATTTGCGTAACTTTGAAAAAAACGCATTTCCAGGGAAAAGGTGGAAATTGCGCTGTAGTTTGCCATTATAGCAACCCGATAAATACGCAGCGATTGACGTTAATGGTCGTGTTATGTTCCGTGATTTTACGAAGTCAAGAAAGAATGTTATTGATGAACCCTAAAGTTGACATAAATAAGCTATACTCTTGTTTTTGTAGCGTAGCCGATTTATTTATTTTTCATAGCTTGCAAACGGTTCAATTTATTATTTTAGTCATCAAAATTTTATCAGTTCAGGGCGCTCTAGAATTGGCTAAAATTCTCTTCCCCGCCAATGCTATAACTTGATGGTATTATTAATCGCGAAGGAGACTGTGTTTTGTTTAACACGAAGCCCCAATTTACTTCTTTACCCGGACTGGTTTCTCATATTCAAAAATATTGGCAAACTTATACAAAAGAAACTCGACTTCCTGCTATTTTTGTTTGGGCTGTAACCCTTGTTTGTCTTACTCCTTTTGGTCTCAATCAAATTGGTTTTGATTTTGGTATTGATGACATTGAGGTAGATTGGTCGCAAGTTTCGCAACTACCCAATACTCAAATTAGCGATACGGTTTACTTGTTTTTGAGGGGCAGTTTTACTCACACCATTTTAGAATGGAGTGCTTTTTGTGCGGCAATTTTTACGGCTATTTTAGCCTTTGCTTATTTTCGCATTGAACGGGATGTGACAACGCCTGTGATTGGTGTGGCTTTACTTTGTGCGGGAATCATGGATGCGTTTCATACTTTAGCCGCAGACCGCTTAATTGAAGCCGTTGCTGATAATCAAAATTTAATTCCTTTTACTTGGGCGTTGTGTCGTTTGTCGAATGCTTTATTAACAGTGGTTGGGGTTGGTATTTTTTTGATTATTAAACCTCAAAAATGGTATAAAAGCAGCGCTTTTGTGACAACAGTTAGCGTTATTTTTGGTGTTTTAGCCTATACCATTATTCGGATTTGTGCAGTTAGCGATACGTTACCGGAAACTATGTTTCCTGGTTCGATGATTACGCGACCTTGGGATATCGGGCCGCTGATTATTTATATTTTGGCAGGATTTTTTATTTTTCCGAGTTTTTATTTAAAATATCCGAGCTTATTTTCTTATGCTTTAATTGTCAGCACGATTCCTAACGGTATTACCCAACTACACATGGCATTTGGGTCAGCCCAGTTATTTGATAATCATTTTAATATTGCTCACTTTCTTAAAATTATTGCCTATTTAGTACCGTTGGCAGGTTTGATTTTTGATTACGCTTATACGCATCGAAAAATGCAAGAAGCGAATCATCAATTGAATCGAACGATTAACGAACAAGTCCAAACCGAAGCGGCTTTGCGCCATTCTGAAGCTTTATTAACACAAAGAAATCAGGAATTAGGTGAAACTTTACAGGAGTTAAAACGCACCCAAAGCCAGTTAATTCATACAGAAAAGATGTCGAGTTTGGGGGATTTAGTCGGAGGGGTTGCTCACGAAATTAATAATCCCGTTAATTTTATTTATGGGAACTTGATGCACGCTGAAAATTATACCCATGACCTTCTTTCGCTCATCCAACTTTATCAAGCAGAATATCCTTATCCTTCGGAAATACTTGAAGCAGAAATTGATGCGGTAGATTTAGATTTTATCAAAGATGATTTACCGAAAATGCTAACTTCAATGAAAACGGGGGCTGACCGCATTCGTTCAATTGTTTTATCGTTACGCAATTTTGCGCGACTGGATGAAGCGGAGTTAAAACAAGTGAATTTGCATGATGGGATTGAAAGTACTTTAATGATCCTTAATCATCGTTTTAGTAAAGGGATTTCTGTGATTAAAAATTATGGTGAAATTCCTGGGGTTGAATGTTACCCGTCGCAACTGAATCAGGTGTGGTTGAATTTAGTTGACAATGCGGTGGATGCGTTAGATGAATCGATGAAAGCGTATCAAAATAATCCTGATGTTTGGCCATCACCGTTTTTACCGCAGCTTGAGATTACAACCGAAAGGATTGATGGGGATTGGGTACGGGTTACGATCGCGGATAATGGGAAAGGGATTCCCGAACCTATCCAAGCTAAAGTCTTTGACCCCTTTTTTACCACAAAACCCGTCGGTCAAGGGACGGGTTTAGGATTATCGATGTGTTATCAAGTGGTGAAAAAACATGGGGGGGCGATCGCCCTTTGCTCTCAACCCCAAAAAGGGACTACAGTTACAGTAACCTTACCGTTGCTACCCCGATTTTAAACCGACGCGATCGCATCTGCCGAACGAGGGTAACGCTGCATTAATTCTCGCACTTGTTCGGCGTGATAGGAACTGCGAGTGAGGGGGGAGGAAACCACCTGTAAATAGCCCAGAGACTCCCCATATTCCTTCCAAGCAGCGAATTGTTCTGGGGTGACAAATTCCTGCACTCCTAGGTGTTTTTGGGAGGGTTGGAGATATTGCCCAATCGTGAGAATATCGCAGTCTACAGCGCGTAAATCTCGCATTACCTGACGCACTTCTTCGTCCGTTTCCCCCAAACCCACCATAATGCCAGACTTGGTGTACACCCAAGGCGCAATTTCGCGAGTTTGCCGCAATAATTCGAGCGATCGCGTATAATCCCCTTGAGGTCGGGTGCGACGATATAACCGGGGAATCGTCTCGGTGTTGTGATTCAAAACTTCCGGCTTTGCGTCCAAAATAATCCGTAAAGCGTCCCAATTACCGCACAAATCGGGAATTAACACCTCAATCGTCGTTTTTGGCGAAACCTTGCGAATTTCCTCGATACAGCGCTTAAATTGAGTCGCCCCACCATCGGCCAAATCATCCCGATTCACCGAAGTAATCACCACATGATTCAGTTTCAACCGTCGTACCGCTTCGGCTAGATTCAAGGGTTCGAGGGGGTCAAGGGCTTGGGGCTTTTTCTCAAAATCAATATCGCAATAGGGACAAGCCCTGGTACAAGCGGGCCCCATAATCAAAAATGTCGCCGTCCCTGCGTTAAAACATTCGCCGATATTCGGGCAAGATGCTTCTTCGCAAACGGTATTTAAGCCTAAATCGCGCAAAATCTCTTTCACGCTACCAACTCGCTGCCATTGCGGTGCTTTTACGCGCAACCATTCGGGTTTTACTGTCACAGTGGGTTCGTTCCTACGCAAACAACTGGTTCACTTATGGTAACAAGTTTGCTGCTTGTGGCGCGATCGCCTTGTTCCGTGATATAATGACAAAGGTTTAACGGGATGTAGCGCAGCTTGGTAGCGCACTTCGTTCGGGACGAAGGGGCCGCTGGTTCGAATCCAGTCATCCCGATTTTTTTATGTCGATTGACTAAATTAAATGACATCAAGCTGGCTATGTTTTCGCTGAATCGTTCTAAATATATAGGCCTCTGGCTGGAAGAAATTCCGTCATGTAATATTTGAGTTTAGGGCATATAAGTTCTTGAGCATTTATGGAACTAAATTATGAAGATCCAAATCCTCTTGTCGCTACAGTGGCTCGCCTTTTTGCAAAGGAGGGAAAAGCCAAAGAGGTTGCGACAATAGCACATGCCACACCACAAATTATGCAAACCGGTTATGACAATTGGGGAGATAGGGGTACTTGTGAATTTAATTTGATTCTTCAAGTTCCGCATTTTTTATTTTCTCAATTAGAGCCAGAATTAGAAAATATTCAAAACAATATTAGAGAAAAAGCACAGCTAGTCTTACGAGCATATCCATATGACTACCTTCAGGAAGTTATTATTACACCTCTACTTTCAGCAAATGAAGGATGGCAAGAAAAGGCTAAATCTTGGCTGGCAGGAAAGAATCTATCTAATCAAGGACGTGTACGATCTGATAATGTTGCCCCAAAAAACTGCGATGGTTTGTTGTTCCGTTCACAGGCAGAAATTAACTTATACAAAGCTTTAAAAGCATTAGGTATAACATTCGCTCCATTACCAGTCTTTCTAAAAGGTGGAGATAATTATATTCGTATTGAACCTGATTTTATCCTTATAAAGGATGGAATTATAATGGTTGTTGAAGTTGATGGAGATACAGTACATAATGAAACCCCTACTGAAGCTCATACTCGCACAAAAATTCTTATCCATGAAGGTGCCCATATAGAGAGAGTAAATGCAAATGAATGTGCATCAACTGAAGCAGCAAAAAACTGTGCTAAACAACTTTTACAGGTACTTTCAAAATTAAAATCTGCTCGAACCTAATTCTCTATGTCAGCGCGATCGCCTCAATCAAAACGCTAAGGTATTATGGATAAATCCGAAGAATAGCAATCGGGGTCTAACATAATGCAATCAATCCTTTTAAGCCGCGAAGAAGTTGCGCGTCGAGCAAAGCAATTATATGAGGGCGGCATCCGACAAAAGGTCGAGATTGAGGAAAATATTGGCAAAATGGTCATCATCAATGTTGAAACAGGCGATTACGAAGTCGATAATACTGGACTGCAAGCAGCTAAGACACTCCAAGAGAAGTCTCCGTATGCAAGACTCTTTGGCATCCGCATCGGCTATAGTGTGGCGGCTTCTTTCGGAGGTGTAATGGAGCGGGTGAGTCATGATTTCCGGTATTGTGACTGACAGACACGCAGTTGTCTCGCTGACATTTCTTTTGGCCAATGATACAACTTTCCCGATCGAGTTTGTCATAGATACAGGCTTTACAGACCAGCTTTGCTTGCCGTTAGAAGCCGTAAATTTGCTAAGACTACCTTTTTTATACGATTTGACCGCAAACCTCGCAGATAACAGTTCGGTCATTTTGCCCGTTCATCAAGCTACAATTTTTTGGGATGGAGTGGAAAGAGAGGTTCGTGTCTTGGCGACAGGACGACAACCTTTGATTGGGACTGCTTTGCTAGATGAGCAAGAACTCGTAATTCAATTTACAGAGGGTGGGTTAGTGACAATTGATGAGCTATAGAAAACATTTGGAGTGGTTGGACGTTTCGCTAGTAGCGGACGTTATCTCATCATCACCGTTTATGAAGTCACTGAACTGGAAGGATAATCCTATGTACGGATACAAATGTGAGTATTGCGAAGGAACTGTTCAGCCTCGAATGGTCAAACGCGAAGCATTCAAACATAGAGATGGGTTTGTTATTCTCGAAGATGTAACAATTGGTGTTTGTGATACCTGTGGCAATCGGTATTACTCTGCCGATATTCTCCATACTGTTCATGCTATTGCAACTGGTGCAAAACCTCCTGAGCGAACCGAACAAATTCCGGTTTCAGGGGTGTAATAAAGGGGGTGAGTATTACCATTCAGATTGGCTTTGACGCTGGGTACGAATTGCCCACAATTTGCACACCTTATGAGTTAATGGGAGTTTAGAAATGTGGAAAGATGAAGTTTTAGAAGAAATTTATAGAATTAGAGAAGACCACGCAAAAGCATTTAATTATGATTTGAAAGCGATTTGTGAGGATTTGCAAAAACGACAAGCCGCAAGTGGACGAAAAATTATTTCTAATCCTCTGCGACAACCTCATCGACCGCAGAATAAAGTGCGATCGCGTATCTTGTAGAGTATGTTCCCTACTGTAACTCTCGCGATCGCGCCATGCCATTAAGTTCAGCACAGTGTAACCATGCAAAATGTTCAAGTGGTAAAAATACAAGTTCCGATTGACTACGAGAAAATAGTTGATTTCTGTCAGCGTTGGCAGATTACTGAGTTTGCTTTATTTGGTTCTGTGCTGCGGGATGATTTTCGCCCAAATGATAGTGACATTGATGTATTAGTTGTTTTTGCTGATGGCGTTAGCAAAACAATTGGAAATTTGCTCGATATGGAAGAAGAGTTAACAGAAATTTTTGGACGAGACGTTGATTTAGTCGATCGTCGCGGCATCGAGCAAAGCCCTAATTATCTGCGTCGCAAGGCAATTTTAAACTCTGCTAAAGTTATTTATGCAGCCTCGTGAGCTTCACTATTTATTAGATATGCTAAATGCTGCAAAATTAGCTCAAGACTTTGTAGCCGGTATTACCTGGGAAATGTTTCAAACCGATTTGATGCGTCAAGCCGCAGTAACTCGTCAGATTGAAATTATCGGAGAAGCAGCGCGGAGAATTTCTGAAACCACTCAGGCTGAATTACCCGATATTCCCTGGCGCGATATGATTGGAATGCGAAATCGCATTGTACATGAGTACGATCGCGTAAACCTAGAAATTATTTGGAACGTTACTCAAGTTAGTATTCCTCAATTGATTCTGTCTATAGAGCCTCTAATTCCTCCCGAAGAACCCTAAAAAGCTAATTTCCTTGCCCGTCTTTCTTCAGCGCGATCGCCTATCTTGTCGGATGCGTTTTACGCGATCGCCCTAACTGGAATACTCCGACAACAACTGTAAAGAATGTCTCACCAAAGCGATCGCGAAAAATACCGATAAATTAATTAGCTAATTCTGCTTTGATTTCTGCTTCTTGTTCGCGGTAGATTTCTTGTTCTCTGGTCACAAAAATACTAGCTAAACTGTTGTAAGCTTCAGTCCATGCCTCCATTACCTCTGGTGTGGCAGCATCTCCTAAAACCTCTTTCATTGCTGTTAACAAACACTCCCCAATCACGGGATACTGTTCGGCAATTACACGAGTATTAACATGAGCTTTCGCAATATGTTCTACAGCATCGCCCAGTTTTTCTAATTCATCGATATGGCTGGCATAAGCATAAACAGATGCTGCTAGTTTAGCGGCTTGTTTGCGCCCTTCTTGTTCGCTTTTCATGTGAGTATTTTCAAAAAACTTTCTGTACTCAGGGCGCTCATTAAAAGCAATTTCATACATTCTTGCTGTAATTGCTGTACCGTGTTTTTTGACGACGGGTGCAGTGGATTTAACGATTTGGATGGTTTTGGGATTCATTGAAAGTAATGGACGATCGAGTACATTTTATGATTCTAGAGATAGTTATATCGATTAAAGGGGTGAAGTTTACGACAAATTTGTCATGTTTACAGAATTGCTCAAGTTTCGGTTTGGCATTAAGGCGCGATCGCCTGTAGGGTATAGCTGCACTTCTCCTACAGGCGATCGCCTTAATTGAAAGAAAAACTGGCACAAGCATTATAGTTAGTAGGA
>JBKHDX010000051.1:0-24788 GCA_046541115.1 Spirulinaceae cyanobacterium | reverse complement strand
CAAAACAAAACCCCAGTTTTGAAAAAAACCAGGGTTTGAAAGTAATAGACTAAGACTTCAGGGCAAAAATAGACAGATTAGCCGTTTATTCTGTCTCAGAGGTGGTTTCAGTCGTTTCTGTGGCTTCAGCATCTTCTAACATCTCTGTCTCGTCGCTATCTTCCCCAGGGGGGACAATAGCCACCGCCGCGATCGCGTCGTCGCTGTCCAGTTTTTGAACCCGGACTCCGGTAGCTTTGCGCGATTGCAGAGAAATCGCATTCACCGTTTGACGAATAATAATCCCCCGATTGGTAATCACCATCAACTCATCTTCGTGATTGACCATACAAAGGGCGACTAATTTATCATTTTTCGAGCGGAACTTAATCGCTTTAACCCCCATTCCCGCGCGATTTTGTAAGCGGAACTGTTCGATGGGAACCCGCTTACCATAACCCCCTGCGGTCACGGCCAGCAACCAAGGACCTTCCCCGACATCAGCCATCACTTCTTCGTCCGGACTGTCGTCATCGGTGTCGCTATCGTTGCTGCTGTCGAGGGTTGCCACCACCAAACTCGGCAAGATATCCATACCGATCAATTCATCCTCATTCCGCAGTTTCATGGCTTTTACACCCCGCGTAGCCCGACCGAGAGGGCGCAGTTGTTGATGATCGGTCTTGAAGTGAATCGCCATGCCATTGCGCGACCCAATAATGGCACTATCTTCGGCCCGAGCTAACCGTACCCAGCGCAACTCATCCCCTTCATTGAGGGAAATGGCGATTAAACCATTGGAGCGAATGCTGCTAAAGGCGGCGAGTTGGGTTTTCTTGATGTAGCCTTTGCGGGTGAGCATGATGAGATACTCATCCTCGGTAAATGCCGTGACCGGAACCACGGAGGTAATGCGTTCCTCGCGGCTAATGGGCAGCATTTGTAAAATGGGAATCCCGCGAGCCGTTCGCGAAGATGCGGGGATTTGATAAGCATTGACGGAATAGACGACACCGCGATCGCTAAAGAACAAGACATGATCGTGGTCGCAGCAGGTGATAAAGTGGTCTACGCCGTCATCTTCCTTCATTTTTGCCCCTAAACGCCCCCGTGTGGCGCGGTTTTGCGCCTCAAAGGTATCTACAGGCATCCGTTTGATGTAACCTTGTTCGGTCAGCAAAATTGCGACGGGTTCGTTGGCAATTAAGTCGGTGTCGAGGAGTTCTCCTTCGGCTTGGATGATTTCGGTGCGTCGCGGGGTAGCGTGACTGTCTTTGATTTGCGTTAATTCATCGATGATGATTTGATCGATGCGTTCGCGACGAGCCAAGATGTCTTCTAAGTCAGCAATTTTTTCTAAGAGTTCTTGGTGTTCGGCTTGAATCTTTTCGGCTTCTAAGGCAGTCAAACGGCGCAGTTGCATTTGCAGAATGGCATCTGCTTGAATGGTAGATAAGCCAAAGCCATCGACTAATTCTTGACGGGCTGAGGCGGTATCTGCCGCGGCCCGAATCAAACGAATGACGGCATCTAAGTTGTCTAATGCAATTAGCAAGCCTTGTAAGATGCGATCGCGCTCTTGGGCTTTGCGGAGTTCGTACTGAGTCCGGCGGGTAATGGCTTCGACGCGGAAGTCGAGGAAGACTTGCAGGAAGTGTTTGAGGTCGAGCAGTTGCGGTTCGCCGTTGACCAACGCCAGCATATTCGCCCCAAAGTTGGTTTGTATGGGGGTTTGTTTGTAAAGGTTGTTGAGGACGACCCGGGGATAAGCGTCTCGCTTGAGTTCAATGACAATCCGCATCCCGTCGCGATCGCTCTCGTCCCGAATATCGGCAATCCCTTCAATTTTCTTATCGTTGACGAGATCGGCGATTTTTTCAATGAGTGAGGCTTTGTTGGTTTGATAGGGAAGTTCGGTAATAATTACCGCTTCGCGATCGGGGCGGCCTCTTTGTTCGAGGGTTTCGATTTGGGCAACACCGCGCATGGTAATCGAGCCGCGACCGTTGAGAAAAGCATCGCGAATCCCCGATTTGCCCAGGATTTGTCCTCCAGTGGGGAAGTCCGGCCCCTTGATGTATTGCATCAATTCCTTGACGGTAACCGCCGGATTGTGAATCAGGGCAACTGCGCCTTCGATTAATTCTCCGAGGTTGTGGGGGGGAATGTTCGTGGCCATCCCCACCGCAATCCCCGACGAACCGTTTAACAATAACTGCGGTACGCGAGCCGGAAGTACAACGGGTTCTTGTTGCGAACCATCGAAGTTATCGAGAAAATCAACGGTTTCTGCCTCAATATCTCGTAATAAGGCATTGGTGGTTAGGCTTTGCAAGCGGCATTCGGTGTAACGCATGGCCGCGGGGGGGTCGTTATCTACCGAACCAAAGTTACCGTGACCTTCAATGAGGGGATTCCGCATCGAGAAGTTTTGCGCCATCCGCACTAAGGCATCGTACACTGCGCCATCGCCGTGGGGGTGATATTTACCCAAAACTTCCCCTACGACACGGGCGCATTTCCGAAAGGGGCGATCGTGGGTTAACCCCAATTCGTACATGGCGTACAAAATCCGCCGATGGACGGGTTTTAGGCCGTCTCTGGCATCAGGGAGCGCCCGCCCCACAATGACGCTCATGGCGTACTCTAGGTATGACCGGGACATTTCATTGCTCAGGTCGGTGGGAACAATTCGCTCCTGGGAAGAAGTCATAGGGGAAAAACTCCAGTAAAATTCAGATTTTGGCCAATAGACATGAAAAAGCAGCAAAAAACGCTACTTTTTCCGCTAAAAGCTGCCAAATATTCTTGCTTTTCTTTAATATTTTAACACATTTCTCTGGAGTTCTGATGGGTTCTAAGGAACTGAGAAGGGGCGCGATCGCAAGGTTTGGCAATTTATACGGAAACCGGGAAAAGTGAGATGTAGTGGGAGAAAGTAAACCCGGGAAAACTGAGTTAAGAGAAGATTATTTACAAGCATCTCTACGAACACCCCCCTTGACAGGAGATTAATACTGTGGAAATTACGGTAGCTGCTTTGGCCATTAGTGCTATTTGTTTTGGGATTTTGAAAGGTTCTACTGGCGATTCTTCGGATAGTAAAAAAAGCGATGATAAAACCTGTGCGGTTATCGAAATTAAGGTTAAATGCTCTGACTGTAAATGCGAGAAAAAATGATGAGAAACCACCTCAATTAGACCTAAAAATGCTCTAATCGCGGCAAAACCCAAATTGTAAAGTTTAAAATGTTAATTAAAATTGTAACTTATAAATTCAATCAATTGGTAAAGATTGCACAGCGTTATCGACTTGTAACCATAAAAAATCGAGAGTATTGGTATTATTAAAAACCCAATCGGCTTGGGCAATTTTGCTTTCTATTGCCATCTGACTACTGAGGCGTGCTTGGGCTTGTTTGAAGGTAAGATGAGGGTTCCGTTGCTGTAAACGTTGAAGCTGTTGCTCTGGGGTTGCATAAACAACCCAAATCCGATCGACGAGATCGAGCATATCGGCTTCAAATAAAAGCGGAATGGCTAAAATAATAACCGCCTCAGAAGACGATCGCGACTCAGTTTCTAAACGCGATCGCACCAAAGGATGAATTTGATTTTCGAGCCAGCGACGCTCTAGGGGATGCCTAAAAACAATTTCGCCTAAACTGGGGCGGTCTAGACTGCCATCGGGTTGTAAAATAGCTGTGCCATAACGCTGGGCGATCGCATCTAAAATGGGCGATCCCGGTTGTACCGCTTCTCTGGCCAAAATATCGGCATCGAGGATCTGCATCTGATATTGTTGCGCCAAATAATCAGAAACGGTACTTTTTCCCGTGGCAATTCCCCCGGTTAAACCAATGCGTAATGGTGTTTTTTCAGTCATAGCGCTAATTCTCTCCCCGCGACTGCTCGCGAAAGTGCTAAAATTAAACCTTGGAAAACCTCCTTAAGTGCTTGGTCTTGCCAGTTCTTGAGGTTGTCCTCGAAATTTTAAAGTCATTGAGAATATTGAATTGTGAGCGCTAATCAAATTGTAGAAATCGTCTGGACATTATCCGCTGTATTTTTAATTATTTTAGTCTTGCTACACAGCCCGAAAGGAGATGGACTGGGTGGCATTGGCGGTCAAGCCCAACTCTTTACCAGTGCGAAAAGTGCTGAAAAAACCCTTAATCGCATTACCTGGACGTTGAGCATTACTTTTATTGCTTTGACAATTGTTTTAAGTGCTGGGTTGCTGTAAAAGACTGTCAGTCCATGACCAAATATCGTTATCGTTGGCGGGTTTGGGGGATTGCGATCGCGACTTGCCTATTCATTTTCATCGCCCTACCCGGAGGAGCGCAAAATCCCGAAATCCCTCTACCTCCCCGGCAAAATCATCCCCTGCCCCCGCTTTTAGACCAATGGCAAATCAATTCCGAAGCGGGGGATTATTTTGAGAACATTCAACCGACGGCAGCGGGTTATCTGCTGTGGTCGCAGTTTCCCGTACAAGTGTACATCGACCGAGATGCCACCGAATGTCAGGAGCGCTTCAGGGATTGGTTAAATGCCATTCTCGCCGCCGTTGACGCTTGGGATGACTATTTTCCCCTTAAAGTAATTTCTCGCCCCGAAAACGCCAATATTATCTGGCAATGTCAGCGACCAACACCGCGAGTCCGACGCGATCGCGACACTTTGATTATTCCCGTAGCCCGTAATGCCGAAGCCCGCTATCAAATTTACGCCGATCCCCCCGAATCCGGTTTACTTGGGCACCGCATCTGGATTCAACTCAGCCCGCACCAAAGCGCAGCCGATACCCAAGCCACAGCCCGTCACGAACTCGGTCATGGCCTCGGAATTTGGGGTCACAGCCCCGTCGAAACGGACGTAATGTACGAAACTCAAACCCGCCAAAATCCCGCTATTTCTGAGCGCGATCTCAACACGCTCAAGCGGATTTACCAGCAGCCGACCCGTTTAGGTCATCAAAAAAACTGAGTTTCGCGATCGCGTCTCCCCAACCCAAAACTCAGTTTTTCAAGCTTACATCCCCGGAATATTCAAACCACTGGTTAATTCTTCCATGCGCTCCCGCATCACTTGGGTAGACTGCTCGTAAGCATTCTTCATGGCGATTTCAACCTGGGCCGAAAGAGCCGCAGCATCTTGTTGTAACGCCGAAGGTGCAATTTCAACGCGACGGGGTTCTTGATTACCGCTCATCACCACCGTGACCGAGCCATCCTCATTTTTGCCCTCAATTTCCATTTGCTCTAGCTCCATTTGGAGGGCTTGAGCGCCTTGTTGAACTTGCTGTGCTTTTTTAAAAGCATCCGCGAGTTCCTTCATTTTGCCTAAGCCAAGCCCGAATCCTTTTCCTTGAGTCATTGTTTGTTTTTAAACTGTCTGCAATGTTAATGATTAACAAGGGATCGCCCCTTGATGAGGAAGTTAAAAAGACCCGCGTTCGTTTTAACCAACGCGAGGCTTAAAACTCCCCTAATAGTTTAACTTCTGGCTGGAGAGATAGAGACCAGTGCCGCTCAACTTGTTCCTGAACGTGGTGGATCAAGTTAAAAATATCCATGGCTTTCGCTCCCCCACAATTGAGGATGAAGTTGGCGTGACGGTGAGCCACTTGCGCGCCGCCGATTTGATAGCCCTTGAGGCCAATTTGTTCAATCAACCAGCCCGCAGCATTGCTTTGGGGATTGCGAAAAACACTGCCACAACTGGGAAGGTGGTAGGGTTGTGAAGTTTTGCGTTGTTGTAAGTTTTGGTTGGTGTGAGCCATCACTTGCGATCGCGTCGAGTCGGGTTGGAGTTGAAAAGTGGCTTGCAACACCAAGCGATCGCTACCCTGTAAGGCCGAAGTCCGATATTGATAATCTAAATCCTTCGCTTCTAGCTGTTCAATCGTACCATCGGGCAGTAAAACCAACGCATTCACCAACAAATCTGCAATACAACAATTGTGAGCGCCAGCATTCATCACGACGCTACCGCCAACCGTTCCGGGAATTCCCACCGCCCATTCTAAACCCCGCCAACCCCGTTTCGCCGCTTGCCAAGCCAAACGCGCGATCGGTTCTCCGGCTCCGGCGGTAATGCGTCCGCTTTCAGACTCAAACTCCCGGTGGCGTAGATGCCGCGTACTGAGAACTAAACCGGGAATGCCGCGATCGCACACCAACAAATTAGAACCTGCCCCTAAGTGGGTCATGGGTAAATCTCTAGCTTTTGCCCAATCAAAACTTTCTAGCACTTCTTCCCAACGACGCGGCGCGACATACCACTGAGCGGGCCCTCCCACGCGAAAGGAGGTGTAATGAGCGAGGGGAACTTCTGGGCTAATGGTGCAGTCAGTTCCAGGTAAGTGCACCGGAGTCGGAGTCACCGAGCGCTGGGAACCATAATAAATCAATCGCTCGCTCTGGGGGATATTGGAAGACAGGGTCATAGGATTAAGGGTGAATTGGGCAAAATGGCAACAAAAGCACAAAGACAATTGAGCAAATCAAGCATTCACAAGTCAGTTGCTGTGTTGTTAGAACTGTCTTTTATCTCAACGGGCTGCATTATAATATTCAACCATCTGAGGAATGATTTGGTTTAAGTTTCCAGCGCCCAAAAATAGCGCCAGATCGCCAGGCTGGAGGATTTGATCTAAACAGGCCGCCAGAGCTTCTAAATTCGGCTGATAATGAACATTATGGTGATTTGCGGCGATTTTTTCCGCTAAAATTTGACCGCTCACTTGGCCCAAATCCGGTTCGCCAGCACTGTAAATATCGGTGAGAACCACCACATCGGCCTTCTGAAAAGACCGGGCAAAGTCGTCTAAAAAGGCATGAGTCCGGCTGTAGCGATGGGGTTGAAAAATAGCGACTAACCGTTGAGACGGTTCGAGGCGCAATCGAGCTGCGCTTAAAGTGGCTTGCAGCTCGCTGGGGTGATGAGCGTAATCATCAAAAAAGAGAATGCCCTTGCCTTCACCGCGAAATTCAAAGCGTCGTTTCGCCCCTTCAAAAGTGGCGATCGCGTCAGCCATGACGGCAAAATCAAGGCCCAGGTGGCGACCTACCGCGATCGCGGCCAAACAATTGCTGAGGTTGTGTTGTCCGAGTAACGGCAAATTCAGAGTTCCTAACCGTTGCCCTTTTTCCCAAATTTGAGCTTGGGTCCCTTGTGCGCCGTACTCAATCTCCGTGGCGGTGTAGTCGGGGTTGCGGTCGAGATCGAGGCCGTAAGTAATTTGAGGCTTGAGGCAACTGCGAACCAAATCGCAGTCAATACAGCCAATGAGATGGTGACATTGAGCGGCAAAAACCCCAAAGGTAGCCACCACTTCTTCGACGGTTTGGTAGTGATCGGGGTGATCTAACTCGATGTTGGTCACAATGCCGATTTGGGGTGCGAGTTTCGTCAACGTGCCATCGGATTCATCGGCTTCAGCCACTAAAAGCTGGCTTTGACCCAAGCGAGCATTGCCCCCTAAAGCATTGACTTCGCCCCCGACAACCACAGTGGGGTCGAGGCCCCCTTGCACGAGCATATAGCCAATCAAGCTGCTGGTGGTGGTTTTGCCGTGGGTTCCGGCCACGGCAATACTTTGGTAATCGCGAATTAAGGCCGCGAGAACATCCGAACGGTGAAAGATGGGACAGCCCCGACGTTGAGCGGCTTGGTACTCCGTATTGCTGGTTTGAATCGCTGTCGAACAAATCACTTGTGGCAGGGTTAAGGGATCGACTTCTGCCGTTAGGGTTCGCGGTTGAGAGGCGAGGGTTACTGCTTCACCCACCCAACGTTGTTGACTGGGGATCGTCGAGGCGCGATCGCCTTCTTGGAAAAATTCTAAATTGCTGGCTTGTTGCGAACTAAAAATATGAGCGCCGACGGCTTGCAGCCGTTGGGTAATATGAGTGGCCCGCAAATCCGAACCCGATACAGGGATTTGTCGCTTTGCTAGAACATAAGCTAAAGCTGACATCCCGATTCCACCGATCCCGATGAAATGAAAGGGTTGACCGCAAAAATCAACAGACTTCGACATTAAAACTCCTTAGTACACCACACACCACACCAAATATGCCGTCAATAATCACGCGCTATAATATCAAGAATTGATTTCTGAAGATATAGCTAATCAAAAATTCCTATCCTTGCGCTGAGATTAGTTATACATCACATTATCGATTCATCGCTGATTTCGGCATTTCTATTAGGTTTAAACGGTTTTTCGATTTTGAGCAAGTTTATCTTAGCAATCTGGTCTACCTTACGTTATCCAGGGCGACAAATCCGTATTAAACTAATATTTCTTCAACATCTGAAAGCTGGGTTGCGCGGCGATCGCATCCGTTATCGTTCCGAGAGTCAGAAGCCAGTTTTATGGGTAAGCTACACCGAGTTGGGATTTTGGGGGGAACCTTCGATCCCGTTCATCAAGGTCACGAACATTTGGCCCGACAAGGGGCCGATTGTACCGATCTCGATGTCGTGGTTTGGCTTCCCACTCGCCATCCCCCCCACAAAAAACAGATTATTGCGTCTTATGAAGACCGCTGTGCCATGATCGAAGCTGCGATCGCCCCGACTCCTGAGTTTGAGTTACTGCGGTTACCTCCGACCACCGCCGGTTATGGCATCGATTTGTGGCTCGCCGTCCACCAACGCTATCCCCACAGTCAGTATTACTGGATATTGGGGTGGGATAGTTTTGCTAGTTTACCTTATTGGTATCAACGACAAGCCTTGATCCCCAAAGTGACTTGGTTAGTTGCACCCCGTTGCGCCCCCAAAGACACCTGGCCGTCTCCTCCCCAAGTTATCGAGCAATTTCATCAGCAAAACCTCCCGGTACGCTGGCAGTTGTTAGCGATCGCGCCTCGGGCTATTTCGGCCACAGCCATTCGTCAAGCTTATCAAGACGGGAGCCATCCCCCCGGTTTAAACCAGAGGGTGCGCCAGTATATTCGCGATCGCGGCTTGTATAGGGCTTAAAATAACCCGAACGGCGGGGTCGGTTTCTCGATACAATCGGTTTTGGGGCCAAGCGATCCCCACTTCACCCAATTTTGTGAAGACGACCGCAGAAGTTAACTCGAAATTGGTTCGACTTTACGATATGATTTTGAGTATTAAAATAATTGGAATTTTATTCAGCTGTACAAGTATAGAGGGCAAGACGCAGTGATTAGAGTAGCGATCAATGGGTTTGGACGCATCGGACGGAACTTTTTACGGTGCTGGCTTGGCCGTGAAGACAGCCAACTAGAAGTAGTTGGTATTAATGATACTTCTGACCCCAGAACCAATGCCCACTTACTCAGATATGATTCGATGCTCGGCATTCTCGATGCTGACATCAGTGCTGATGAAAACTCCCTAAACGTTAACGGCAAAACGATTAAGTGTGTCTCTGACCGCAATCCCTTGAACTTGCCCTGGGATGCTTGGGGAGTTGACTTAGTGATAGAATCTACGGGTGTTTTCGTTACCGAAGAAGGCGCATCAAAGCATTTAGCCGCCGGAGCCAAACAAGTGCTAATCACCGCACCCGGTAAGGGCGGTAAAATTGGTACTTACGTCATGGGCGTAAACCACCAAGACTACCAACACGGTGAATATAAAGTCATCAGCAACGCCAGTTGTACTACCAACTGTTTAGCCCCGGTAGTCAAAGTGCTGCATGAGAGCTTTGGCATTATCAAAGGCACCATGACCACCACTCACAGTTACACCGGGGATCAACGGATTCTCGATGCGAGTCACCGGGATCTGCGTCGGGCGCGGGCAGCAGCGATTAACATTGTCCCCACCAGCACCGGTGCCGCCAAAGCAGTTGCTTTAGTGTTGCCGGAATTAAAAGGAAAACTCAACGGTATTGCTTTGCGCGTTCCTACTCCGAATGTATCGGTGGTGGATTTTGTCGCTCAAATTGAGAAAAGCGCCATTACCGAACAAGTGAATGATGCGTTAAAACAAGCCGCTGAAGGCCCGTTAAAAGGCTTTTTAGCTTTCAATGACTTGCCTTTAGTTTCCTGTGACTTCCGTAAAACCAGTGCTTCTTCCATTGCTGATGGGAGCTTAACCATGGTAATGGGCGGCGATCTGGTCAAAGTGGTTGCTTGGTACGATAACGAGTGGGGTTATTCTCAACGGGTTGTCGATCTCGCAGAATTAGTGGCTCAAAAATGGCCGTCCTAAGCCATTAAATCCATTTTTAAAGCCAAAAAACCAGGGGGGTTTTGACACCTTATCCCTGGTTTTTTACACCTTCAAAAATGTTGAAACCCCGATTGTGGCGATAGGGGTTGCAGAGAATCAGTGTGGCGCAGTTGGACGGCGCGATCGCTCGTAATTGTTCCTACAATGGCCGCATTTCCGCCTAATTGCCGTACTAACTCAGCCGCTAAATCGGGGAGCAAACACAGCAATAATTCAAAATCCTCGCCGCCATACAACGCCCAGTCTAAAGCCGTTTCCGGGGAAACCCATGAGCGTAATTCTGGCGCGATGGGAATATCCGCCGCGTTTAATATTGCCCCGACATGACTTTCGCGACACAGTTGAATCACCGCATCGGCTAACCCGTCGCTGCTGTCCATTCCCGCGCAACCCTGCTGCCCTAAAAGGGCGTATAACGGCGGTAAAACGTCTAAACGCGGTCGGGGTCGTTGATGAGCATTGACAAGGGTTTGACGCTGCACAGCAGTCAAATCCTGGGGAATTTCGTCTTGCAGCAAAAGTTCAAGTCCGGCGCGGGCGCTACCGTGATAACCCGTGACCACCATGGCATCACCAGGGGAAGCGGTATGGCGACGAAGGGCTTTTTGGGGCGCGACTTGTCCGAAGGCGGTAATGGCTAAACTCACCACTGGAGAGCGACAGACATCCCCCCCCACAATTGCCGTGTTGTAAGTTGAGGTGCAAGCGGTTAATCCTTGATAGAGGCGATCGAGCCAGTCTAGGGAAACATCACCGTGTAGACTTAACCCCACCGTCAAACCCACCGGAGTTGCCCCCATCGCGGCCAAATCTGAGAGATTGGCGGCGGCGGCTCGCCAACCGATGTCTTCGGGGGATGTGGTGCGATCGCTAAAGTGGACATTTTCCACTAAAACATCTGTTGTCACCACCAAGGATTCTGAGGTATTTAAAGCTAAGATCGCCCCATCGTCGCCTATCATATCCGGGGGACAAAAGGCTTTGAGTTGTTGCAATACCCCTTGTTCCCCCACATCGCGCACTAAGGTCATAATTAGGGTTGTACCAGGTTATCCAATCCTGCCACTGTCGCCGCCGAAAGTACGCGATCGCCCGGTTTGATATTTTCTAATATTTCTTGACCTTCGACGACATAACCCAACACCGAGTAGCGACCATCGAGTAAGTTAAAGCCAGGGGGAGTCAGTTCGCTGTCGAATAAGAAGAAAAAGATTTGCGACGAGCCGCCATTGACATCCCCTTGGGGACGGGCGAGGGCAACCGTACCATAAGCCGAGAAAGGCAGAGCGAGAGGTTCGAGGTATAACCCCAAATCTTCGAGGGTAATGCCATAAATTGGCTCATCATCCCCTTGAATCAACACTTCTAAAGGAATGGCGCGATATTCTCCGGTGTCCGGGTCAATAAAACCCTCTTCGGGGCCCGGGGGGTCGCCCACTTGTAAAACATAATCTTGACTGGGTAAAAACTCCAAGCCTTCATAAAAACCCCGTTCGACTAAATCAACGAAGTTCCCGGCATTAACCGGGGCGCTGTAACCATCGGCCACAATCGTTAAATTTCCTTGGGTGGTTTTCATTTCTACCACAGCGCGACCTTTGAGTTGCGGTAGATTGGCGTATTCTTCAGGCACTTCAAAAGGAAATCCGACCACCATCAGTTCCTCTAATTCTGTCACCAGATTGAGGAGTTGGCGGCGTTGTGTCCAGACTTTTTCTTTGTCTTGTTCTTCGGCAAAAGACCGCAGTTGCTCGACTCCAGTCGAAAGTTGAGCAATTAATTCTTGGGCTTGGGTTTGTTTTTCCGGGGGAATGCTGGCTAGGAGTTTTTCATCCCCAAAGGTTAAAACCCGGTTAGCGGTTTTGATGTCCCGTTCGATGGCACTCCAGCGCTTACCCCGAATTTGGTTGGAAATATCTTCGAGACTTTCTTGTAAATTGCGAACGCTGTCGTTGTCAATCGGGAGAGCGTAGCGCAAAATTGAAGTCGGGTCGGTGATGGCGTTGCCTTGAGCAAGTTGGCTGTTCCGGGTTGGAGTTGTATCGCGATCGCCTCCCCACCAAGCGCCACTCAAGGTAATAGATAAAGGAATGAGCAGTAAGGCAATTAAAGTGGTTTTCCAGAAGCGCTGTCTGAGAGCAGACCAAGCGTTTTTTGCAGCTTTCATAAAAAATGATGTTTTAGTCGTCAAAACTCGAAGACCTTAACCGCTAAGGTCAAGGATTCGGCGTAGGGCCAAGGATTGGCTCTTTTCATATTGCCATCTTTTGGTACTGGCACGAGAGAGAACCGCATTCAGAGGTAAAATGTTCCTGATTGTTTTAGGTGGATGCGCGACTTCCATGATTTCAAGTAACGATTTTAGAACGGGTGTCACCCTCAATTTAGATGGCTCAGTTTGGCGGGTTGTGGAATTTCTCCACGTTAAACCCGGTAAAGGCTCGGCGTTTGTACGCACCAAGTTAAAAAATGTGCAAACGGGAAATACGGTAGAACGCACTTTTCGGGCGGGGGAGACGGTTCCCCAAGCCATTTTAGAAAAGCGAACCATGCAGCATACCTACAAAGAAGGCGATCGGTTCGTGTTTATGGATATGGAAACCTACGAAGAGACCCGTTTGACCGATGACCAAATTGGCACATCCGTGAAATATATTAAAGAAGGGATGGAAGTGAATGTGGTGCAGTGGGAAACTCAAATTCTGGAAGTGGAACTGCCAAATTCGGTGGTGCTAGAAGTCACCGAAACCGATCCAGGGGTGAAAGGCGACACCGCTACCGGGGGAACGAAACCTGCCATTGTAGAAACGGGCGCACAAGTGATGGTACCTTTATTTATTTCTGTGGGCGAACGCATTAAAATTGACACCCGCAATGATACTTATTTGGGTCGAGAAAATTAATTTTGTTCTTTTTTGTTCAAACCACAGAAACGGGATAGACGATTAGTGCCTATAGATATTACTCAGTTACGGGAACTGTTGGACGCGATCGCGCAAACGGATATTGCGGAACTGACTTTAAAAAGTGATGATTTTGAACTGACCGTCAAAAAAGGTGGGGCCGCCATGGCCCCAGTTCCACCGACGGTAGCGGCTCCAGAAGCAGTGAGTCTGCCACCAATGGCAGTAGCTCCTGTGACTCCACCGCCGACGGATGTTGCAGCTACACCCCCTGTGAGCGATGTCAAGGCTGTTGAAATCACTTCGCCGATGGTAGGAACCTTTTATCGCTCGCCCGCCCCAGATGAGCCGCCTTTTGTCGATGTGGGCGATCGCGTCCACATCGGTCAAACGGTTTGTATTATCGAAGCGATGAAGCTGATGAATGAAATTGAAGCCGAAGTCGCCGGACAAGTGTTAGAGGTTTTAGTGGAAAATGGTCAGCCTGTGGAGTACGGACAACCCTTGCTGCGCGTCCAAACAACTTAAACCTCAACTGCCGCGTTATTGATGCCAACTAGGGCTGAAGCAATGACGAGAAAGGGTCATCCAAGGATGTGGGCGTATAACGCGGCTTAGATGGGAAAATCGGCTTCAAAGCTACTGCGGGTCATGGGTTGGTCAAGGATTAAGCCTTCACCCCCTAAAACTTCGAGAAGATCGCCGTCAATTTCTAACCAAACTTGGGTATCGGGATTCATGCTCGTCGCGGTGTAAATGACTTGGGCTAATCGTCCGGTCATAGACATAGACCCGCCCCCAAACTGAAATTCCTCAGATAAGTTGACGTAAACGCCGTTTCCCCTTTCGGTTACACCGAGGAGTTGGGTTCCTTCGGGAATTTCGCTGGCAAAGTTGCTGTTGTCCGGCCCCGAAACCAATTGTTGAAAAGCAAGTTCTAGGGCTTGTTCGGAAGATTCAGCGCCTTTGGTTTCCACTTCAACGGGGGCGGGAACTAACTCGATGGTGTTGGCTTGCGCGTCGAGCCAGTAGACCTGGGCCGTTTGATTGTCAGGGTCTGGGGCGGCGTTGAGGTCTTGTTGAGGAGAAGTGGGTTCTGTGGGGGAAGCCGTGACTTCTGGGGAGGGGGGAACTTCTGGAGTTCGGGCAGCGCGATCGCAACCGACTAAACTGGCGGCCAAGATTAAACCCATAGACCAGCACAGCGATCGCGATCGCCACAATTTAAACATAGCCATATTAGCGTTCCTCAAAGTTAAAGAAAAGTGTTTTGCATTACAAACTACAAGGAATGGACAATCCATTCCCTATAGTTGTTTAGATTATCCAGCACCTCCGATGGTTCCTGCATCGGTCTATAGTTGAGGCAGCTTCATCAGTTATCAGTCATCAGTCATCAGTCATCAGTGTTTTGGGCAGTAGGCTTTTTCAGTTATCAGTCATTAGTCATCAGTGTTTGAGGCAGTAGGCTTTTTCAGTTATCAGTCATCAGTTATCAGTCATCAGTGTTTGAGGCAGTTACCAACAACCAATAACCAACAACCAACTTACTGGGGATTTTCCGAGAGTAGGGGTGAGGGGTCAGCCCGCACAAATAACGCCATTTCGAGGGCATCATCAGTGACATCGAGTTTGAGCAGTCGCACCGTCAAACCCGCCGCTTCGAGTAAGCGAAAATCGAGAACTTCGCTTAAACCGCCCACCACATTCTGGACAATAAAGGGCGGTAAAGGATTACCATTGACAGCAACCGTCGGCTCGACTAAACGGAACTTGGTGGCGGCATCAGGGGCGAGTCCGGCTTCGATATCTACCTCGAAAGATTCTAATTCTGCCAGCAGTTGTTGGATGTCGGTGCGGTCTACATCTTCAACTTCGACTAATAAAGTTTGTAGGGTTTCGATGGCGGGGTTGAGGTCTTGAGCGAGTTGGCGGACTTGGGCGATCGCGCTGAGTAAGTCTTGGGTATCGAGGCGGTTAATATCGCGATCGAGGGCGGTGAGTTGTTGTTGAGCGGTGTTGAGGAGGGCTTGTAAATTATTAAGGTCAAAGTCTCGCAGTAAATTGGCCAACGGTTGTAAGGTACCGGGAATGCTGTCGGATTGCAGTAAGCCTTCTCGCAAGGTTTCGAGGTCTTCAATGTCAATTTGTTGGAGATCGAACAGCAACGGTTGAATATCGCTGAGATACACTTGCTGTAAGTCGGTAAATATAGCCCGGGCTTCGCGATCGCTCAAGGGTTGCGGTGTGTTGATCAGTAACTGCGCTTGAGCTACAACGCGCTGAATGCGAGCAATATCGAGGCGTTGCAGTTGTTGTAAAACCGGTTCAATATCTTCAATATCGAGATTTTCCACTTGCACCTGGGTTTGCAAGCGCAGGCGATTGTTGTCGAGAAATTCGATTTCAGTTTCAGCGAAATTGACATTAATCCCTTCGCCAGGGAGGTTCTCGGAAACTTGCCCCACAATGCGTTCAACGCGCTCTCGCCCGGCCGGAGAAGCTAAAGCCGCGTTGAGGTCTTCTTCGGTTATCACTAGGCGTACCCCCGCTTGGGGAGCCTTGCGGAAGGCTTGGAGGAGTTGACTACCACCGACTCCGCGATCGCGCAATTCTCGCAGTTGAGCTAAGTCTACATCGAGGGGGTCGGTTTCTAACTCTAGAACATCGACGCGGAAACCGGGCACCAATTCAACGCCGCGAGTAGCGACGCGGACGCGATCGACTTTACCTTGAGCGATTTGATAACTGGGGGTGTTGTCTACCCGCACTTCGACTAATTCGGCTTCTTCGAGACTAGAGCGAATCCCCGATTCAGCTAGGGTGTCTAGCACTAAGTTACCGGGGGTGAGTATGCCCAGAAAACTCGATAAAACAATTGTAAAAATTTCCATGAATCAACGAATCCTCAAAACAGCGATGGTTAATTGCCCTTTTAGCAATTTGGGGCAAATTCACAAGATCATGCTAGTTTATCTTTGAAGTTTTGGAGGATTGAGTTTTTAAATATGCGGGTGATTATTCAGCGCGTGAAATTTTCCCAAGTCACGGTGGAGGGTGAAGTGATCGGTAAAATTAATCGCGGTTTGAATTTATTAATCGCGATCGCGCCGACTGATACCGAGGCAGAATTAGATTGGATGGTTCGCAAGTGTTTGGATTTGCGCTTGTTTCCCCCAGAAGGGGAATTAGAAGGGCGTTGGGAGGCTTCGGTCAAAGATATCCAAGGGGAAATTTTAGCGATTTCGCAATTTACGCTTTACGGCGATTGTCGCAAAGGTCGCCGTCCGTCGTTTAGTGGGTCGGCTTCGCCGCAATATGCTGAGGAATTGTACGATCGCTTTGTCGAGAAGTTGCGAGATAGCGGCTTGAAGGTGGAAACGGGCCAATTTGGCGCGATGATGCAGGTGAGCATCGAAAATGACGGCCCGGTGACCTTGATTCTCGATCGCGATGCGGAATAATGGCGATCGCGTATCATAGCGATTAAGAATATTTCTGCTTCCTGATATGAAATCATCCTTTCGCCAGATCGCAAGTGTTGCTTTGGTTACTTTCAATGTCGGCGTAGTGGAAGCCGCGATCGCGATTCCTCCTCCTCCCTATGCCAAAGTCGAGCAATACGAAACCACAATTCCTGTCACGGATGACCCGACAGATATTTATTATCCCGTACCGTCAGAGGGGGTAGAACAGCAGTTTCCCCTCGTTTTGATGCTTCAGGGGGCTTTTGTGGATAAAGCCGCTTATCGTGAATTTGCGCGGGGTGTTGCGGCTTATGGCTTTGTGGTGGTGGTTCCCAATCACGAGCGATCGGTATTCAATCCTCGCACTGAGGAAGAAGTGGTGGGATTATTGTCGGCACAACGGCAAGTCAATGATGTGCTAGATTTTATCAAGTCTGAGCAGGACGATCCAGCTTCCCCGATCGCGGCAATTGTCGATCCCGAACAGTTTGGGCTAATGGGTCATTCTCATGGGGGTGCGGTGGCGTTGAGTGCGATTCGAGGCACTTGTTTACTACTTCTGTGCAGCCGCGATCGCTTTGAAAGACCGCCAGAATTAGATGCAGGCGTATTTTTCGGGACTCATTTGGAATTTCCGCCTCAGAGTGGTACTTATCCACCGATTGATAATCCGGTTCCCATCGCGTTGCTGGCCGGGAGTGAGGACGGTGTTGCGACGTTGGACGAAATTCGCAATACTTACGCACAAATCCAAAATCCGCCCAAAACTTTGATTATTATCGAGGGGGCCAATCATTACGGCATTACCAACGAAAATAATCCCGATCGCGCTGTTAATCCGCCGTTGATTCCTCAAGCGGAAGCCCTAGAAATGATTACCCATTGGACGGGGCTATTTTTGCGATCGCATTTGTGGGGCGATCGCGAAGCGTTCAATACAGTTTATGGGGAAAATGGCAACACGATGGAAATCGAGTAAAAGTAATATCAAATCTGCTTAATTTGTGAGAGTTAAAAACCCCTAGTTGGGTGGGGTCAAATTCTTGCCTCAATTCTCAGCAGATCGGAAACCTGGGGTCTACAAAGGGGATTATTTTTCCGGATTTGACACAAGATCGCATTTTGCCTTTAAGACTCAGTTTGTATGTAAACGATCTAATTCTGCTTGCATGGTACTGCGAACTTTTTCGTAACAAGCATCAACATAATCTTCATCACTACTCGCATCACTCCCATATCGCTCAAAGGTAATGGGGGGACAGACGCGGGTATGAATAGAAACAGGCAGGGGAAAGTTAGGAATCGGACCTAAACCAATTCCCCAAGGTAAGCCTAAATAAATTGGAAAGACCTGGGGATCGATATTAAATAGCCAAGGTATTCCCGCTTCATGTAATTGTTTTAAATAAGGGTAAATCTCGCTGAGAACAATTAAGGTTTGATGGGCCCCTTTAGAAATAACAGGAATAATGGGGGTTTCTTCCCGTAGGGCAAGTTTAATAAAGCCTTTGCGTCCGGCAAAATAAATGCGATCGCGTTGGGAATAGGGACGAAATACATCTTGAATCCCCCCCGGATAAACTAATACAGATGCATCTTTTTTAAAAGCCGCGATCGCCATTTCAGGACTTGCTTGTATTGCACCGCATTTTACCGCCGGTTTCGCTAAAAATGGTAGCAGTTTCCACAAATTCGGATGGGCTAATCCATAAACCAGACGCTCCGGGCCAAAACGGCGAAACCAATCATACATCATCATGTGCATATCAGGGGCAGCCAAGCCGCCATTATGCGACCCGACAATCAACACTTTGTCCGAGTCGGGGATATGTTCCCAACCATCGGTTTTGACACGAAAATAATAACGATAAAACCAATGCCAAAGGGGCATCACGGACTGAATAAATTGAGGGTCTCTTTCTTCTAGGGAAAAGCCATCAAATTGCGGGGTTTCATTCTGATTTTGGCGATCGCGAGCGACGGACATAGATAATAAAGATAATGGGTAATCTTTCTTAATTCTAAAAAATCGAGTATTTTACTAACTCTATCCTGTTATAGAAATTAGTCAGACTAGGGGACGCGATCGCGAATTTAACGAGATTCTGAAATACTAGAAAAAATATAACGATCTGGTATTTCATGAAATCAACACGAGGGTATTTGCGAGCATTAGTCAACCCCAAACTAATGTCCACCTCCTTGCGAGTAGGGGCGTTGGTGGGGTCAATGCTGTTTGTCATTAATCACGGGGTGGCGTTAATGCAGGGAGAGATGACGCGGGGACGGTGGTTATCGGCGGGGTTGAGTTACCTTGTGCCTTATGCAGTCAGCATTCACGGGCAATATGTCAGTCGGGGTATCCCTCGCGGGAAATAGGTATACTTCCTTACCAAAAACCCGTCTTTCTAGATTTTTTGCGTCAAATCGCCCGGAACAGTCCTAAACTTAACAATGAGAGGTCAATACATTGGCAGTCGAGAGGTTTATTTGTGAAACGAGTATTAGGCATTATTCTAGGTGGCGGTGCAGGGACACGCCTTTACCCTTTAACAAAATTAAGGGCAAAACCCGCCGTCCCCCTGGCGGGGAAATATCGCCTGATTGATATTCCAGTCAGTAATTGCATTAATTCGGATATCAACCGCATTTATGTTCTGACTCAATTTAACTCTGCGTCCCTCAACCGCCATATTACCCGGACGTACAATTTTTCTGGCATCAGTGAAGGGTTTGTCGAAGTCCTCGCGGCCCAGCAAACCTCGGAAAATCCCCGGTGGTTCCAAGGAACGGCTGATGCAGTACGTCAGTATATTTGGCTGATGAGTGAATGGGATATGGACGAATATTTGGTGTTGTCTGGCGATCATTTGTATCGGATGGACTACAGTAAATTCGTTGAACGCCATCGCGAAACTAATGCGGATATTACTTTGTCTGTGATTCCTATTGAGGAAAAACGAGCATCGAGCTTTGGCTTGATGAAGATTGATGAGAATGGTCGCATTATTGATTTCAAAGAAAAGCCCAAGGGCGACGAGTTGAAGTCAATGCAGGTGGATACCACGACATTGGGACTTAGCCCTGAAGATGCGAAGAAAAAACCCTATATTGCCTCAATGGGAATTTATGTCTTTAAGAAAGCGGTTTTAGAAAAACTGTTAGAAGACAATCCCGATCAAACGGATTTTGGCAAAGAAATTATCCCAGGGGCAGCCGAAGATTATAATATCCAAGCCTTTTTGTTTGATGATTATTGGGAAGATATCGGGACAATTGAATCGTTCTATGATGCGAATTTGGCGTTAACGCAACAGCCCAGACCGCAGTTTAGTTTTTACGATGAAACGGCTCCGATTTATACGCGATCGCGCTATCTTCCCCCCACAAAATTGTTAGATTGTCAAGTCTTTGAATCCATTATTGGTGAAGGCTGCATTCTTAAAAATTGCCAAATTAGTCACTCGGTTTTAGGGATTCGCAGTCGTGTCGAAGCGGGTTGTAAACTCGAAGATACCTTGGTGATGGGGTCGGATTATTACGAGCCTTTTGCCGAACGAGAATCGGGCTTACAACGGGGTGGCGTTCCTTTGGGAATTGGGGCAGAATCAATTGTCCGACGCGCGATTATCGATAAAAATGCTCGCATTGGTCGCAAAGTGTTGATTCTCAATAAAGACCGCGTAGAAGAATCTAATCGTGAAGATGAAGGTTTCTACATTCGCAATGGGATTGTTGTGGTGCTGAAAAATGCCGTGATTCAAGACAATACGGTGATTTAACCCTTGAGTCATTCAGCTTCGAGATTCTTCGAGGCTTCATCGATAGTCACGCGATCGCGACCCCCCCGTTTTAACCGAACCTCAAGGGTCGCGATCGCTTTGTTATGATGACTAAAGCAATAATACTGCAAACTCAGTATCCGAAGCCCTAGCAACAGCGAGAGGAGATTGGAAGCGAAATGGCTGCGACTGACTTTAAAGACTATTACGCCATCTTAGGAGTAAGTAAAACGGCGAGTGCCGAGGAAATTAAAAAAGCATTTCGGAAGTTAGCTTTAAAGTATCATCCCGATCGCAATCCTGGGGACGAAACAGCCGAAGCCAAATTTAAAGAAGCCAGCGAAGCTTACGAAGTTCTCTCTGACCCAGAGAAACGCCAAAAATACGACAATTACGGTCAGTATTGGAAACAAGCCAGTCAAGGAAGCGGTTTTGGTCGCGGTACAACCACCAATGTAGACTTTGGCGGCTTTGATTTTGGTCAATACGGCAGCTTTGAAGACTTTGTAAACGACCTCCTCGGCGGCTTAGGCGGCGGGGCCCGAACCGGGCGCACGGGGACTTATAATTATGGCAGCAACACTGGCACCAATTGGTCGGATTACCAAACCCCAGGGGGATTTAATGCCGGGGTGGGAACGCAAACTGGGAGCGATCGCGAGGCTACTGTCCGCCTCACCTTCTCAGAGGCGTTTCGCGGCGCACAAAAGCGTTTTCAGGTGGGTAACGAGACGATTACCGTCCGCATTCCTGCCGGGGCAAAACCGGGGTCTCGCGTGCGGGTACGGGGTAAGGGGAGCTTTAACAGCTACAATCGCAGTCGCGGCGATCTGTACCTTAATGTGGAGTTAGAACAGCACCCCTTTTTTCAATTTGAGAATGATAAATTGGTGTGCGAAGTTCCCATTGCCCCAGATGAAGCGGTGTTAGGGGCATCGGTAGACGTACCCACTCCTGACGGTATGGTAACGGTTAAAATTCCCCCCGGCATTCGCTCGGGTCAGTCGTTGCGGTTGCGGGGCAAAGGTTGGAAAGGGACAAATGGCAGTCGCGGCGATCAATTGGTGAAAATCGCGATCGCAACTCCGAAAAATTTATCGGCAACGGAACGAGAATATTACGAGAAACTACGGGACAATCGCTCAACCGATCCCCGCGCTCATTTACAAAATATGAGTTTGTAGTTGTTGGTTGTTGGTTATTGGTTGTTGGTTGTTGGTTGTTGGTTGTTCCTACTGCCCACAACTGATGACTGAAAAGCCTACTACCCAAAAAACTGATTACTGATTACTGATTACTGATTACTGATTACTGCCCCCTTCCGGCCCGACAACCATAATATAAGGATCGCCCGAAAAATAGCGTTGGGCGACTTGTTGGGCGATTTCGGGGGTGATGCGGTTGACGTAGTGGGGAAAGCGTTCATCGAAGTCGATGCCTACGCCGATGGTTTCATACCAGCCGAGAATTTGGGCGATCTCAGCGTTGGTTTGCTTGCCGAGGGCATATTGACCCAAAATTTTGTTTTTGGCGGCTTGTAGCTCCTCTGGGAGCAGTTTGACGGTACACAAGCGCTGGACTTCTCGATGCAATCCGTCGAGGGCGATCGCGGTATTTTCGGGGGCGGTTCCCATATAGGCGACAAATTGCGATCGCCCTAAGCGAGTCGGATAAAAGGCGGAAACATCGTAAGCTAATCCGCGTTTTTCCCGCAGTTCGACAAATAAGCGGCTGGATAAGCCATTTCCTAGATAAGTATTGAGTAATTTTAGGGGAATATAATCTTCGTGGTGAACGGACGCGGCCAGATATCCCAACATCAAAATCGATTGTTGTGTTTCTTGGGTTAATTGCTGGGTGGTAGGATTATGGCTGAGTTCGGGGAGTTGTAGGGGAGGGAGATGATGAGGCGGGTTTTGCCAATCTCCAAAGACTTGTTCGACTAATTCAAAGGCTTCCTCCGCCGTTAAGCAACCGGAAATAGAAACCACTAAGTTTTCTGGACGTAAATGGTCTTGATAATATTTTTGCAGATCGCCTCGCTGAAGTTGGGCGACGGTTTCTTCGGTTCCCATCACCGATACGCCGTAGGGATGCTGGGGATACATGGCTTGACGCAGTTGCTTAAACGCCATGTTGAAGGGTTGTTCTTGTTGGGAACGAATGTGTTGTAGGGTGAGGTGGCGTTCGAGTTCGACTTCGGCTTCGGGAAAAGTGGGCGATCGCAAAATTTCCCCTAATAAATGCAACATCCCCTTAAAATCGGCCGAAACGGTTTTTAAACTCATCAAAAAGTAATCCGCTGCCGCATCTGCCCCTAAACTTGCCCCAACCGATTCTACTTTTTCGGCAACATCCGCCGCCGAGAGATGAGGGGTTCCTTTGGTAATGGTGTTGGCTAACAGATAAGATAAGCCCGCTTGGGATGGCGATTCCCAGCGACTTCCGGCTTTGAAAAATAAGCGGGCGGCGATAATGTCGGCGGCATTGTTTTCGACGGCGATCGCCGTAATACCGTTCTGAAGTTGAGTGCGATGAGTCATTGCAGTTGTCAGTTATCAGTCATCAGTTATCAGTGACTACCGAGGGTCAAGTGGGTAGCTCGAAATCAGAAAGATTTTCCTTTTCAAGGGGTTGAAAGAAAGGCTTGTTCCCTATAATTCTGGGTGAATTGCGTCAAATTGTTTTAAGCCGCCAGAGGAGTCATTACGGTTACAGCATAGCGCTCTGGTGAAAGGTATTGACGAGCAATGCGTTGTAAATCGTGGGCATTTAAGTTTTGAATGATTTGCGGATAAGTTACGGCTAATTCTGCCGAGGCGATTGTATTGTAATAACCGTACAGTCCTGCTAATTGGCTGGGGGTTTCGGTGGAGAAGGCATAATCGTTGCACAATAAACGCTGCGATCGCGACAATTCTGCCTCACTGATGGGGGTTTGTTGTAGTTCCCACAGGCGATCGCGAATAATTGCTTCTGTGGCTTCGACACAATCAGGATCGAGCCAAGCACTAATTGTAAATAAGCTCGAATCCCGTTGCAAGGAAAATTCGCTGACAATATCAAATACTAATTGTTGTTCTTGTTGCAACTCCCGCACTAATCGCGAAGCCCGTCCCCCGGCTAAAATTGCTGAGAGCAAATCCAACCCTAAAGCATCATGCAGTTGTTCGGCTCCTGGGGTAATCCATGCCATGATTAAACGGGCTTGTTCTAACCGAGGGAGTTGCATTTCAGTCCGGCGAATCTCGGTCAGGGGCGGTTCGGCTTCAATCGCACTAGGGGGACATTCCGAGCGCAGGCTAAAATTTTGAAAGGTCTGCTCGACCATCGTTAAGGCGCGGCTTTGCTCAATGTCGCCAATCACCACCACGGTCATGTTTTCCGGTTGATAATAGGTGCGATGAAAACAACGCATTTGGTTGGGGGAAAGGGTGCGGACTTGTTCGGCAGTACCTAAAATGGAGCGACCGTAGGCATGGCATTGATACAAACTGTCGCACAAGGCTTGAAAGCCGAGCCAATCGGGATCGTCTAAGCAAGACAGGATTTCTTCGACGACGACTTCTCGCTCTCGCAAAAATTCCTCTTCGTCAATTTCTGCTTGCAGGAGAATATCTGCAAAACAAGGCAGGGTGTGGGGTAATTGATGGGCGGCGGTGGTCATGAAAAAGTGAGCATAATCATGACTGGTGGCCGCATTGGTGACTCCGCCACTGTTTTCGATAATCCAGTCAAACTCTCCGGGGGCAATATTTTTGCTTCCTTTGAAAATCATGTGTTCGAGGAAGTGAGCCATCCCCGCCCATTCCGGGGGTTCTATACTGGTGCCAGCCCGCGTCCACACATCAACCACCGCAACGGGTGTAGCGCTTATTTGTTGATGAATGACGGTTAAGCCATTGTCCAGGATAAAAATATCACCGGGAAAGCAAATTTTGTTGATTTGCCTAGAGAGTTGTTGCAAGTTTAGTCCCCCAAGTCAAGACTGTATCGCAGTGTTTTCATCCTAGCGCTTTCTTGCCGTTTTATTTGGGGGTTGTGGAGGATTGCTGACAAAATTAGAATCGCCCAGTGAAAATCCCCTAGCGCTCAAGGCTTACTCAAGGCTTAGAGGAAGGGTATTCGACCGCAATGCCGTTTTACCTCAGTTCATGACCTGGAAAAACCAGGTGGGAATTGATGCTACTCGCTTGAAGTTTCCGGATACGAAGTCCGGTTTACTGCCGCAAGGCTATTGATTCCCTGTCATTAAAAGCATAGATCAAAGAACATTATTGGCAGTCACCAACATTGCAGCCGAACTTCTACTTATAATAGCGGACAACCCTAGGGCAATGACAAGGGGGAGCTAGATTTTTTTTGCCGATCTAGGGATACCACAGGGTTTCAATTTGGGTGGCGATCGCTTCAGCAGCAGCGCGATCGCG
>JBKHDX010000050.1:0-24799 GCA_046541115.1 Spirulinaceae cyanobacterium | reverse complement strand
GAAAGCGATTGAGGAGAGTCGCGATCGCGTTTTCATCCCCCTGTTGCGCTAAAGTAATTAAACGAGGCTCTTTCATATTGTCCTCTGCAATTTTAACCCGACTATCAATAGTTTACTTGTAGGCAGTTAGGATAATGACCCAAAACCCCGGTTTTCTCAGAAAACCGGGGTTTTAACGCTTAAGCGATAAAGTGTTCTTTCTAATTCAATTACACCTGAAACTTAGCCGTAATACGCTTCATGGCTTCTTCCACATTGGCACGACTATTAAACGCTGAAATGCGGAAATAACCCTCTCCCGCAGCCCCAAAACCAGACCCAGGAGTGCCGACAACATGACAAGTGTGTAACAACTTATCAAAAAAGTCCCAACTCGATAAATTATGGGGAGTTTGCAGCCAAATATAAGGAGCATTTTTGCCGCCGTAAACCGTAAAACCAGCCGCCGTTAACTGTTCGCGAATAATCTTGGCATTTTCTAAATAAAAGCTGACCAATTCCTTCACTTGGGCTTGTCCAGCTTCAGAATAAACTGCTTCTGCCCCCCGTTGAATAACATAAGAAACACCATTAAACTTCGTCGATTGGCGGCGATTCCAGAGTTTCCATAATTGCACATCTGAACCATCCGCAGCCTTAGCGGTCAAGGTTTTGGGAACCACCGTCAACGCGCAACGAGTCCCGGTAAAGCCTGCATTTTTCGAGAAAGAACGAAACTCAATGGCACAATCTTTTGCCCCTTCAATTTCATAAATAGAATGGGGTAAACTCTCATCCGTAATAAAGGCTTCATACGCCGCATCAAAGAGAATAATCGCGTTATTTTCTTTGGCGTAATTCACCCACTTTTGTAACTCTTCTTTTGTCGCCGTTGCCCCGGTGGGATTATTCGGGAAACACAGATAAATCAAATCAACTTTTTCGCTAGGAAGTTGCGCCGAAAAATCATTTTCTGCTGAAATGGGGAGATAAACCAACCCCTCATATTCGCCCTTTTCATTCGCTTCTCCCGTGTGACCCGCCATCACATTCGTATCCACATAAACGGGATATACAGGGTCTGTAACCGCAATTTTGTTATTTTTGCCAAAAATGTCCAGAATGTTGCCCGTATCGCACTTAGAACCATCGGAGATGAAGATTTCCGAGGCATCGATATCGCAACCTCTAGCTTGAAAATCCTGTTGAGCAATTTTTTCGCGCAACCACAGATAACCCTGTTCGGGGCCATACCCTTTAAAAGTTTCCCGGTTGCCCATATCTTCTACTGCGTCAATCATCGCCTGACGACAAGCTTCCGGTAAAGGTTCTGTGACATCCCCAATCCCAAGTTTAATAATGGGTGCGTCGGGATTGGCTTCTACAAAAGCGTTGACGCGACGGGCAATTTCAGGGAATAGATACCCTGCTTTCAGTTTCAAGTAGTTATCGTTAATCGTTGCCATGATTTGTTTTGAGTTACAACGCCATAAACTAGCTTACGGCCAATTGACCCATGACCCTACTTAAGCACTAATTGCCATTGGATAATCCGAAGCTTTTTTGGCCACGGGGATTTTTTGACTCTCGACCAAAAGATAATCGAAAAACGCCTGGGCTACCACCGACAACTGTTTGCCATTAAGATAGGTAGCATACCAGCGTCGGCGGATGGGGAAGCCCTGGACATCGAGAATCGTCAACTCGCCATTGCTGACTTCTCCGGTAAGGGCGTGAGTAGAAAGGACGGATAAGCCCAACCCCCCCGCGATCGCTTGCTTAATCGCTTCATTACTACCCAACTCCAAACGCACCCGTACCGCGATTTTGTGTTGGTCGAATAACATCTCCACCGCTTGACGAGTCCCAGACCCCGGCTCGCGCATAATAAAAGTTTCGCCGTCTAGGGCTTGAATCGAAATATTTTTCTGTTGAGCTAACGGGTGATCGGTGGGAGCGAGAAGGACAAGAGGATTTTCGAGAAAACTTTGAGCTTGTAGATCGAGATCGGCAGGGGGTTGACTCAATATATATAAGTCATCTTGATTATTGTGCATTCGGTGGTTGAGTTTGTGGTGATTAGTCACCGTCAGGGAAATATCAATACCGGGATATTTCTGACAAAACTTGCCGAGGAGCTTCGGGATAAAGTATTTCGCCGTAGTCACCACACACAAACGCAGATTGCCTTGTTTTGTGCCTTTGAAATCAGCAATCTTCATCTCGAAGCGATCGAGTCGTTCAAAAATGTCTTTACAAGTATTGAGGAGTTCTTGCCCCGCATCCGTGAGATACAGTTGTTTGCTAATTTGCTCAAACAAAGGCATACCAACAGCCTTGGCGAGTTGCTTAATTTGGCTCGAAACTGTAGGCTGAGTAATTTCTAATTCTTCTGCCGCCCGAGTAAAGCTACCATGTTGAGCGACAGTCTTAAAGACTTTAAGTTGATGTAACGTTACCTGCATAGCGGGTGTTATGCCTCTGATAAGGAAATTTAATGACGGTAGACGCGATCGCCTTACCCATTGTCATGGTAATCTACTATTGACCGAAATCAATAGTCCTTACGATTAACATTGGTTTTACTCAATAAGAACAAGCGATAACGAATGTCCACATTTATTCATGCAAGCCACACAAGTCTTTAATCAGATACATTTTCGCAATCTCAAGGGTGACTTATTCGGCGGTTTGACGGCTGCCATTATCGCTCTCCCCATGGCCCTGGCCTTCGGAACTCTCGCCTTCGGGGAATATGCAGAAGGCGGTGCTGCTGCCGGACTATACGGCGCAGTCCTGGTCGGTTTATTCGCCGCCTTATTCGGCGGTACTCCGACCTTAATTTCCGAACCCACCGGGCCCATGACAGTAGTCATGACCGCCGTAATTGCCAACCTCGTCGCCGCAAATCCTGAAAACGGGATGGCTATGGCCTTTACCGTGGTGATGATGGCAGGGGTATTACAAATCCTGTTTGGAGTGTTGCGCCTCGGTAAATACATCACTCTGATGCCCTACACGGTGATTTCGGGTTTCATGTCCGGAATTGGGATTATTTTAGTGATTCTCCAGATTGCGCCTTTCCTCGGTCAATCTTCCCCGAAAGGCGGCGTTATGGGGACAGTTACCAATTTGCCGGATTTATTGGCCAACATCAATCCCATCGAAACCATCCTAGCCGTCATTACCGTGGCGATTTTGGTATTGTATCCCCGCACCTTCAAGCGTTTTATTCCCCCGCAACTCGCTGCTTTAATCATTGGTACAGTGGTTTCTCTGATTTTCTTCGGTGATGTGGACATTCGTCGCATTGGCGAAATCCCCACCGGCTTACCGCAACTGCAAGTTCCCACCTTTAGTACCGAACAATTCCGCCTCATGGCTTTTGACGCAGTAATGTTAGCCATGTTGGGTTGTATTGATGCTTTGTTAACCTCTGTGGTTGCCGATAGTTTAACTCGCACCCAACACGACTCCAACAAAGAATTAATTGGTCAAGGTTTGGGGAACTTAGCGTCCGGTTTATTCGGCGGTATCGCCGGTGCGGGTGCCACCATGGGGACTGTCGTCAATATCCAAACTGGCGCTCGAACCGCTTTATCGGGTTTAACTCGTGCCGGTGTTTTGTTAGTCGTGGTTTTAGGAGCAGGTAGTTTAACCGCAACCATTCCCATGGCAGTACTCGCCGGGATTGCTCTGATTGTTGGAGTCAACATTATTGATTGGGATTTCTTAAAACGGGCCCACAAAGTTTCAATCAAAGCCGCCTTGATTATGTATGGCGTGATTGCTTTGACCGTCTTTGTTGACTTGGTGGTTGCTGTTGGCGTTGGGGTCTTTGTTGCCAATATTCTCACCATCGAACGCATGAGCAAGTTGCAATCTAAAGAAGTCAAAGCCATTAGTGACGCAGACGACGAGATTCAACTGACAGAAGAAGAAAAACAACTCCTCGACCGGGCCAATGGCCGCATGATTCTGTTCCACCTCAGCGGCCCGATGATTTTCGGGGTTGCTAAAGCAATTTCTCGCGAAAACGAAGCCCTCCAAGAGTGCGATGCGTTGATTTTCGACTTGAGCGATGTACCTTTACTCGGTGTTACTTCTTCTCTAGCGTTAGAAAATGCCATTAAAGAAGCAGTGGAAAAAGGTCGTCAAGTGTTCATTGTGGGTACAACCGGGCCGATTAAGCGCCGCTTACAGAAGTTTGGGGTTCTGGACTTGTTACCGCCGAATCGCTTGATGATGGACCGCACCGATGCGTTGCGTCAAGCCTTAGAAGTTGTTGCTTTGAGTGATGAGTCTTTACGACTCAATAACCATACCCAAACGTCTAGCTCTAGCTACGATCCGGCGTTAGAAGGAACAGGGAACTAAAGGAAAAGATAGTGCGTTGAGCAGGATTAGGTGGGGTTTTCTTGCCTCTGTTCTCTCCCTTCTTGCCGATCTAACAAACCACTTTAGAGAAATCCTCTCTATTTTTTTGTGGCAATTTTTCGAGAAAATTATTCAAATTAGCGAATTTATGGGATTGGAAACAATGATGTACGAAATGCTTTGGAGTGGGGTTTTTCCCGTCTTGGCAACTGCCTCAGAAGTCAATGTTGAAATCGATACCGGACCGATGGTACTCGCTGGCGTTTTGCTGAGTTTGGTGGTGATTTATTTAGCCAGTAAACTCGGCGGCGAAATATCGAGAAAGGTGGATTTACCCCCGGTTTTAGGAGAATTAGTCGGCGGCGTAGTTGTTGGGGTTTCGGTGTTGCATTTGCTGGTGTTCCCAGAAGGGGGGGCAACGGCTAGCGACTCGCTGATTATGTCGGTTTTGCAACAGTTGGGTCAGTTGAGTCCCCAGGCATTAGAGTCGGTGTACGCGACCCAAGGGGAAGTGCTGTCAGTGTTGGCAGAACTCGGCGTGATTATTCTGTTGTTTGAAATCGGCTTGGAGTCCGACCTTAGAGAGTTGCAGAAAGTGGGTTATCAAGCAGCAGTTGTAGCTGTGGTGGGGGTTGCGGCTCCTTTCGCGGCGGGAACCCTGGGTTTGATGTATTTCTTTGGCACTCCGGCGATTCCGGCGATTTTTGCGGGGGCGGCGTTGACGGCGACCAGTATTGGTATTACCTCGAAGGTGTTGGCCGAGTTGGGCCGTCTCAAAACCCGCGAGGGTCAGATGATTGTCGGTGCGGCGGTGATTGACGATGTGTTGGGGATTATTGTTTTGGCGGTGGTGGCCAGTTTGGCGAAAACCGGGGAAGTGGATATCCTCAATGTGGTGTATTTGATTATTAGTGCCACTACGTTTTTGCTCGGTTCGGTGTTGTTGGGTAAATTCTTTAATAAGTCGTTTGTGGCGATCGCGGATAAGTTGCAAACTCGCGGTAATTTGGTGATTCCGGCGTTTACCTTTGCCTTTTTCATGGCGTTTTTGGCCAATATTATTCAACTCGAAGCGATTTTAGGGGCTTTTGCGGCAGGTTTGGTGTTAGATGAAACCGACAAGCGCAAGGAGTTGGATAAACAGGTGATGCCGATTGCGGATATCTTAGTACCGATTTTCTTTGTGTCGGTGGGGGCCCAAGCGGATTTACGGGTGTTGAATCCTTTTGTGGCTGAGAATCGCGCCGGTTTGGTGATTTCGGTCTTCTTGCTGGTGGTGGCGATCGCGGGCAAATTGGTCACAGGTTGGATGGTGTTTGATAAGAAACCTGTGAATCGTTTTGCCATTGGTGTGGGGATGATTCCTCGCGGTGAAGTTGGTTTGGTGTTTGCCGGAATTGGAGCCGCCAGTGGCGTACTTTCTAAGCCTTTAGAAGCGGCGATTATTATCATGGTCATTCTCACCACTTTCTTAGCACCGCCTTTCCTGCGAGTGGCGTTTAAAGGCAGTCCTGAAGAAAGTTTGGATTCTTCTGAAATTATGGAAGATTTACCTGCCAATACTTCCAATACTGTAACTCAGGCGAAGTCTTAAAAGTTGATTTTTTCTTAATTAACGATTGCTCCTCTTTCCCCCCATTCAACTTGGGGGGATTTTATTTTGTGGGCATCAAATTAGAAAATCTCTCGTTTGAGGGAATTAATATAGTTCAGATGTTCTTATACTGTAAATAATTGAATCTTTTTTGATGTAATAAGTTTTAAGTTTATGAATTTTTGGAAAACCACGATTACAGCAACTGCGATCGCGGCTTTAGGTGCAACCCTTCCTACTATTTCGGCAGAAGCTCAAATGAATCGTCCGATGAGATATGGCAATGATTGTCGTCGCATTGTCGGGGCTAGGGGCGGCTTAAATATTCGCGAAGAACCCTCGACGAATAGTCCGGTAGTTGAACAAGTGGAAAATGGCGATCGCGTCGCAATTCATAACCGAGGCGAAGATGGTTGGGTTCCAGTATTCTCTCCTCAAAATGGTTACGTTTCTGCGAATTATTTAGCTTATTGTCAGGACAATCCTGCCATTGGCGTGAATAATGAATGTCGCGAAGTGGCAGCGCCTGATGGCTTGAATGTCCGCCGACAACCGAGAGGCAATAGTGAAGTTGTAGATACGTTAGAAAACAATACCCAAATTGCCATCGAAACTTTAGGAAATGAGGGTTGGGTTCCCATGTACGCCCCTGAAAATGGCTTTGTAGCGGCTCGTTATTTGAGTTACTGCGGTCAGTAAATAAGATTGATTTTTGCAACCCCTGGTTTTTCAAAAAACCGGGGTTTTGTTCTATATTTTATCGCTTTTTAATTAATAAATATGTCCGCATGATGCCTTTTCCTTTAATAGTCAGGCAACCTCGTTCTTTAAAAATATAAGTTTCTTTGAGGATTCTATAAGTATTTTCTGTGACTTGAATACAACCGGGTATACCGTGAGATTCCATGCGACTAGCAGTATTTACTGCATCTCCCCAAAGGTCATAAATAAACTTTTTCTTACCAATAACTCCTGCGACAACAGGCCCCGTATTAATGCCAATGCGAATATTAGTATCTAGGTTAAATTGCTGTTGAAACTTTTTAATTTCTTCTAACATATCAATGGCCATAGATGCGATCGCGTCAGCATGATTCGGATAGTAAATCGGCAATCCACCAGCCACCATATAACTATCGCCAATAGTCTTAATTTTTTCTAACCCGTAACGTTCAGTTAAGCTATCAAAGCGGGAAAAAATATCATTAAGGAGTTCAACTAAACTTTCAGGCTTAATTGTCGAAGAAAGTTGAGTAAAACCGACAATATCGGCAAATAAAATCGTTACTTCAGCAAATTCTTGAGCGATAGTTCCTTCTTTTTCCTTGAGGCGGTCTGCGATAGTTTTCGGAAGAATATTAAGGAGTAATTTTTCTGATTTTTTCTTTTCGTTTCTGAGATTATTTTCCGTTTGTTTGCGCGTAGCAATTTCTTGAGAAACTCGCTCAAACATATCACAAAATGCTTGCATGACTTGGCCGAGTTCGTCATTCCGCTTGTTGCTAAGAGCATAAAAAACAACATCAGTTCGATCTTGGCTGAGGGCTTCTCCGGCTTTGAATAAATCGTTACGAATTTGTAAAATAGGGTCGATTACAATAATCCCTAAAACTATCATAGTTGCCGCAGTTACAAAGATAGAAATAATTAAGACTAAGCCAGTAATACGGAAAATAAAGTTGCGTAACTCTTGCTTGACAGTACTGGCATCGTGGCGACTAATTAATACATAGGGAACGCCCAAAGATTCCGATGACCAAGCCACGTCGTAACGATTACCATCCCGACTGCGTAAGCGCACCATAAATTGTCCGTTAAGATCGTTAAAACTAAGCGGGGATGCTTCTCCAGTTTGGGAAACTTGTTGGCCTTGCAGATTGTAAATGGTAATTCCCGTTAAGACTCTAGAGTTATCCGTAATTACAGTTACAGTTTCTTTGAAATTATCGGCTTCCATTTGACTGCGGGTTAAGGCAATAATGGCTTTTACTGCTGCTTGAGAGTCAATTTCGAGTTTTTCGAGTTGTCGTTGTTGTTCTAGCCAATAAGAAGGAATAAAAATGGCAATTTCAACGCCGATAATGCTGAGAAATACCCAAAAAACAATTTTACGAGATAACCTTGCTTGATAACAGCGCAGCGAGGTAAAAAGCCGATGGATTGCCATTATAAAAGCCTCACGATCGTTCGTTAGGATGCAGTTAATTTAATCTAGTTTTTTGTAACTTCAACGCACCCTGAGTTTAATCAATTATCATCTTTCTTCGCTAGACGTAACCCAGATTCCGAATCATTTGATGGGCCTCAAAAGCGATCGCGGGGCTAAAATTACCCTAGAAAGGGGGAATTTTTGTGATAATTTAAAAAATATTAACAGTAAAATGCACTATTTTTATTTACACGGCTTTGCCTCTAGTCCCCAGTCTACAAAAGCTCAGTATATTCGCGATCGCTTTGCTGAACTTAATATTCCCCTTCACATTCTCGATCTCAACCAAGGGGACTTCTCTCATCTCACCATTACGCGCCAACTCCAGCAAGCCCAGGAAGCCTTCCCTAATGATAATACCCCTATAACCCTCATTGGGTCGAGTTTAGGGGGCTTGACGGCGGTATATTTGGCGCAAGAATCGCCTCAAGTGAAACGACTGGTTTGTCTTGCTCCTGCCTTTGACTTTCTGAATCATTGGCTGCCTCAAATTGGCGACGTACAAATGCAACAATGGCAAACTTCGGGTTATTTGTCCGTGTATCATTACGGCGAGAAACGCTTATTACCTTTGCATTATCAGTTTGTTCTGGACGCTCAACAGTATGACAGCACTTCCTTAAAAACTCCTGTGCCGACGCTGATTTTACACGGAAAAGGAGATGGGGTTATTCCGATTCAAGCATCCGAACATTATGCCAGTGGACGGGATTGGGTAAAATTGATCCCTTTGCCAAGTGACCACGGGTTAGCGGACGTTTTACCGGAAGTTTGGCAGTATATGTCTGATTTTTGTCGGATTGGTTAGTTAGTCATGGGTCATTTGTCCTTTGTTATTAGTATTTTAGGGGAACGTTGGTTGTTGGTTGCACTTCTCCAAATTGGTAATTGGTAATTGCTTCCCTCTCTTTAATTAATCGCTGCTGTAACTAAAGAAAATTGCGGCCAAAATAATTAAACCCAGTAAAGCCAAAGGAACCCAAAGATTGAGCCAGTTAATATCGGTCGCGAGCATAAATTAAAACAAGTCATTGTGCTTATTTTTAAATTTAGTCGAATTCGTGGAAAGGTCGCATTAATTTGAGCGAAACCGATTAAACTGCGGCGATATAAGCAACAGTAATTTTACGGATTATGAAAATTAGAGCGTTGAAGCCGTTTTCAGCCAGGGGGCTTACCTACAATAGAAAGAGGAGGGAGGTGTGAGCGATCGCGACAACAAATTATTTTTTCAGCGAGAGTATTATGACTGTAGAAGCGCGCATCATATGGTTGCAAGAGCGAACGGCGTTGAACGTGTTACCATCAAAGGCATTAAACGCGATCGCGCCGCTTTTGCAGAAACGAGATATTAAGGCTCATTGTACCATCATGGGCGAGCAACAGCCCCCAGACGGCTTATATATTCTCGTTGTTGGTCGGGCCGCGAGTAATCGACCGTTAAACAATTCTCAAATTTTACAAGCGGTGAGTTTGCTTCCGGGGTCAGTGATTAACCTACAAGCATTACTTCTCGACCAACCCACCCAACAAACCCTCACCACCAAAACCGATTGTGAGTTTTGGTTTCTCCCTAAAGCCGATTTTCAAACCTGGGTCGGAGAATATCCTGCCATTACCCAAATTATCGCCCAACAACTTGCCCAAGAAGTCAGTCAACTGGCAACTCAGTTAAACTTTGAGCAAGAGCGTCAAGCCATTCTGCGGCCTTATTTGGTGACGAAAGCCAGACGGGGCATTATTGGTAAAAGTCGCTATGCAGTGCGCTTACGCAAACAAATCAAACAAGCATCTGATAATCGCGAATCTGTCCTGATTTTCGGGGAACCAGGGCTAGAAAAAGACAATATTGCCGCATTAGTTCACTATGGCTCCTCCTCGCGTCGCGAAACCATTATTCGCGTTAATTGTAATACCTTACAAGCAAGCGGGGCAGATTTGTTTGGTCGGGTTGGCGGTAAACCCGGTTTAATTGCGGCGTTGGGTCGCGGTACGCTGGTATTAAACAATATTCAGGAGTTGTCCCCCAAATTAATCCAACCGATTGCCCATTTACTCGAAACCGGGCAATATTTCCCCGTTAGTCGGACAGAAACTCAATCTCAAAGCGCTTTAATTTCGGAAGCTCGTATTATTTTAATTTCCGAAAAGTCTAATCCCGACCTCGACCGCTTGGTAAGTCATAAAATTAAAGTACCGCCGTTGCGGGTGCGAAAGGCAGATTTAGGGGATTGGGTGAATTATTACATCAGTATTATTTGTCGCGTCAGGGGAATTCCACAACCGAAATTAACCCCAGAAGCCTTGCGACAGTTACAGGCTTATGACTTTCCTAATAATTTGCGGGAGTTAGACAACACGGTGCGACGGGCGATTACGCAACTATCGGGGACACAGGAGCTTACAGAAGAAATTATTTGGCCCTCTCAGAGCAAAAAACAGCAATTTCGCTTTAATTTGCTCGATTCTTATCCAAAATTTCGTTATTTCCTCCGCAGTCCTTGGTGGCCCGACCGCATTAACTATGGTTTTACCACTGTGGCGTTTGCGTTGGTGGTGGCGATTTTGTTTTTAGGGCCGCAGACTCGCGATCGCAACTTTGCCTTAAACTTATTTTGGGCCTGGTGGTGGCCCCTCATCCTCCTCGGTTTTCCTTTTGTAGGGCGGTTGTGGTGCGCTGTTTGTCCGTTTATGATTTACGGCGAAATTACCCAAAAAATCCGCCAACACTTCCTACCGCAACCCCTGAAACGCTGGCCCCGTCACGTTGCCGAAAAATGGGGAGGTTGGTTTCTCTTTGGCTTGTTTGCCTTAATTCTGCTGTGGGAAGAAGTTTGGGATTTAGAAAACACCGCTTATCTGTCTGCTTGTCTTTTGCTGCTGATTACAGCAGGTGCGATGATTTTTAGTGCCATTTTTGAGCGTCGTTTCTGGTGTCGCTATCTCTGTCCCATTGGGGGAATGAATGGGATGTTTGCAAAGCTTTCTATGACGGAGTTACGAGCGCAACAGGGGACTTGTTCGGCAGAATGCACCACTTATCAATGTTACAAGGGCGGCCCGGAAAAAGGCGAAGGTCAAGCCACTGATGGCTGTCCGTTATACTCTCATCCCGCACAAATGCAGGATAATCGCGATTGCGTGTTGTGTATGACTTGCTTAAAAGCTTGTCCCCATCGGTCAGTAGAATTTAATGTGCGTATCCCAGGAATTGAATTATGGACGACTCATATTCCCCGCAGCTATGAGGTAGCTTTGCTGCTGCTGTTATTGGATGCGGTGTTTTTGCATCATCTCCCCGAGATTAACGGGGCTTTGGGGTTGAATTGGGATTTGAGTCAGTTTGGCCCCCATTTGGGCTTGTCGGTGTTGGTGTTATTGCTTCCGGCGGTGATTCCTTTCCTGATGTATGGCGCAATTCAACTGATTTACAAGTTTTTTCGACAAATTAAGCCGCGGCCATTCTTGGAATTGATTTATGGTTATCTTCCCTTTGCTTTAGCCGCTAATTTAGCGTATTACCTCCCTTTGGGCTTGGGGGAAGCCGGACGCATTCTTCCGGTTGGTTTCGCGACATTTGGCTTACAGGGTGAGGGTTTACCGATTTTGGTCGCGCATCCAGCAACGATAAACTTTCTACAGGGCTGTAGTTTGTTATTTGGGATGTTGTTGGCGTTTGCTTTAACCCAAAAAATCGCCCGTCAACCTGTGCGATCGCTCCTGCCGCAACATTTGGGTATTGTAGTGTTAGGGGCGTTATTCTGGCAGCTTCTGGTTTAGGCAACTAAGGGTCAGGTTTTTCCGATGATTGGCTGGTTTTTTGTTGTTGGTTGTTGGTTGTTGGTTGTTGGTTATTCTCAAATCAAATCATGCTAAACCAAGCAAATTCGCAGCATTTGGTTGCCTCCACGCTGAAATTCATAATTAACTGGCTCAATCTCAACCTGATACCCTTTGGCGGATAATTGCTGCGTTAGAGGTTGCACATAAGCCGAAGTTTCCCCAGAAAAGTTTTCAACGAGGGGAAAAACGCGCACTTCCTTTGCAACTCGCAGCATTTCGAGAATTGCGTCTCGGTGAAAGTCGAGAGAAAGTTGTTCGGAATAGGTGAATAACAAATGACTGCACAACGCTAAACTAAATGTTGCGTCCGCAAAAGGCAATTGCGGCAGTTGTGCGACTGGGTAACGGTTTTGTGGTTTTCCAGTGGGGAAGTCTGCGAGAAACTGTTGCATCGCAGCTAAACGCACTTCTCCCAGTTGTTCGGGGGTTTTTATATCTTGCCACACAAAACGATCGGCGCGATCGCGAAGTCCTTGTAAAATGACCGGATAGGTGGCTTGGATGCGGCTTTCAATCTCTGAGGCGCTAAATTGATAAATCGGGTCGCAGGAGACAACGTTGTGCTGTTTGCGGGTCATTTCAGCATTAAAACTAGACGGGCCACCACCACAGTCTAAAATTGTACCGGACAAGTCTGCGGGGGTTAAGCTAAACATGGCTTGATATTCGGAAAAAGAACGACCCCAGGGAACAATATTTTCTAGTTTGAATTGAGATGTCATATCCAATCTGTTGAATTAGTGGGAATTAAAAACCCCGATTTCTTATCTGCTTACAGGATAAAGTTATATCAAATCCGTTTAGTTAGTGAAGCTTTATTGTTGTTTGACAGCCGTACAAATGGCAAAACTAAAGCTAGGATGGGAAAGGTTGCGATCGCGCCTTCAGATGTAAGACACAGTAAGGGGCATTCTGCTCAATTTTATAAAATTTTGCTAGGATCGCAATAATTCAATGTAATGATTAGGATAATTTTAAATGGCAGCAAAGGCAAATCTCGAACGACAAGAACTTGATGTTTCTACATCCCTCGCAGTAGGGGGAGCAGCTTTAATTTTTATTATTATTTATGTTATTTTATTCCCCGTTCAAGATTCGACGATTGGTGAATTATTTTATCGTCGCGGCTTCACCCAGTTTATTACGGTTTTCTTGGCTTGTATTGTCGTAATGGTAACTACTTTAAAGTTTATTAAATTGCAACAAGAATATCGCAGTTTACAGGGGAATTGGATTCCGAATAATGTTAGTTTAGAAGATTCTAAATCGCAACAAGTCGCCAAACTGCAATATAACTTAGCGCGAATAAGCTATCTATTACCATTGCGATGTAGTCGGATTCTCAAAGCTTATATTGAATCGGGAAATAGCCAAACTGCTACAGAAATTGCTTTAGATGATTCTTCCTTTTATGCAAGTGCATCGGAGTCGTCTTATTCTGTGCCTCGGATTTTGGTTTGGGCAATTCCTTTACTGGGTTTTATTGGTACAGTTATCGGGATTAGTCAAGCGGTGAGTGGCTTTTCTGGCTTTCTCGAAGAAGCCGGAGAAATTGACCAAATTAAAGAAGGAATTGGGCTGGTAACGGGAGGTTTAGCAGTCGCTTTTGATACCACATTACTGGCTTTGTTGCTCAGTGTTTTGGTGATGATTCCTTTGGTATTGGTAGAGCGTTTGGAGTCGCGATTGCTGTTAGCGATTGATGTTTATATTAACGAAAACTTAATTGCAAAACTGCCCCATAAATCCGAACCGATTAATACAAATTTAATTCGTCAAGCCGTAATCGAAGCTGTTGAGAATAAACTGCCCAATAGTCAAAGTTTAGTCGAACCTGCGCGGGAATATGCCGAAAAAGCCGCAATGGAAATCGCTCAAGTTTTTGTCACAGAAATTAGTCAGATTCAAGAAACCAGTACTAAGATTTTACAGAAAGTGAGTAAGGTGAATCAGGTAGCCCTAAAAGATCGTCAAGGCTTTGTAGAAACCTGGGAAACGCAGCAACAAAATAGTCAAATCTTGGTACAAGAAATCCAGAATATGTTGACTGCGATTAATGCAGATCGTAACGCGATCGCGCAGCAATTAGAAGCCCAATCTTCCCAAATGGCTCAACAACTCGAACAAGCCAGTTTAGCTTTGTCGAGTCGTGTAGAAGCCCTGGAACAATGCACCAATCAAATCCTCGAAGTGGCTCGACTGCAAACGAATTTAGAACAAAGCTTTAAAGAGCTACAACAAACCGCACAACTAGAGCGCGTCCTCAAGGAAATTGATAGCAATTTAGCTCAACTGCGTCCGGTATTACAACAGCTCGGTAAACCCCGACGTATTATGTTAGTTGAAGGGGACGAATCTTAAGGTAAACAAAGTCAAACACCATGCGTAGGCGTAGAATTACCCGTAAACCCATTGAAACAGAATTATTCCCGTTTTTATCCGTTTTGGCTTGTACCATTGGCACGTTAATTTTACTGATTATTGTTATTACTAGCCAAACTTACGGAAGCGAACGAGAAGTTAAAATTGTCGTGAGAAACGAAAGGGGAGTAAATCAAACCAAAACCCCTCGCTATCTCGAAGCCAGAGTAGATGGAATAGTCATTCATCCCCAAGAAACTTTTATCCCACTCGATCGACTTTCTGATTCTAATTCAGCCTTGGGTCAAATGATCGCACAAGTCAAACAAAATCGCGATCGCGAATACTTTATTGTAGCGGTTCGTCCCGATGCTTTCGATGTTTTTACAGACTTACGCAGTATTATCGAAGCAGAAGGAATTAACTTGGGTTACGAACCCCTCGATCAAGGTTGGAAACTGAATGTCGAAACTGCTAATCCCACCCCGCAAGAATAGCTTATGAGACGTAGAAGAATGAGGCGTTTGTCGTCTCCTACCCAAAACCTAGATTCCTTTTTAGATATTCTGACAAATACCGTCGGGGTATTAATGTTTATTGGCTTGTTTGTCGCTTTAGTAACCGCCGAAGTAGAAACCATTGTGCGGACTCCAGTAGTGTCGAATACCCGCAAAAGTCCCAAGTTTTTTGAAGTTACCGACGACCAAATTAAATACCTCAATACCGACCAAGTTTCGCGACAATTAGACCTTTATATGCAAGGTTTACCCCAATGTGAAAAACCCGAAGTTCCGAGTAATGTTTTGCCAGAAATGTATGATTATTACATCAGTCGGGCTGAGGAGTATCAACGCTGCGAATTACGCCGTCTGGAGCGCTTACAAAATTATAGTACGACGACTCGTTATTATGAAGCGAGAATTGCGGGGGGTTCGGGAATTGCTTATGTCCCATTACCAGAGGCTGAGGGGGAAAACCCACGGGATATTCAACAAGAATCTTCTAATTTCCGCGAGGTTTTAAATGACTTAAATCCGCAAACTGATTATTTAGCTTTTTTGGTACGTCCCGATAGTTTTACCGGCTTTCGTCAAGCGCGGGAATTGGCTTGGGAAAAGGGTTTTGATGTCGGTTGGGAACCCATGGAGGGCGATCGCACCATTGTTTTCGGCTCTCAAGGTCGCGCTGTGGGAGTACAATAGGGCTTGGACTAAAAAGTTTTTCAGGTGACTGTGGGATCGGGGATTAGGGTTTGAAGCGCAAAGTACCAGAACCCCGGTTTCTGTTATGAAAATCCAACTACATCGTATAAACAGATAAGAAACCGGGGTTCTTAATCTTTAGTACCAGAACCCCGGTTTCTGTTGTGAAAATCCAACTTAATCGGATAAATAGATAAGAAACCGGGGTTCTTGATCTTAATTGTGTTGAATCACCATCACCGGACAATGAGCGTGATGCACCACATGATTGCTCGTACTGCCCAGAAATGCCTCAGCCAAGCCCGTGCGACTCTTGCTGCCTAAAACAATCAAATCTGCGTTCCAAGACTTCGCGGTGTCGCAAATTCGGCGGCCTGTGCTGCCATCGTCGGGGATACATTCCATTTGTACCGCAATTCCTGCATCTGAAGCTTGACGACGATAGCGCTCAAGCCAAGCTTCTTCCTCGCGACGTTCCTTGTCTACGGCATTTTGGTGCAATTCGAGATTTTCGGCAGTAACGGGGTACATATTGACCCCTGCCGCGGGAGTCAAGCCCACACCCGCCCCGGCTGCGGTTCCGACGGGGGGCGTGGTCATGGTATCAATGGGGGTTGAAAAGTAGTGAACGAGCAGTAATTCCGCGTTTTGGGCGGCTGCGAGGTCTGCCGCTTGGGTAAAGATTTCTTGTTCTAAAGGGGTGCGGTCAATTGCTGTTACAATGCGTTTAAAAACCATAAAAGGTTCCTCCATTTTGCAATATTTATTAAGTTAAAACTTGAGAGAAAATAAGTTTAGTGGGATTGGGGTTTTCGGCGTTTATTTAAGGAACGCTGCACCACTTCTAAACTGAGGATACAAGTCATTAACCAAACTAATCCGGCAGCATAGCCCGCGACAACATCCGTCGGCCAATGTACGCCGAGATATAACCGACTAAAGCCAATGGAAATAATTAACAGAATTGCTAGTACATAAATTAAACTTTGTCGTCGCGGAAAGCGAATGGCAAGTAAGTAAGCCAGAAAGCCATAAACTACTAATGAAACCATGGCATGACCGCTTGGAAAACTGTTAAATTGAGCATCTACAATTCGCTTCCACAATTCCGGGCGATCGCGTGCAAATACATCTTTTAACAAAAGGTTTAATCCCCAAGCCCCCGCCGAAGCAATACCAATGGTAATGGCTCCAGCTAATCGTCGTCGTCGCGATAAAATAATAGCAACGATAATACTAATAATTGTTACGACCCAAGGATCGCCTAATGAGGTGATGCCCACCATAATACGGTCGAGTAGGGGAGTATGTAGTTCTTTTAAAGTTTGTAAGATATTTTTATCAAGGGCGGTGGTTTCTTGTTCTAAGACTTCCTCAGAAATTTCAGCAAATCCCCACAAAGCAAAGCCCGCGATTGAAATACCAAATATCCAGATTGTGGAAAAAAGCGAAGCCAATGTGGGATTCACTTTCTTTTTCCAAAATGTAATCAATCGATGGGTTAATTCAGACCAACTGGGAAGGGACATACATCAGTTATTTCAGTTAATAGTTAACCGCTATCAGGGGTTTGCTGACAATCGGGTTTGAGACTATATTTTTAGATCAAATCCGTTTAAATCTTGAGGGTTAAAAACCCCATTTTCTGATTGTCCTACCCGATTGAGTTAGAATTTGACCCCAGAAACAGGGGTTGTATTTCCAGATTTGATCTTATTTTTGATAAGTTTTTAAGACTGGGCGCGATCGCGCATGGTGTCTTCAAGATTTCCTTGATATTGGCGATTTTTTGTAGCAATTTCACGAGCTTGTTCGTTATCTTGGTGTTCTTCGCTTTTAGCACGAGCTTCCATTGAATCGTGGCGATTTTTGTTGTCTTGGCGTTCTTCAGTAAAGAGTTCGCGACTTTGTTCTTGGGTAGACATATTAATAGTTTTTTTCCTTCGACTATCTACTTTAAAATTAGCAAAATTCGCCGCGATCGCGCATCTTGCCAAAGGAATACAATTATAACTTTAAGATTAACTCGTAAGATAGAAACTTGATGGCAAAACCCCAGTTTTCTGTTAAAACTGGGTTGGGGTGTTTCATCTTAAATTCGGCGAGGTAAAACCCTTAATTGCGAGCTTTATACCAATTAATCAACCCGCCCGACAGCATAATTTCGATTTGGCGATCGCTCAAATTATACTGGAGTTGATAAGTTAAATCTTTGTCTACATTTCGCACGGTAATCGGGGCTTTTTGTTGCAAGGATTCCCGAATATTAATTAACTCCAATTGATCTGCTTCTTCGATGCTTGCATAATCTTCAGATTTAATAAACTCTAGAGGCAAAATGCCAAAGTTTACTAAATTTTGCCAGCCAATCCGAGCATAAGACTTCGCTAAAACCGCCACTTGTCCGAGATAGCGGGGCGCGATCGCAGCGTGTTCGCGACTCGATCCTTGAGCGTAGTTTTCCCCCGCGACAAGAACATGACCGCCAAACTTTTCTTGGGCGGCTTGGGCCCGTTCGTTGAAAGTATCATCAACCATATAATAGACAAATTGGCTAATGGCAGGAATGTTACTGCGATAAGGCAAAACTCGCGTTCCGGCGGGTAAAATTTCATCAGTAGAAATGTTATCTCCCACTTTTAATAAAACCGGAACATTTACGCGATCGCGCAGTTCTCCAAATTCAGGAAAAGACTTAATATTGGGCCCCTTTTCTAACTCAATTTCTTGATTATTATCAGGCGGGGCGACCAACATATCCGTATTGATAATTTCCTTTTCTGGGGGAACAAATTGGGGATATTTCATGGTATAAATATCCTCAAGACGACGCGGATCGGTAATCTCTCCAGTTAAGGCCGCCGCCGCCGCCGTTTCAGGACTGCACAGATACACCTTATCGTCTGCGGTTCCCGATCGCCCAGGGAAATTGCGGGGCATTGTACGCAGAGAGATTTGATCGGAAGCGGGGGCTTGACCCATACCAATACAGCCCAAACAGCCTGCTTGGTGAAACCGAACTCCCGCGTGAATTAAGTCCAGAAAGGCACTATCCATCGCTGCTAAATTCTCGATAGTTTGGCGAGAACTAGGGTTAACATCAAAAGAGACGCGATCGCTGACGACTTTATCCTTGACAATAGCACTCACGATCCAAAAGTCCCGCAACCCCGGATTAGCCGACGATCCGATTACCACTTGATTGACTTCTTTCCCGGCGACTTCCTGCACCCGCACCACATTTCCCGGACTTGACGGACAAGCGATTAACGGCTCAATTTGAGACAGATTGATTTCTTCATTCAAATCATATTCTGCCCCTTCATCGGCAATTAACTCAAGCCAATCATCCTCGCGGTCTTGACTTTGCAAAAACCGCTTAATTTCGTTATCTGACGGGAAAACTGTCGTTGTTGCCCCTAATTCCGTCCCCATATTCGCGATAATGTGGCGATCCATCGCGCTCAAACAGTCTAGCCCCTCGCCATAATATTCGATAATCTTGCCGCGGCCGCCATTTACGTCATAACGGCGTAGCATTTCTAGTACTACATCTTTCGCACTCGTCCAGTCCGGTAACTTCCCGGTGAGTTTCACCCCCATAATTTGCGGCATTTTCACATACATGGGTTCCCCCGCGATCGCGATCGCCACATCAATGCCTCCTGCCCCAAACGCCAACATTCCCATGCCACCAGCCGCCGGAGTATGGCTGTCAGACCCGATTAAACTCTTTCCCGGTATCCCGAAGCGTTCGGTATGTACCGCATGGGAAATGCCGTTTCCTGGGCGACTGTACCACAAGCCAAAACGCTGACAAGCTGACCGTAGAAATAAGTGATCGTCAGCATTTTTATAATCAGTCTGCAATAAATTATGGTCTACATATTGCGCCGAAAGTTCAGTTTTGGCGCGATCGAGATTCATAGCTTCGAGTTCCAACATCACCATCGTTCCCGTCGCATCTTGAGTTAAAGATTGATCGATTCGCAAACCAATTTCTGTTCCCGGAGTCATTTCCCCACTGACCAAATGAGATTCAATGAGCTTTTGAGTAACGTTTAAAGGCATTTATTTTTAATAATTTCTAAATTCACGTAGATTTGGCAGAATTATAAAAATAAATGCTCATTTTTCGCTCCTTCTTAGGTTGAGTTATCTGCGGCAGTCAGTCTATCGAGAGAGGGACATGAAGTCAGCAAAAATCAATCTTTAAAGGGAACACCACCCCCTGTCAAAACAAAAATAAACAACCAACAACAAAAAACAGTTAATCCTCGAACAAACGTTCCCCTGAGTTGCTGATGACTGTTATATGTTTCCCTAGAGGGATTAATTCCATGAAAAGCCTTGTTATTGTTGAAAGTGAATGAAATTGTAGAATTAAATAGCTTATTATGGAAAACCTTGAAAACACAGTAGAATCGGTAAAAGAAACTATTACAGAACCGCTTCCTTCTCCCGAACCCATGCACGCCGAGTCTAGTGCAAACGAATTAAAAGAGCGTTTAGATTGGGGCGAACCGGCCTTAACGATTGTCGATGTGCGCGATCGCGAAACCTACTTACAAGAGCGCATTACAGGTTCATTAAATATGCCCGTTGATACCCTGGTCGAAACCGCCAAAGATAACTTAGAAGATAGCCGCGATATCTACGTTTACGGTAAGGACGACGAAGAAAGCCAGTTAGCCGCTAAAGCCTTATCTTCGGCTGGATTTAACCGCGTCGCCCAAATCAAAGGCGGTTTGCCTGCTTGGAAAGCGATTGAAGGCCCCACCGAAGGCATTAGTCCCACCAAAGCCAAGCAATTCAACCCCGCAGAACCCCTTCAAAAGGCTCTCGAACGCTCGTAAAAGCCGATGAGAGACAGTTTAGCAGCAAGGGCTATTCCTTGCTGCTATTGTTGTGACTAAACTGGGTCATAAAGCTGTTTAATCGCAGCTTATTTTTTTCTCAAAAATTCATGTCTTTTCTGAGGACGCGATCGCGCAAAATCTATCTCTAGAAAGAGGCCCCTTTTGAGCAGCTTAGTTTATAATAAAGCTAATGAAACATAACAAGATTTAATAATACCTACTTAAAAACTTAGCAACTCAAATAATCTTTCTCACTCCCAATCTGAAGCTTGTCGTTGCATCGACATCCCCCAACCCTTAACTATACAAAATCCCCCATTTGATTGGGGGAATGGAGGGGGGGAATTCGCTCGATCTGGTTCGATTCAGTTTATTGCCTCGATCCCAAACACCCCAAACTGAGATTAAATCCTCGCATTAGTCCGAATATCCATCCAATCGCCATTTTGATAAACTCTTATGAATCATCAATGCCCCTACTGTTCCCGTAAAATCTTACGACATATTAGTTCCAATCGTGTTTACTGGTATTGCGCGAATTGTCATCAAGAAGTTCATTTGCTCGGAAACCGCCCATCGCTCAACGCGATCGCCAAAAAATCCCCTAAAACAACTCATTCTCAAGCGTAATTAAGCAGTTTTACCCGTGTCTGCCATCAAGGAAACTCTTAAAAAACCGGGATTCGTGGGACAATGGTAGTAATTCCAGATTTGAAATCGCCATAAAACCCCCTAGTGCGATCGCGTTAGAGGGCTTTATTTCTAATCTAAATTTATTCTCCGTATATCGTCACAATAATGCGGCGACAGCGAGATTTAATGTCGCATTCTAAATGAAAAATTTGCTGCCACATTCCCAACTCCAGATGATTGTGACGCACAGGAACAGTAATGGACGGGCCCAAAAGCGTCGCTTGTAAATGGGAATGGCCATTGCCATCATGCCAGGTTTGTTCGTGACCGTAATCCAGACTAGCAGGAATTAACTTATTCAGAATTTCGGGTAAATCTTTTTGCAGTCCCGGTTCAAATTCAATTGCCCCGATCGCCCCGGTACTGCCAATATTAAAAATATGGGCGATTCCCGTTTGAATTTGCGATTTCTGCACGATTTCTTTAATATCGCGGGTCAAATCGTGCATATCGCCGTTATTTTTCGTGGAGATTTCTAATTCTTCTTGATAAATCATAATTTTTCGCACCGAGAACGACACTTGTCACTAATGGACGATGGGCGATCGCGCCCACTTCCCAATTTTATCCAGTCCAACCCTGAGCAAGGATGGAGCATTCCAACAAAAAACCCGCACGAAGCGGGTGTGTCAAACTATCTACTGTCTTAATCCACAAATCAATTCATTACGACATCACCGTTTCTGGTTCGATCGCTTCTGGAGAATCGCTGTGACCATTACCATTACCATTCACTGCCGTCAAAGGTTTCGGCGAACCGTAATAAGCATCAATCAACAACTGTTTCAAATCGCCGATTAACGGATAACGAGGGTTAGCCCCAGTACATTGGTCGTCAAACGCTTGGTCGGCTAACTCATCGAGTTTGGCAAAGTAATCTTCTTCGCTGTGACGCAAAGCATCCTTCATCGCCGTGGGAATATCCACTTGTTGCTTCAAGTCTTCTACCGCAGCAATGAGTCGTTCAATTTTCTCATCTTCAGTATCGCCGCCCAATTTTAAGTAATCGGCAATCATCGAATAACGCCATTTCGCATTGGGATATTTATACTGCGAGAAAGTCGCTTGTTTAAACGGTGCGTCGGTGGCGTTATAGCGGATGACATGGGAGATTAACAAAGCATTCGCTAACCCGTGAGGAACGTGGAACATCCCGCCGAGTTGGTGGGCCATCGAGTGACAAATACCGAGGAAACTGTTAGCAAAAGCCATTCCCGCCATCGTTGCGGCGTAGTGGACTTTTTCGCGGGCTTTCGGGTCATTTGCCCCGTGTTGGTACGATCGCGGCAGATATTTGAACAACAAGCGAATCGCTTCTAACGCCAAGCCATTGGTGTATTCCGACGCGAAGACCGAGACATAAGCCTCAATCGCATGAGTTAAAGCATCTACCCCACCAAACGCCGTTAAAGTTTTCGGCATATGTAAAACCAACTGCGGGTCTACAATTGCCATCGTTGGCGTTAAGGCATAATCGGCTAGGGGGTATTTGATATGATTGCGGCGGTCTGTCACCACAGCAAAGGGAGTCACTTCCGAACCCGTCCCGGAGGTCGTCGGAATCGCCACCATCATCGCTTTTTCCCCCAGGGGCGGTAAGTCATACACCCGCTTGCGGATGTCCATAAAGCGCATGGCCAACCCTTCAAACTCGATTTCCGGGTGTTCGTACATCAACCACATAATCTTGGCCGCGTCCATCGGCGAACCGCCACCAATGGCGATAATGACATCCGGGTTAAAGGTTTCCATCATCGCCACCCCTCGTTTGACCGTATCGAGGGAGGGGTCGGGTTCGACATCGTAGAAGATATCGTAGGTGAGGTCGATTTCTTCGAGGACGGTTTCGAGTTCTTTGGTCATCCCCAACTCATAAATGGGTTTATCTGTAACGATAAAGGCGCGTTTTTTCCCGGCTAACTCGCGAATGGCCACAGGAAGGGAACCATATCTGAAGTAAATCTTCGGCGGAACCCGGAACCACAACATATTTTCCCGGCGTTCGGCCACGGTTTTGATGTTGAGGAGGTGTTTGGGTTCGACATTTTCGCTAATGGAGTTACCGCCCCAAGACCCGCAACCGAGGGTGAGGGAGGGGTCGAGACGGAAGTTGTAAATATCACCAATTGCCCCTTGAGAAGACGGGGTATTAATCAGGACGCGGGCCGCTTGTACTTTGTCTTCAAATTGCTGGATATGTTCGCTGTTGAAGGTGGAAGTATAAAGGGCGGCAGTGTGGCCCCGTCCGCCAAACTCAACCAGAGATTCGGCCGTTTCGACGGCGGTATCGAAGTCAGGAACTCGATACATGGCCAAGATGGGGGAGAGTTTTTCGTAGGCAAAGGGTTCGTCTTTACCCACATCTCCGACTTCGGCAATTAAAACCCGACTTTCTTGAGGAACGCTAAAGCCTGCGAGTTCGGCAATTTTGGCAACGGGTTGGCCGACAACTTCCCCGTTGAGGTGATGGTTGACGATGAGTTTGGCACCGAGTTTTTGCCGTTCTTCGGGAGTCACAAAGTACGCGCCCCGCTTAATAAATTCTTCTTTGACTTCTGCGTAAACCGAATCTACGACAATGACCGATTGTTCGCTGGCGCAAATCATACCGTTGTCAAAGGTTTTACTGAGGAGAATCGAGGAAACCGCCATTTTGATGTGGGCGGAGTCGTCGATGAGGGCAGGGGTGTTGCCTGCGCCCACTCCCAAGGAAGGATTGCCAGAGGAGTAAGCGGCTTTGACCATGCCGGGGCCCCCTGTGGCGAGAATTAGCTTGATATCTTGGTGTTGCATCAAAGCTTGAGAGAGGGGAACCGTGGGTTCGTCAATCCAACCGATGATATTTTCTGGTGCGCCTGCGGCTACGGCGGCATCGTGGACGATGCGGGCCGCTTCAATGGTGCAATTTTTAGCGCGGGGATGAGGTGAAAAGATGATGGCGTTGCGGGTTTTGAGGGCAATCAGCGCTTTGAAGACGGCGGTGGAGGTGGGGTTGGTGGTCGGAACGATCCCGGCCAGGATGCCAACGGGTTCGGCAATTTTTTGGAAGCCGAAAGATTTATCTTCTTCGATGATGCCGCAGGTTTTTTCGTTCTTATATTTGTTGTAGATAATTTCAGAAGCAAAGTGATTTTTGATCACTTTATCTTCAACAATTCCCATTTCGGTTTCTTTGACGGCCATTTTGGCGAGGGGAACCCGAGCAGCATTGGCAGCTAAGGCTGCTTTTTTGAATATTTGATCGACCTGTTCTTGACTGAAATTTGCATATTCTTGTTGAGCGGCTTTAACCCTTTGAATAAGGAGTTCAAGTTCTTCAACTGTTGTGACTTTGAATACCATTCTGTTACCCCAGAACTTTAGCTGTAGCGAGGTTTTGCTTCTCTCTAATTTTTATGTTAGCTCTGGTTGTTTCATTTGGCAGATTACGACTAGGCAAAATGTCAATTTTTAAAGAAAATTTTAGAAGTGTGAATTTTGTTTATTTTTTCTCAATTTTGACAACGGCAATGTTGTTAAAAATACATTGATTTTCATTAAGAAAAAGTGAAGTTCTGGGAAGGTGCGTTAAGACAAGCAGGATTTGGCCCCTAGTGTCGCGACGTACCTTAAACGGTGGGTTACGGCGGATTGCGCTTATTGCTGTCACAGCTTAGATTTTAGCCGCCTAACCCACCCTACT
>JBKHDX010000049.1:0-25019 GCA_046541115.1 Spirulinaceae cyanobacterium | reverse complement strand
GAATGAAACGGTAACGCGACTAAGGGCAGTAATGTCATTAATAACCAGCCCCAAGACCAATAAGAAGGGGGAGGGGGGGAAGCAGGATTGGCGAGAAGGGCCTCAATTCGTTCTTGTAGGCGATCGCCCCCCGGGGAAGGATGCAACGTGGCTGTGGCGGCGAGAGTGACCATGACGGGGTTGCTGACGGTTAATAACAAGGCTTCGGCTAATACCAATTTATCGACTTGTTGACTGGCAAAAGCATCGGCTCGTAACTCCCGTAGGGTCAAGAGTTCTTCCCATAAGTCTTGGGTATGGGGTAGCCAACCGGTAAGGCGACGCAACAATCCTAATATAAAAAACCAAAAGGTATCTCGGTAGTAATAATGGGCTTGTTCGTGGGCAAATACGGCGTTGAGATGCTCGGTATCGAGTAAATCGAGTAAGCCTTGAGTCACGATCAGTTGAGGTTGCCACCAGCCGATTTGAGCGCAAAAGACTTGGGGTTGGGGCAGCAAACGCACGGTTTGGTGAATGGTTGGGGAGGGCGTTAAGGGGGGATATTGGCGCAGATGGGCGAGGGTTTTTTGGGTGGTGAGGATGTGGTACAAGCTGATGGCGATCGCGCTTCCTAAGATTAAACAGACCAGTTGATAGGTGTAACTGACGGTGGGCATTCCGGCCATCGTCCCTTGGGGGCCCATACAAGCGATCGCGATCAGGGTCATGGCGAAGAGCAAAATCGGCAAAAGAAAGAATAACAGGGCTTTTTGCCAGCGTTGTTGCCAATTTTGGGTAGCGGGAGACCAAGCCCAACGCAACCCCAAGGCCGCGATCGCCGCTAAAGCAATCATGATTGAATGCATTATTGTTCCTCCTGTTGACGAGCTTGGCGTAAGGTTTGCAACCGTTGCGCAATGGTAGTCAGTTGTTCGACGCTGGCCGCATCAAGGCGATCGGCAAAAGCGGCGACGATATCGGGGTTACTAATGGCTAAAAAGCGATTGAGTTGTTCGTGGGCGGCGATCGCTTTGGCTTCTTGGGCAGAAATGGTGGGTTGCCAGCAAAATGCCCGTTTTTGCTTGTTACAACTCACCCAGCCTTTTTGGGCCAAGCGGTTGAGGATCGTGGTGACAGAGGTGTAAGCTAATTCGCGATCGGGGTCTTGTAAAATTTGTTCGTGAATTTCTTTAACCGTGGCTTGGCCGTGTTGCCACAAAATTTCGAGAATTTCGGTTTCTAAAGGCCCCAAAGAGAGATTACGGGGGCGACGGGAAGGAAATAAAGACATAATTCAATACAGAATCACCCAAGCAGCAGGTTACAGGTTTCGTTTCTTTAGGATACAACCGAAATTTACGGCTAAACTTTGACAGCTTGTCGAACTTAATGCAAATTTGCTGTAAAATCTATAACGGAGTATTTAAAATCAAGACCTTTTGGGAGTTTATATTAATGATGAAGTTCAAAGCGACTTTGCGGAAATTGGGTGTACTGCTGTCCGTGGTTGCTATTGCGATCGCGACGTTTGCAGTATCGGCTACCCCTGCTTTAGCTGACACCTACACCGTGAAAATGGGTGCAGACAACGGTTTACTGCAATTTGTCCCCAACACTTTAACGGTCAAACCGGGCGATACAGTGGACTTTACCATTAACAGCGTTCCCCCCCATAACGTCGTTTTCGATAAAGTGCCTGGTGGTGATGCCGCTCTAGCAAAGTCTTTGTCTAACACCCAATTGTTATTCAGCAAAGGTCAATCGGTTTCTGTAACCATTCCGAGCGATGCACCTTCTGGCGAATATGACTACTACTGTCAGCCCCACCGTGGCGCAGGTATGGCGGGTAAGCTCATTGTTGAGTAATAGACCTCGCCCTCATTTAACAATTTATCAACTTTGACAGACTGTCTTTTGACGGTTTGAACCTCTCCCTCAAATAATGGAAAGTTAGAACTTGCTTGCTTTTCATTATTTGAGGGAGAATATTATGAAACGAATTTTAGTAGGGGCGATCGCCGTCATTCTGGTGAGTATGAGCTTTGTTTCCCCGGCTTGGGCTGGAGATGCCACCCACGGAAAACAAATTTTTGCCGCGAATTGCGCCGTTTGTCACCTTAATGGTAAAAATGCCGTTATGCCCATGAAAACACTGCAAAAAGAGGCATTAGAGAAGTATGGAATGTACTCTCTAGAGGCGATTATGGGCCAAGTCACTAAAGGTAAAAATGCCATGCCTGCCTTTTTGGGTCGGCTGAATGCTCAAGACATTGAAGATGTATCGACTTATGTTTTAACCCAAGCCGAGCAAGGTTGGTAAAGCGGCATTCTACTGTCAAACATAGCGTAGTGGCGTGACACACTTTAAATGGTGGGTTACGGCGGATAGCTATATTACAGTCATAGCATAGATTCTAACCACCTAACCCACCCTGTCACGCCAGTAGGGTGGGCAATGCCCACCCTCTCTAACCTTTAGTTTAAGCCTGACAATCCCAAAGTGAGGCTTCGTTGGGTATTGATACCAAATCCGCTGACGAAAACCCACTTATTTTTTAGTCCGCTCTCGTCGGACTTTGCGCTCATTGGTTCCCCGGATTTCGCGCTCCGAGGGCGGGTTATCGGAATAGACGGTGTATCTTAGTATGAGGTCACCGAAACCCGACCTACTCTCGCTACTCTCGCCCTTTACCGACCCTTTCACCGGGCTTATTCACGATTTGGACAGTTGTAGCTTGAGGCCCCATTTGTCCCATTGTTTCTGCAAATTGGACTCCAGTTCCTACATGAATGCGCTCAAAATCGTTATGTAGGACGCTGTTGCGATGAAAGTAAATTTCCCGGCCGGTGTCTACCGTTTTAATAAAACCATAATCCTGTTCGGGAAACAACTCGCTGACCACAGCCACCATCTCCTGTTGGGGATGCTCTTTGATGTGACCTTGTTGGCGATCGTTTAATTCAATCACCTGACGACGGGCTGCGTCAAACGCATCGCGAATCATCGGTTCTAAATCGGTGTATTGTTTGCCTTGGTCGGGGCTTTTCACCACTGCTAATTCGTGACTGGGTGCGATGGTTAAATCAATTCTAACCCGATAAGGCGACCCACTAGACGGATGATCTTGTGCTTTTTCGATAGCGACGCGACAACTATTAATGTGGTCGCAAAACTGCTCTAATTTAGCAATCTTCTCGTTAACTAAGTTTTCTAAGGCATCGGTTTTGTTGACACCACGATAAGTGATTTGTGGAGGTACTTTCATAAATTATTTCCTCAATTCAGTCTACAAATTTAATTATTTTATTTTGTCTTATTTTAGCCTAGCAAATACATTTAAGCCGAGTCATCGTACTGACGATAGAGACTGAATCAATAGGGTTTTAAAACGCAAAACTAAAAATCTGGTGGTTAGTCATTAGTCCTAGATTATCGTCCGGGGATTTTTTCTAAGCAGCAAAATACTTGCCGTGAAACCCTAAAGGAATGATATGAGGAAGAGCGACACGGCCTAACTCTTGTAAACTTTGAGCATCTAAAATCAACAAGAAAGACTGCTGTTTTTCCGCATCAACTCTAATTAATTGTATTGATAAAGTCTCCGGGGTTTTGAGCATCACCTCCCCAAACATAACGATACTTTTTACCGTTGCATTTTTGATAATTAATGCGAGGAAATTCGACAGTATGGGGCGTTATTTCTTCAGTGGTTGCTGTTTCTCGATCTAAAGGAATATGATAGCGGATGAAGTGACTATAGGCTAAATTATGGTTAGGATCGCGGCGATTTTCTAGATAAAAGTCCTGCATAATTTTAGCATCTTGATAACGGCTCATATCTACTAAAACTTCATTATCCTGCTCGAAGGCATTGATGTGGTGAAAGGCAAAACCGCTTAATTAACCGATGGTAGAGTTTGGCTTCTGATTTGCCAGTGTCTGCTCATTCATCAGTCTTGTTGTGTTGTTTCGATCTTAGCGACGGTGTTTTGATACTTCCTCTAACAAAGGACAGATATAGACTTTAAATAACCCAGGGGCTATAGTTCGATTCTGACGGTTTGTACTCCAGCTTCAACGCGAACTTCTAAGATTTGGGGTGGAGAAGATCGAGGAATAATGCTAATATCGCCATTACTTTCTAAGCGAGCGATTTCGACTTGGGAAGCGTGGGTGATTTTGGCTTTTTGACGTAAAGTTGATTCTAATTCTTTGGCACTAATATAATTTGAACGGAGAGCATCATAATTAATTTCGCCTTCTTGAATTAAAATGTGCGATCGCCCTTCGATGAATTGCTCAAAACGGCGAGAATAGAAGGATAAAACGCCAAATAACCAATGCACAAACACAAAAACAAAACCCGCCCCTAATGTGGGGAAAAAGGGCGCATTGCCATTAATGGCGCGGCTGAGGGTGGCCCCAAACATAATACTGAGGGTGACATCAAAGGCGGCGTATTTGCCGATAAAACGGCGATCGCCTCCTAAACGTACCATGATTAAGGCAGCAATATAAATAACGATGGCGCGACTGCTAACTTGCCAGAAAGATAGGGTTTCTGCATTCAGTCCTAAAAGGCGATCGCAGTTATTTTGAAGATAATCCCACATAAATTTGAGTCGTTCTGAGTGCTTAAAAGAATTATCCCTTTTTTGTCATTTTTAGGGACAGTACCATCAAAGCTAAGTTTTTAATCTCAGCGACGACAAGGGATTGAGCCGTCTTCAATCTTTACAATTCTGGCTCGAAGGGTTCAGAGAGGGAGAGAGAAAGACTGTAATCGAGGGGTTGGGGAGATGTAGAAACCAGGGTAATTTCGTAATAACCGCTTTCGGGTAAGTCTCCCATCCAATTGCGATCGCGAGCATCTTCGAGAAAGACTGTATTCCCCGTGGGACTGTAAAAAGAAATCAACACTTCAGGACTGGCATTGAGAAATAAATCGAGAATTTGACCGGCTTCTAACTCCATGACAATCGCTTGTCCTTCTCCAGGTTGCAATGTTCCGGCAACGCGATCGCTCATAATTCCCGGTAAAAAGGCCAGCGATCGCAACGTCATCCCATTTTCCAAGTAACGCACCTGCTCAAACATAAACCCTTGCCACACTTGCCCCATACCGTCGTTAAATGAGCGTTCTAAGTTCTCGTCAGCCCAAGCCGGAAAAGCAGAAGCAAACGCCGCATCCGTCAGATCGTACAAGGCGCGACTGCTGAGGTGTAAATCGTTAGCGGTGGCAATCCAACGCTGGCGATTGCTGCGGTCGTAATTTCCTAAATTAAGCCGGGCTTCACTGCTGAGGGAAGTCAAGCGATTGAGCATTTCGTTGGCAATTTCCCCTTTGCGATCGCGCCAAATAGCATCTTCCTCGCTGTTGGTGAGTTCGACCCCGGTTTGTTCGGGATAGCGCTGCCAAAACACCTGATTCACCAAATCCTCAAAAAAATCATAATCGATATTCAGGCTAAGACGGCGATCGCGCAGGGCAATTTGTCGTTCTTGTTCGGCGGCGGACAGTTCCGAATCCGGCTCGGGTTCCAAATCTCCAGTGGGCGGAAAACTCAAGGCTTCTCGCGTAATTTCGATTTCTGGTTCCGATTCTGGCCAATCTGGAGAAGGAGGAGTTACTGCGGGTTCGGCGGATTGCACTTGGGCATTAATCCAAGCTTTCCCCGCAAACCAGCCCATAACCCCGGCCACAAGGCAAAACAAAAACACAAGGGACACTTTTACCCCCCACCCCAACCAGCGATAGAACCAAGGCGATTTTACGGAGGTTGGAGAGAAGGTATAAGTAGGGAGGGTTGTTGTTTGCGGGGGCGGCGGACAAGCTTGGAGAGCCGTTAAAAGACTGGCAGCGCTTTGGTCTTCTGGTGTTAACAGCCGTTGTAAGACATTCTGGAATTCTGGGGTGAGGTGGAGGCGTTGCCAATCCCAGGTTTTGGTGTCGAGGGTTTGTAAACATTGAGATTCGCGGCCAGATAGCAATACCAAAGCTGTTACCCCTAAGGCGTGTAAATCGTTTTGGGGGGTTGCTGTGGTGTTTAAAGGGGAAGTCGGTAAATGATAGCTTGGTGTGGCTTCGCGATCGTAAGTGACGGCGGTGAGTTGGCTTTCATCGGGATAGAGTAGGGTGTTAACGCTGCTGAAATTAACCAAAATCGGTAAACGATCCTGATGCCGCAAAATAATATTCTCTGGACAGATATTGCCGTGGCTGAGGTTTTGTTCGTGCAGATAAATCAGGGCAGGAAGACTGCACAGCAGGAAATCTCGGACTTCAGCCTCGCTAAAGCTACGACCTTGTTGTTGACGAGCATTGAGGAGTTCGCGATACGATAGCCCCTCGATGTAATCTTGCACTAAAGCGAGGCGATCGCCCCCATCAACACTCACCTGAAGCAAATCCTGAAAACGAGGCAACTGGGGATGATGCAGATTAGCAAGGATTTGGAATTTTTGACGCAGTTGTTGTTGTTGGGGGGAAGATAGGGGAGTTTCGAGGGGAGCGCAGAGTTCTTTGATAATGCAACGGTCGTTTTCTCGATCGATGACTTCTGCAAGGTAGAGCCGTCCCCAATCATCGTGACCGAAAGTATATAAAATCCGGTAGCGATGATCTAAGACTTTTCCCGAATCGATAGTATTTTCCATAAATCGCCGTTTCAAAAGTTGCGTCTGCTGGTGGTTGGGGTTGTTTTGAGTTTGATGTACTTTTCAGTTCAAAGAAGATTGTACCGACAAAAAAAGTTTTTTTTCTCGATATCCCTAAATTTTGTTCTTTGTCCTGCAAGCTATCCTGTTCTTACGGAGGTTAACAACCTACTTCCGAGTTGATGAAAAAATTTTATGCACAATGAAGGAAAAATTACCCATTAGGACTGGGGATGGGGCTGGGGAATACTACAGAAATGTACACGCCGATAGATGCTAGAAGCCGCTAGAGAAATATAGGATTGACTCTGAAGAATCATTCAGCGCAATTTTACAATTTTTAATTAATTTAAAACTTAACTACTCACGAAATTTTTAATAAATTAACTTTAATACTTCTATGCAATCAACCCAGACCAGCGATCGCGCTGTTTCCTCCCCTGTGAGAATGAACAACGGTATTCAGGCAAGGTCAAAAATAAATATCCTTATTGTAGATGATTTTCCCGATAACATTGAATTATTGGCATTTTTATTATCGCAGCAGGGCTATACAACGACTCACGCCAGCAGCGGCCCAGAAGCTCTTGGTTGTATTGAACAATGCCTGCCCGATCTCGTTTTACTTGACATTCGGATGCCCCACATGGATGGTTATGAAGTTTGTCAACGTTTAAAAACTAATCCCAAAACTCAAGAAATTCCCATCATTTTTTTGAGTGCATCTGATGAAACCTTCGAGAAAGTCAAAGCGTTCGATCTTGGCGGTGCAGACTATATTACCAAACCCTTTCAAGTCGAAGAAGCGATCGCGCGGGTGGAAAATCAGCTAACCATTCGTCGTCAAAAAATTCAACTCGAACGAGAAATCGACGAACGCCAACGCATTGAGGCCATGTTGTTTGAGTCGCGATCGCTCTTAGCCAGCGTCCTCGATAGTTCGGTGGATGGGATTGCCGCCTTTCGCTCGATTCGCGACGATGAAGACAATATTATCGATTTTCAATGGATTTTAACCAATCCTGTTATGGCCAGATGGGTTCGCAGTCACACCGAAGCCTTAATTCACGAATCTTTACGGAATTTTGCGGGTTCTCAGCCCTTTGAGCCATTATTTGAGGATTTCAAACGAGTGGTCACCCACGGTCATGTTCTCAAAAAAGAGTTTCTCTATAAAAGTCACGCTCACTCCCCCATTTGGTTTCAAATTGTGGGGGTGCAACTCCGAGATGGTTTAGCAGTTACCTTTCGCGACATCACCGAACACAAAGAAATGGAGTTGGCCCTGCAAGATGCTAACCATGCTTTGATTGAGTTGGCCAGTCTCGATAGCTTGACCCAAGTGGCTAATCGTCGCCGTTTTGACGAATATTTCGAGCGAGAGTGGCAAGTTGCCTTTCGCAATCAAAAACCTTTAGGGCTGATTTTATGCGATCTTGATTACTTTAAGCCCTACAACGATTGTTACGGCCATCAAGCGGGCGATCGCTGTTTGGAACAAGTGGCCGCGGCCATGAAATCTACAGTCAAACGTTCGGTGGATTTAGTCGCTCGTTATGGCGGTGAAGAATTTGCCATTATTCTCCCGGATACCGAGATTTCCGGTGCATTCAAAGTGGCAGAGGAAATCCGGGCTGCCGTGAGACACTTAAAATTGCCCCATCAACACTCTTTGATTAGTTCGCGGGTTACTTTGAGTTTGGGGGTGACCAGTGCCATTCCTCAAGCTCTAGATGAGTCTTATGAGGCGATCGCGGCGGCGGATACAGCCTTGTATCAAGCCAAATCCGACGGGCGCGATCGGGTTGTTTGTCGCCCTTTATATACTTAATAATCACTCACCGTTTTTTCCGCAGAAGGCAGCACATAAATTAACCCAGAAATTAACGTTAATGCCACCGCACCCCAAAACGCGATTAACGCTGTAGATTGCCAAACCGGGGGAAGGGGAGCAATTAACAGCGCGATCGCGAGAATTTGCGTGACGGTTTTCAGTTTTCCCCAAATATTAGCGCCAGAAATTTTCTGTTGACTCACGCGCCAACCCGCGATCGCCAACTCTCGGGCCAAAATTAAAAACACAGCCCAAGCCGGAATCTGACCCAACTCAATCAACGCCAGCAACGGTGCAAACACTAATAACTTATCCACCAATGGGTCTAGAAATTTGCCTAAATCGCTGACTAAATCCATTTTGCGAGCAAGATAGCCATCAAGCCAATCAGTACTCGCGGCCAGTAAAAAGATCATAAGACAAACCCACCGATGAGTTTCGGTGGGTTCGTACAAAAGATATAAAATAAACGGTACTCCCAATAAACGGGAAAAAGTAATCCAAGTTGGTAAATTCATGCAGAAATCAGAAATTATTGTCTGTTATGAAGCCTTAAACATTTGTCTATTATTTTTATAGTTTATCAAATTCCTCCACGAATTTAGTAAGCACCGTCGCGAGCAATGACCACTTTAATGGTTTGGAAGATTAATTGCAGATCGTATAGAGGAGACCATTTTTGTTGATATTCGATATCCATACAAACGATATCTTCAAAATCGGTAATGCGAGAACGACCGTGGGCTTGCCATTGTCCGGTGATACCAGGCTTCACTTGTAAACGTTTCCAGTGATGCTTTTGATAATTTTTGACTTCTTCTAAAGTTGGCGGACGAGTTCCGACTAAGCTCATGTCTCCTTGGAGAACGTTCCAAAATTGGGGAAACTCATCTAAACTGGTGCTGCGGAGGAAACGGCCAACGCGGGTAATACGCGGATCGTTGTCGTTTTTAAAGATAAAGCCTTTGGCTTTATTTTCGATGAGGTGTTGTTGGCGATCGGCATTCACAATCATAGAGCGAAACTTCCAGATGCGGAAGGGCTTGCCGTGTAATCCACAACGCACTTGGCTGTAAAAGATGGGGCCCGGATCGTCGCAGTACATGGCGATCGCGATGGGGATAGTTAAAACGGCGGTAATTGCTAAACCTACAATTGCTCCGAGAATGTCAATCAAACGTTTGATTCGACAATAGGTTGAACCGTGGATTAATTCTTCTTCAAGAGGGGATTGCAGTTGAGTTTCTAGAAATTGAAGCTCTTGAGTAAAAAATTTGCGGGCTCTATGGGTTTTTCTTCTACTAATATCTTTAATTGCTGTAATCACGGTTACTAAAGCTGCTCTCTATTTTTATCTTCTGAGATTTATATTAAGTAGAATTCTCAGAAAAGACCAGGGTAAATCCGTAACTTCACTGAAACTTTATAGGGGATTATAGCTTTGTAAAGTTTAAGTAAAGGCTAATCTCTGTATATCTTCTTGAATACCGTTATTCGTCCTGGGCAACTCCCTTATATCCAGCCCTCGCGTTCCCGGCCAATGGCTTCCCCCTCTATGTCCGGTGCATTTATTCCTCTTCCCAATCGGCAAGGACTAAGTGATTACTCAGAGGCTCCGTCAGATTTTGCTCGCTGCTGGCCACCAAAGCGTTGATATATTCTAAGAGGCGTTGGCGTTGTTTGGTGTTGATGTGGTATTCGTCGCCTTCCTCTTGACCCAACGGAGCCGCCGTAATGCTTTGGTAATCGCGGTTTTGTTGAGAGGTGATGGCTAACCACGCCGGACGATCTGTGGTAGGAATTAAGCCAGAAGGTAAAGTCCCCCTCAGCCAAGTCAAAAGGCGATCGCGCACGGGACGGGTATTAATACCGCGACGTTCGAGACGCTGCATCACTTCTGCGGTACTAATTTTACGATTGGGCAGCACTTCGAGGAGTTCTCGTAACAAAAAATAATCGCTGTATTGATGGGCGATCGCGTCGAGGAGTTGGGGATATTGCGGTAAACGGCTTAACCCCCTCGCCACTTGCATTTCCGGTTGTTCGGCTCTTAAACAGCGCACCGTGTCACATTTGAGGGTCAGCCAAGCTTGTAACTCTTGGGCTAACGCCAAACCCGTCTTGCCACTAATCAAAACTTGGGTAATGGCTTGACTGGGTAAGCCCCTTTGACTGAGAAGGCGATTAACTTCCCCGTTTAAAGCCTCTACATAGGGTTTAACCACATAGCGGTCAAAGTCTTGTTTTTGGACGCACCAAGTTAAATCCCCCAAGGTACTTTGTAATACCTCTTGTTTTTGTAAAATCGGCCAAACCCGCTTGGCGGTTTCGAGTAAACGCCAACCCCCAGCAAAAGAGCGCAACTGCGATCGCGCGATATCTCGTTGGGGTGCGTCGGGACAGCCCCCTTGAGGAATCGTTAAGTCTAACTTTTGTAGAAATCCCGGTTGCGAGAGCCATTGGGGATAAAGCAACTGATAAAAAATATCCTCAACAATGCCCTCCCCGGCATAAGCAAAACTTCGCAAACTAAAGCGATCGCGGCTTAACCGTTGCCAATGACTGGGTAAATCCACCAAAGCCAACTCCGTGGTCGCTCCCCCGGCGTGTAAAATCAGTGTTAAACCCGGCTGAGGGGCTTCTCCCGACCATCCCAACAACGCCGCGATCGCTTCTTCGAGGAAATACACGCGATCGCTACTCGAAACCGTGCGCGATCGCAACAACCCCTCCCGCCAATTAAAACGATAAGCATCATTTACCCCCGCCGGACAACTCACAATCGCCCCGGCCAAATTTTGTGCCGCTTGCGCCTTTAAAACTGCTTCAGGGGTCTCATCCCCAACCCCCGGCTTTAAGGCTTCTAAAAGCGCTTGAATCACTCGTTGCAGCCAATATAACGACACCTGGGGCTGGCCGTACATTTGCAAGCGGGGTTCCCACCGTTGCCCACTGCGGTCATAAAACGGAATCGTGGCTTGTAAATAAGGTTTAAACCGATCCAGCAACACCCCTTCTTTGCGATCCATTGCCGCGAGGGCCGCTTCCCCCAGGGGAAAACGAGTGCCAGAAGTTTCCCGCACATCCAAATAAGCCACCGCCGGGAATTCGGGTTTGGCTTCAGCATCTTGCCAGGAAACAGCGCGATCGCCATTGCTCCAAACTGCCCGCCAATGGCACATCCCAGCATCTAAGCCCAAATACCAAGCTGTTTCACTCATGATGGGCGCTCGGAGTCATCAGCCGACGACTCAGGGGTAGCAGGGGTCGAACCACTCCAAGGTTCGGGGTTAATTTCGGCGGGCATTTTGATGTCTTCTGAAGCATTTTCTGCCGGGGCTTCGGCCCACATATCTTCTTCGGAGTCAGAGTCGAGGGATTCTATCGAAACCTGTTCTAAGTCTTCTCCCATCAACTCCGCCGGAACGCTTTCTCCTTGAGAGGATTCCCCCGTGGGTTCTTCGGGATTGCTACCCGCTTGGAAACGTTGTAAATCTTCGTTGAGTTGTTCGAGTTGTTCTGAGTCGAGATTGCTCGATACCGCCGGGGACGGGTTGACTTCAGTTTCTGCGGTTGCCCATAAATTTTCCCCCACGGGAACCGGAGTAAAGGGGGTAAGTTCATTGTCTTCGTCTTCGTCTACATAAGCTTGTTCGAGTAACTCAGTCAGGGAGGAAATTGTTTCTTTGATCGTTGGGGCGGTGGTGGTGGTTGTTGTGACTTCAGAGTGAGCCGCAACAGATTCAGATTCGGGGGGAATCTGGGATTCTATAGAGACAGCAGCCGTCGGTTCGCTAAAAAGTTCTTGTTCGACAACTCCCGCTTCGGCGGTGGCTGATTCGGGGGTGTCGGTTTCGGTTTCGCCAAAAAGTTGTGCTTCGGGGGTGTCGGCTGCGTCGAGGGATACTTCTACGGCGGATGGAGCTTCGCTTTCGGGGGCGGGAGATTCAGGGGTAAAGCTGGCTTCTGAGGGCAGGGTGACGGCAGCATCTTGCCCAAACAAGGAGTTTTCCCAAGGTTGGGTAGGCTCGGCAATTTCAGGATTTTCGGTGGCATTGGCTTCATCGAGTTGCAGCAACGCATCAATTTCCGATTCATCCATGGTATCGACATCGATGGGTTCGGGGTTACTGGCTGGGGTTGCTGGCTCGTCTGGAGAGTCGGCAATGATTTCTGGGTTGGAAGCGGGCAGTTCCATACCGGGAAAAGGATACAACATTTCCTGGTCGGGGAGTTGCACCGGGGTAACTCTAGGATAAGTTTGGCCGGTTTCTACTTCGTTGGGTTCTGTGTCAGCTTCTTGTAAGTCGAGGGGTAAAGCTAAAGGTATTTCAGCGTTAGGAAACGGATCGGTAGGAGCGGGATTGGGGTTGGGTTGGGCAAGGTCGTACAACCGAGCCGATCCTTGAGTCAGGGCTTCTTGATAGCTGTTGAGGTCTTTTTGTAGGGTATCGAATACCGTATGAAAGGTGCTGTCGAGGGTCATAAACAGGCGGTCGGATTCCTGTTGAAGATATTTGAGTTGTTCGAGGCGTTGGCTGGGGTTGCCGGGTAAATTGGTGAGGGCCACTGCGGCTTCGGTGGTGTTTTCGGCCGGGGGCGCGATCGCGTACAAAAACTGACTTTCGATGCTTTCTACGGTTTGGCTGATTTCTTGTTTGAGGGCTTCGCTGACGCGACTTAACAAAACTTGTAAAAAGTCTCCAATCAGTTGTTGACGTTGGGCTTCTAAGTTCTGGATTTCCCGGTGAAGGAGGTCTCGCTGTTGGCGCAAAGCCGTGACCTCTGGTAGGGGGGGTTGCTGCGGGGTCAAACTGCGGTGATGCAGTCGCTCGACCACGGCTTGGGCGATCGCGTCGGCGTTAATCTCTGGAGAGGCGGCGTTGCCAGCCACCAGCACTTCCCGCAGGCGTTGTAAAAATTCGGCGGAAACAGAAACCGTTTCTTCTTCAGAGGCGATCGCGCTTAAGCGATCGAGTTCGGCAATGAGGGATTGTAATGGCGGATTGGCAGTCACGGCAGGTTTTATGGGATTATCTCTTAGGCCAGATGCAACAAAACAAACAAATCGGCGGGTGAATCGCGACCCACTTGCTTTTCCTTCTTATACCATTTGATGGCGATCGTACAAGGAAGTCAACAATAGCGCATAATAACTGTGTATCTTTTGTATCTTGAATTGGGGGGAACCCGCCCAAAAACCTTTGAATCAAGGGTGGGAAATCTTTAGTTTCATCTTAGGTGGAGCGATCGCCCTTTGGTTGACTGGAATTTTTGGGTTTAGGTTCGATCTGCTTGTATACAAGACCCAATCCCAATTTTTGCCATGATAAAAACACCCCCGTAATTTATATGGATTCAGATTTTTCCCTGAGAAGACTGTTGCCAATACCCCTTGGCAAACAGTAGCTCCATTGGGGGCCAATCTGAATTTATAGCGATGCGAAACAAAAGCGTTAATCTCAATTGCTCTGGCTCATGGAAGACCGTTACAGCCCCCGCGACCCTAACTCCGATCTAGATTTAATCCGTGCGACTCCATTTTTCCGAGGCTTGCCTGATGAATTAATGGAAAAAGCCACTTGCCATGCTGTGACCCGGATGCACCCTTCTAATCAAGTCATTTTGCTCGAAAACGATTGGGGCGGCTCAGTTTATTTTATTTTGGATGGTTGGGTGAAAATTCGGACTTACAATCTTGATGGCAAGGAAGTTACCCTCAATATCATCGGCAAAGGCGAATTATTCGGCGAAATGGCGGCTCTCGATGAAGTGCCGCGCTCTACGGACGTAATTACCCTGACTCCGACCAAAATTAGCAGCGTCCCAGCGCAAGATTTTGTGTCTTTGATTCATTCTGAACCCTTGGCCGGGGTGCGTTTGGCTCAACTCATGGCCACCCGCTTGCGGCAAGTCAACCGCCGCTTGCGACTGCGAGAAGCCGATAGTATGTCCCGCGTGGCGGATACGTTGTTATTTCTGGCTGAAGGCCAAGGCAAAAAAGCTGCCCAAGGCACAGAAATTCCCAATCTGCCCCATCGAGAGTTAAGTAGCTTGAGTGGACTGGCCCGGGAAACCGTGACGCGAGTCCTCACTAAACTCGAAAAAAAGAGCTTGATTGCGCGGGAACAGGATATTTTAAGAATCCCTGACATTCAAGCCTTAGAGCGAATTATTACCTAAACTGCTGGCCATGACTGCTGAAGAACAATCCCAATCCAACCCTGACGATCCGAATTGGGTTGATATCGATGATTTCGATGCCAATGCCGGAGGTACATCTCGCTCCCCCACCGTTGTGTCGCCAACTCCATTACAAACAGGGGCAACGGCAGTTTTAGTCGAAACGGCGTTTTTAGCGAGTACGGCGGCTCTAATTTGGCTGATTAATTACTATTTCCCCTTGGGGCCCCTATTGCGGATTTTCTTTGCGATTCCCATTGCTTTTTTGTATTTACGACGGGGGGCAAGGGCGGCTTGGATGGCAACCTTGGTGGCGACTTTGTTGTTGTCGATTTTGATGGGCCCCAATCGCAGCATTATGTTTTTAATCCCGTTTGGTTTCCTGGGGGTACAGTTGGGGGCTTGTTGGCGACGGGGCTTGAATTGGGGGATTTCGATTGGTTTGGGAACCCTTTTAGGCTCAATTGGCTTTTTCTTTCGCTTTTGGTTACTGTCACTTTTGCTGGGCGAAGATTTATGGCAGTATTCCATTAACCAAATTACAACTTTCGCCAGTTGGATGTTTATTCGCCTCGGTGTTTTGGCACAACCCGATCCTTGGTTGGTGCAGGCGATCGCGTTGATTATGGTTTTAATTAATAATTTGATTTATTTGTTAGTGGTTCATTTGGTGGCGTTACTGTTACTCGATCGCCTGGGAAATCCCATTCCTCGCCCCCCGGAATGGATACAAACGATTATTGAGTATGATTATTAGTTGTTGGTTATTGATTGTTGGTCATTCCCAAAATTGGTAATTGGTAATTGGTAATTAAAAATTAATTGTAAATTAGACATTGTTCATTAAAACCTACCAAAACCCCGATCGCGCCCGACAATGGTTAAACCAAAGAAAATCGCAATCGCCTCATTATGCCTGCGTTTTAGGTTTTACTGAAACCGGTTTAATTGAGGGGATTTCGGCGGCGGGGGCGACTCCGCGCGATCGCGCTTATACCGCTTTAGCCGATGCGGAGTTTTTGGCGTTGGGGGCGCAACCTCATCCTAGATACCCCTTACCGCCCCTCATGGCGGGGGTTTCGCCAGCGTTAATTAGTCGCGCTGCGATCGCGCAGTTAAAAATGCCAATTCACCTATTGGATGCCGGATTGATTCATGTCCCCAGCGTCCCGGTAACAGGGCTAGATGGCGCTCCGGCTCGCTGTTTGACTACGGGATCGGCTTTGCCCTTAGCAACGGTTAAACGGCTTTTTGAGGCGGGTTGGGCATGGGGGGAGCAGTGGGCGCGAGAGCATCCAGATTGTTATTTGATTTTGAGTGAATGCGTGGTAGGGGGAACCACAACGGCGTTGAGTATTTTGACGGGTTTGGGGATAGCAGCCACCGGAAAGGTGAATAGTTCTCATCCCCGGTGCAATCACGCTCAGAAAGCCGAAATCGTGCAGCAGGGTTTGATTCAGGCCCGGTTATGGCCCGTACCGGAAACCGTCGATCCGATGGTGTTGGTGGCGGCGGTGGGGGACCCGATGCAAATGGCGGCGGCGGCGATGGCAATGGCCATCAGCCGCACCACGGGGGTATTGTTAGCCGGGGGAACGCAAATGCTGGCGGTGTATGCTTTAATGCAGCGCTTGGGAACCTATCGTTTGCCTTGGCAACCGAAAAATGTGGTGGTGGGGACGACGCGCTGGGTGAGTGAAGATCGCACCGGGGATACCCCAGGCCTTGCCCAAGCGGTGGGGAATGTGCCGTTGTTGGCGACGCAGCTTAATTTTACGGCTTCGTCTTATGAACCGTTACGGGCTTACGAACAAGGGTATGTTAAAGAGGGGGTGGGCGCGGGGGGCTGTGCGATCGCGGTGCATCTTCATTGGGGTTGGACTTCAACTCAGTTTCTAGCAGCGATCGAAGCTTTGATTGCTCAAACCTACAGCCCATTACGCCGGGAATCGGAAGTTAAGCTGAAACCCGAAGCGAAATAACCCAAGAGGGATAGTTTTTCTCGGGGGGTAATGTCGAATTTCCGCGATCGCTACACAGAATTGTGCGAGCGATGAGCTAAGAGTTGTTCTTCGAGGGCGGCAATGCGATTATAGGCGGCAGTAACTTGAGCCGTTAGTCGGCGCACTTGTAATTCGCTAGAAATGACTGGCGGTTCGGGTTTTATCTCAAACATTTGTTCCCAGTCGCTTTCGTCCATTAACACATCTTTGTGACCCATAACGCTTTGCCAATGTTCGGTTTGAGGCGTTTTAGGTTTGGGCTTCGGGGCAAGATTTAGTGGGGTTGTGGCACGATAACCTTCTCGATCGCGAGCGATGAGAACAGCTATTTGCTGCCTGAGTTGCTCAACTGTGACAGATAATCGGTCAATCTTACGATTGAGGGCAATAATATCTTGATGAAGTCCATTCATAAACATCGGCCTTTAAAAAAGCGTTCTTCTTTATGCTATGTGCCATTGAACTAAATCGGGAATCTCTGCGGATTCATTTAACTTTTTAGAATTTAACAAAGGTCAAAGTTATTTAAATTTAGTTAAAAAAATGCTGAGTCGTCGTTCTTTTTTACGTTACGCTACTTTAACAACCTGTGCTTCGCCTTTCTTGGTGGGGTGCGAGGCGAATCCGGCTTTAAAAGTTTTACTGCTCAATCGCTCGATCCCACCCCAATTATTAGGAAAATTTCGGCGGACAATACCTGAAACCTCCTTTAAATTTCTGCTAGAAACTAATTTTAAAACCCTTTATAGTCGCTTAGAACTCTGGCAGGAAAAGGATCGTGAGGCAGAGAAGTCCTTTTGGCAAAATCTACCGTTGATTGGCTCAAAAGAGGCAGAAATAGCTCAGTTAGTCGCGTTAGGAAATTATTGGTTTGAGCAGGCGATCGCCCAGAATTTAATCCAAACAGTAGCGGCTGATACCGTTTCTCAATGGCAGCAGTTACCGCCACAATTCCAACAATATGTAACGCGGAATGAACAGGGCGATCGCGATCCTGGGGGGCAGGTTTGGGGTGCGCCTTATCGCTTTGGTAGCACCGTTATTGCTTACAAACGCCAGCCTTTTGAAAAGTTAGGTTGGTTTCCTGAAGATTGGTCGGATTTATGGCGAGATGAATTAAAAAATCGCCTTTCTGTCGTGAATCAACCGCGAGAAATTATTGGCTTAACCTTGAAAAAGTTGGGTTACAGTTACAACGAAACGGATTTAGGGAAAATTCCGAATTTAGAAGCAGAATTAACCCAATTTAGTCAGCAGGTTAAGTTTTACAGTTCGACCCATTATTTACAGCCTTTGATTTTAGATGATGTTTGGGCAACGGTAGGCTGGTCTAATGACATTTTGCCCCTACAACAACGCTATCGGGACATTGAAGTGATTGTTCCGGCTTCGGGGACGGCGATTTGGCTGGATTTGTGGGTGCAACCGAATTTAGCTATTTCTGAGACGCAACAAGAAGTTTTACAGCAATGGATTAATTATTGTTGGCAAGAAAACCCGGCTTGGGAAATTTCGTTGTGGACTGATGGATTATCGCCGATATTATTAACCGGCGATCGCGATCGCTTACCTGAAGATTTACGGGATAATGCTTTTGTCCGCAGTAGTTTAGCCGCCTTTCCCAACAGCGACATTATCGAACCTCTATCTGAAGAGGCCACTCAACAATATAACCAGCTTTGGGAAAAGATGCGTAGTCCCCAGGTTGACACAGTGTCCGAGACAAATATAAACGTTAAAATATCATAAAAATGTCTAATTTTTGACAAATTTTTATTCCTCAAATAACCAGTATTTAACAAAATGGTTTCTACTGTTCCAACTCCCATCGATACTCACCTGGCTAATGTTCGTTTAGAAATTCGCTATCTGCAAGCCCAGTTAGTCTTATGGCGCAGAAAACTCCACCAAAACCCCGAACTTGGGTTTAAAGAACATCAAACTGCTGCCTTCATTACCCAAAAGCTGACTGAGTGGGGCATTCCCCATGAAACGGGCGTTGCTCAAACCGGGATTGTGGCGATGATTAAAGGGGGTAAACCGGGGAAAGTCTTGGGGATTCGGGCAGATATGGACGCGTTGCCGATTCAAGAAGAAAATGACGTTCCCTATCGTTCCCAAAAAGACGGAGTAATGCACGCTTGCGGCCATGATGGCCATACCGCGATCGCCCTAGGAACAGCTTACTATCTTTGGCAACAGCGCGATCGCCTCGTCGGAACGGTCAAAATCATCTTCCAACCCGCCGAAGAAGGGCCCGGCGGCGCAAAACCGATGATTGAAGCCGGAGTCCTCCAAAATCCCGATGTCGATGCCATCATTGGCTTGCATTTGTGGAATAACCTCCCGGTGGGAACCATTGGAGTCCGTAGCGGCCCGTTAATGGCGGCAGTGGAGTGTTTTCGCTGTACCATTCTCGGTAAAGGGGGACACGGAGCAATGCCCCATCAAACCACCGATGCGGTTTTGGTGGGTAGTCAAGTTGTCAACGCTTTACAAACCATTGTCGCCCGTAATGTAGACCCTATTGATTCAGCCGTGGTGACGGTGGGGACATTTCACGCGGGGACGGCTTTGAATGTCATTGCCGATACTGCCCGCATTAGCGGGACTATCCGTTACTTTAACCCCAACCTCGAAGGCTTTATTCAACAACGCATTGACACTGTTATCGCTGGGGTTTGTCAGAGTCACGGCGCAAGCTATGACCTCGATTACTGGCAGTTGTACCCCGCCACGGTGAATAATGCAGAAATAGCGGCATTGGTGCAGTCGGTGGCTTCAGAAGTCATTGAAACGCCTTTGGGAGTGGTTCCTGAATGTCAGACCATGGGGGGCGAAGATATGTCTTTCTTCTTGCGGGAAGTTCCCGGTTGTTATTTCTTTCTGGGGGCGGCAAATACGGCAAAACAGTTAGATTATCCCCATCATCATCCCCGCTTTGATTTTGATGAAAGCGTGTTGTGTGTTGGGGTGGAGATGTTTGTTCGTTGCGTGGAACGGTTTTGCAACTAAAGTTAATACTTAATTTAATTCGGTCGGGGCTTGATAATTTTGCTGATAATCTTAAATAGCGGGCGATTCTAACTCGCTGCATGAAAAAATGATTTGCTGAACTCAAGAATCCAGATTTATGTTGACAAGTCCCAAAAAACCGATTCCCGTACCAAAGTTACTCGAAGAACAGCGCATGAAAGAAGAACGCATGCACGATGTTTTGCTGCTGTTACAACATTTGATAGAACGGGAAGAAACCACAGTCAGAATGATTTTAGATTGTTTATATGATGTGGGTTCGGTAAATTTAATTAATCAAAAAATAACGATCAAACCGGCTAATCGCTTGATGAAAGGCATTGCCATTTTATCTAAGCCTGCTTTTCGCATGGTGGCTTTACGCTGGTTTAAGGGGAATTGTCCCCAGTTGATTACAAAGTGGCTGTATACTAAAGTTCGATTTTAACGGTTTTAGCAGTGGCGATCGCGCAAAAATTTTAGTTGAGAATAAAGAGTTTGGATTTTCGGTAATTCAATGTCTGCGGTTTGGGCAATTTTTAACGGATTGTGTAAAATCGCTTCAATTTCTAAAGGACGGCGAGCGTTATAATCTAGTTTCATGCTGGTGAGATACGGCGTTTCTATGTTTTCCGTATGGCTCAACATTTCTGAGATATAACTGTCAGGAATAACGCGATTTGTAGCTGTCGCACCGAGGAGAACTTCTTGCATAATTTCGGTAACGAGTTGCCGCGATGCCGTGTTATTCATGATTTCAGTTGTCGTCGCATCTAAAATGACGGATAAGCTATTGTAGGGAATATTCCAAACTAATTTTTGCCAGCGACTATACATTAAGTCAGGGCTGGTTTTAATGGGGATTCCTGCTTTTTGAAAGTCGTCACGAATGGCTCTTAAATTAGGGGTGACTCCGCAGGGTTGATAATCATTTGCGTATTCTCCGAGGGTGATTTGTCCGTAAGCGAGATGACGAAAAGTAGCCGGGGCAACTTTATAACAACAAATCGAACAAAGTCCACCGATAATGTTATTTACACCGCGAATTTGTCCGATTTCTGGCTCTATTCCAATGCCATTTTGTAGCAGAATAACGACACTATTATTATGCAGAAGGGGCGGTAAGATTTGGGGGAGGATGTGATTTTGGGTGGCTTTTAATGCCACAATAATGCCGTCACAAGCGGGCATTTCTTCTGGGTTATTATAAGCTGAAATTTGGGATAGCTTAAAGTCCCCGTTGACTGACTCTACTGTTAAGCCTTGCTGACAGGCAATTTCGTAGTCGCTACGCAACAGAAAATGCACGGGAAAGCCTGCTTTTTGTAGCATGGCTCCATAATAGCCTCCGATCGCCCCTGTACCAATAACAGCGTATTTCCGGGTCATTTTACAAACTTGAGCCAAACCAGTTTAAAATACTCACGGGAGCGGGAATCATTTCACCGCGAAAGTCGAGAATTTGAACGATCGCGAGATAGGCGATCGCGAGTAAAACTGAAATGACTCCTGTTATAATCGCCACAATTTTGCCTCTGTCCATAATGTTTATTAATCTTGATTCAAATCTAACTGTACTTTATCATTTTTTGAGCTTCTTGGCTGAAATTGTAGGTTGGGTTGAGGGACGAAACCCAACACAAAATTAAATCACTTTCTCATACTATTTAATTTTAGCATTGAGATAGAGCCACTTTTTGTCTATTCCTAGATACAACTTTGCAATGAGAGTGAGTAGCGGTAATATGCTATCCGTTGACCAACTTAAACTCTTGATATAAATGCCAATAGCGGTTTTTGTAAATCAGTAAAGTTAAGCGTTCGACGGTAAAAGTGGCGTTAAATTCGCGGTGTTTTACTTCGGGCCAAATGTGTTTAAAATCGGGTTTACGACGGTCGCAAAAGGCAATAGTAATATGGGGGTTAAAGGTGCGATCGCGTTCTTTTTGTTCCCCTAAATCTAAGTTAGATTCAATCTGTTGTTTTAAGCTTGCTTGTGCTTGCATTAATTCCGGCGTTTTCAAGGGTTCAATAAAAATGACTCTGGGTTTAAAGGCACTAAATCCATTAAGTTGAATCGGAATTGCGTCCTGAGATTGAGCAAACTCTTGTAAAGTTTCAACTAATAACGGTACATCTTCTTCTTGCCACTCAAACGGCGGATACAGGGTGATGTGGGGGGGAGAATTAGCTGTGCGTCTGAGTTTATAAGTCATAGCGAAATGCTGCTGAATTTGCTGCATTTCAGTTTGTAATTCTTCGGTTGGTAGTAAAGCAACAAAGTAGCGATCGCGCGTCATAATGATTTACAAAACTCCCAAAATATCTTCAGAAAATTTCATCTAGCGAAGCTTAAGAACCCCGGTTACTGGGGTTATATTTTAACTCGATGAGATAAGCAGAGAAAAGAACAGGGTCTAAAACATGGGTTGTTTTTCCTGAAATCATAAGTTAACCCGCGAAAACTAGAAAGCGTAGAGGTGTATGTCTAAAAAGCGAGAGAGATATGGTGGAGCAAACCCAAGTCAATCATCCCCAAATCAACGAAATTTTACAACAGCGTTATCAAATCAAAAAACGCTTGGCCAAAGGGGCATTTGGTCAAACCTATTTAGTCTGCGATCTCGGTGGTAAAGATGCCCCTTACTATGTGGTTAAATATTATTGCCAATATCCAAATTATCCTCATTTACGGCAAACCAGTCAGCGTTTGTTTCAAAAAGAAGTCGAAAACCTGAAAAAACTCGGTACTCACGACCGTATTCCCCAGTTAATCGATTACTTTGAAGAAAATAACGGCTTTTACCTGGTGCAAGAATGGATTGTGGGCCAAACTCTCAATGACTATCTCAGCGTTTTACAACCCCTCGATCTGCAAGAGCGCGAAGCTCAAGTGATTCAATTAATTTATAGTGTGTTGGAGGTGCTAGACTTTGTACATCGCCACAACATCCTGCACTGCGACATCAAACCCAATAATCTGATTCGGCGCGATCGCGATGGGGAATGGGTGTTAATTGACTTTGGTGCAACCCAAGACCTTCAGCCCATGGTCTCGAAACGGGCAAGGGCGATCGCGGTTAGTGCTTCGGGTTACTTAGCCGCCGAACATTTAGCGGGAATGCCCCAACCCAGTAGCGATCTTTACTCTCTTGGCGTGGTTGGGATTGAAGCTCTCACCCGTTGCAACCCCAACCAACTGCAATTTAGTATGGAAATGGGGGAACCCCTATTCTCTACAAAAGGGTACAATCCCCTATTTATCGCCGTTTTAAAGAAAATGACGCGGCAAAATTGGCAACACCGCTATTTAACTACCGGAGATTTACTGGCGGTGATGAAAGAATTAATGCCCCTCAATACCAACGTCAATCCTGCCATCCCCGCTATCGATGTAGAGGTCATCGATTTTGAGATTCTCCCGGCAGATTCCCCGGAAAATGAACCCGAACCCGTAGCGGCGGTTTCTAATGCCCTCAAGTCCCCAGAAAAGCCTCGTCTGAAAGCGATCGCGGGGGCGGGAGTTACCTTGGCGAGTTTAAATGCGGTGGCCATTGCCATGGGGATTCACGCCCTCAGCAACACCGCTTTGGCTGACCCTGGCGCACAAATTTTAACCCGCGCGGCTTATGCCCTCGATCGCGGCGATTTCGACCAAGCCATTAGTTTAGTTGAATCGATTTCCAGCGATAGCATTCTTTATGAAGAATCCCAAAATCGGGCGCAACAATGGCGCAAAGATTGGGAAATTGCCGAAGCCCAATTCAGTGAAATCGAAAAAGCCCACAGCCTCGAAGATTGGAATGCGGTACTAAGTTATGCCCGTTTTATGCCGAAAATTCGCTACTGGCAGCAAAAAACGGCCCCCCTGCGCGATCGCGCTCAACAAGAAGCCGACCGCCAAGCCCAAAACCTCCTCACCCAAGCCCATCGCGAAGCTCGCAATAAAGAGTTTACCTTGGCGTTGAAGTATCTCAATCAAATTTCCCCTCATACTGAAATTGGCGCAACCATTCAGCCCAAAATTATCGAATATCGCCAAAAGCAGCAAATTCGCGCCAGAGCCTTGTTGCAAAACGCCTACGATCGCGCCGCCGTCCGGGATTTTCGGGCTGCGATTTATTTCCTCAAACAAATCCCCGATAATACGCCAGCCGGGGAAATTGCTCAACGCAAACTGCAAGAATACATCGAAAAACAAAAAATTAAAGACCGAGTTGCGGGGCAAAACCCCCTTTCTTGGCAATCTCGTCACGATACTCTCAATCCGGGGGATCTCGTTTTAGAAATTAATCTCTAGGCGATCGCAAAATCCTTAAAATACGCAAAAATACACTTAATTCCCAGAACCGAAACCTCTGGCTTCGGAATTTCGTCATACCTTCTTGTAGTTAACTCGCGACTCGTGCGAGCCTTCTCTTTATCCCCTCACGAATAATGCTATGATCCGTTTTCATCCCTCAATTCAAAAATTTGGTATCCTGAGCGCGATCGTCGCCACTCAACTCACAGGCGGTTGGCTCACTGCGGTACAAGCTTCACCTTTGTTACTGGCTCAACTCAACTTTCCTGACAGTCCCGGCGGTGATGGCCCCAAACGGACAGCCGGGGCGGGTACAAGGGGCGAATGCAGTCTGCGTGCCTCTGACTCCCACGAAATGACCGTGTTAATGCCCAGTAATAACATCGGCACCACCACTGATGCCAATACCTCATTATTTATTTATATTCCCCAAGTGGCGGTCAAAGGGGCAGAATTAACCGGAGTCACAGGGGATTTGATTGTGGTTGATGAAAACAACCGCGAACAATTTTTCGGGGAGTTTACCTTAAGCGATCGCCTCACGGAATCTGATGGTATTGTGAAGCTAACCCTTGATGGCGTAAACCTCGAACCGGATCGGACTTATCGCTGGTCTTTTTCTCCGTATTGTATGGTCGCCGATCGCGATGGAGATGGGATGAGCGATCGCATTCCGACCCTAGAATTGCAAGGTCAAATCCAGCGCATTGCCCTCGACTCCGAGCAACAAGAAAAGCTCACCGACGCACAAACTATGTTTGAGCAAGCCGCGATTTACATCGAAGCCGGAATTTGGAATGACGCGATCGATATTCTCGCCAATCTCCGCACCACTCACTCCGATGACTGGCAAACTTTCTTAGAATCTGTCGGCCTCGAACATCTCGCGAATACGCCGATTTATTTATAGGTTAGGTCAGTGCGCGATCGTTTTCCCCTCGTTATGCTGTTTTAACGAGGGCTTTTTACATCAATAAGAACCCCGGTTTCTTACCTGTTTACCCGATAAAGTTATAATTTACCTCTAGAAACCGGGGTTCT
>JBKHDX010000048.1:0-25031 GCA_046541115.1 Spirulinaceae cyanobacterium | reverse complement strand
TTACGGTGCATGAGGCTAATGATGAGCATGAGGGGATAGTCCGAATTCATCGTGTGATTCATGCCGCACAGGAACGAATACAAGATATCGATCAATTGTTGGGGGATTAGTGCATTCGAGTTTCTAGTATTCCCCGGATGAAAAACATCCGGGGTTTTTGCTTTGAAATCGGCAAACACCAAAACGAGATTTTGCTGGGTGTCGCGCTGTAATCCTACTCCACGATACAAGCCTGAAGCTGTTGTAACAACTTATCGTGGTCTAAACCCTGACCAATCAGCACCAACTGATTTTGCGGTTGACGGCCATTCCACTCATCATCCTCAATGGAAAACCGCTTTCCGCTTAGGTGGAAAACGTGACGCGCAGGACTTTCTTGGAACCACATAATCCCCTTCGCGCGGAAAACATTTGGGGGTAACTCGTTATCCAAAAACGATTGAAACTTGCGAATTTCTAACGGTTTATCCGTTTGGAAAGAGATCGACGTAAACCCGTCATTTTCGAGGTGGTGGGAATGGTGATGATGGTCGTGATGGTCGTGGTGATGATGCTCCTCATGGTCGCACTCTGGGGTGCATTCGTGGTCGTCGTGGTCGTGGTGATGATGGTCGTGGTCGTGGTCGTGTTTTTCCTCGGCTTGGTCGAAGTATTTATCCGACTCAAACAAGCCTACACTCAACACCAAGGGTAAAGGGACTTGAGATTTGGTGGTGCGTAAAATGCGTGCATCCCGCTTAATATCGCGGATTCTTACCTCTAGGGTATCCACATCCCCTTCATCGACGAGATCGACTTTGTTCAGCAAAATCACATCTCCGTAAGCAATTTGGCTGTAAGCGGCTTCGCTGTTGAATAAATCTAAGCTGAAGTTGGCACAATCAACTACCGTTACAATCGAATCAAGGCGGGTCATGTCGCGCAACTCCGTCCCTAAAAAGGTCAACGCGACGGGTAACGGGTCAGCAAGTCCTGTGGTTTCGACGACGAGGTAATCTACTTTGTCTTCTCGTTCGAGGACGCGATAAACTGCGTTGACTAAATCTTCATTGATGGTGCAGCAAATACAACCGTTGCTGAGTTCCACCATATCATCGCCTGTAGAGATGATGAGTTCGTTATCAATACCAATTTCACCAAACTCATTGACTAATACGGCAGTTTTCAACCCTTGTTGATTGGTGAGAATATGATTGAGCAGGGTCGTTTTGCCACTACCCAGGAAGCCTGTAATAATTGTGACGGGTAACCCCAGTTTCGGGGCGTTCATTTCTTGCTCGTTGGTAGCTTGGGGACTTACTGATTGCATAATGGTGTCTCAAGAAAACCTAACTGTTCAATTTAGAAACGATGACGGATTGAAGTAGACCCGCGATCGCTTCTGGTTTCCATTATTACTTACACTGTTAGTTGGGCTAAACGCCTCAATTTCTCTTAACTTTATTTTTGCCGGAGTCATTCACCAAAACCAGCATGACCATTACCTTTTACAATACTCTCACTCGCAAAAAAGAAGCTTTTACTCCCCTCGAATCCGGTAAGGTGCGGATGTATTGCTGCGGCATTACGGTTTATGATTACTGCCACTTGGGTCATGCGCGGACTTGTTTGATTTGGGATGTAGCTCGTCGCTATTTGCAATGGCGGGGTTATGATGTGACTTATATCCAGAATTTTACCGATATTGACGACAAGATACTCAATCGCGCCCGCACAGAAGGCGTAGCGATGGAAGAAGTCTCCGAGCGCTTTATTGCGGCGTATTTCGAGGATATGAACCGTTTGGGCATTGGAGAGGCGGATGTGTATCCCCGCGCCACCCATACTTTAGACGGGATTAAGCGCTTAGTGACGGAATTAGAGCAAAAAGGCTATGCTTACCCGGCACAGGGGGATGTTTACTACAAAGTGCGTCAGTTTAAGGAATATGGCAAGCTTTCCGGGCGCAAGTTAGAAGATATGCAAGCGGGGGCCAGTGGTCGCGTGGCGGTGGAATCTTCAGAAGATACGAAGAAGAAAGACCCCTTTGATTTCGCCTTGTGGAAGGCTTCTAAGCCCGGCGAACCCGCTTGGGAATCTCCTTGGGGGTCGGGCCGTCCGGGCTGGCATATCGAGTGTTCTGCGATGGTACGCAGTCATTTGGGAGAAACCATTGATATTCATGTGGGGGGGAGCGATTTGGTCTTCCCTCACCATGAAAACGAAATTGCTCAATCAGAAGCAGTAACCGGGAAACCTTTGGCTCGTTATTGGATGCACAATGGTATGGTGCAGGTGAATGGCGAGAAAATGTCGAAGTCTTTGGGGAATTTCACCACCATTCGCGATTTATTAGACGGTGCGTGGTGGTTTCCGGGGACGACACCGCCAGAACATCCCCTTGAACCGATGGCGATTCGTTTGTTTGTGTTACAAGCTCATTATCGCAAGCCCTTGGATTTTACCGAAGATGCCCTGGAAGCGGCGGCCAATGGTTGGCAAACTTTGAAAGAGGGGTTATTGTTTGGCGATCGCTACGGCGAAAAACTAAATTGGGATGATGATATTATCGCCACGGGGCCGAATCTTTGGTCAGAACGCTTTACGAATGTTATTGACGACGATTTGAACTTTGCTGGCGGTTTGGCGGTGTTGTTTGAAATTGCCAAGGAGTTACGCAAGGAAGGCAATATCATCGTTCACGAAGGCAAAACCGAAACCGATCCTTTGCAACTTTATCATCAGTGGCGATCGCTCATCGAACTAGCCGAAGTTTTGGGCTTCACCGCTAAACCGGAAGCGGAAAGCGAAACCAACGAGGGATTAAGCGATGCAGACATCGAAACCCTGATCCAAAAACGCGCAGAAGCCCGCAAAGCCAAAAATTTCGCTGAATCCGACCGTATCCGCGACGAACTCAGCGCCCAAGGCATTACCCTCATCGATCAACCGGGTGGGGTGACGAAGTGGCACCGCTAGGTCAGTTATCAGTCATCAGTCATCAGTTATCAGTTTTTTTTGGTAGTGGGTAGTGGGAAGAAATTACCAATTACCAGTTACCAATTACCAATTGAGGGAATAAGAGGGAACACCAACAACAAATAACCAACAACTAACAATCAACAACCAATAACCAATGAATGACCCAGGACAAAACAATTGGTTGCAGAAACAATGCGTGATTGTTCCGGTGGACTTTTCGCCGGAGTGCTTTGCGGCGTTGACTCCCGCGAGGGCGTTTGTGCAAGAAGCCTCTCAAATTCATCTACTGCACGTTTTGACGCGGCTTCCGGCAACCGAACCGGGGGTATTATGGCAAACCGTGAGCGATCGCACCCGCACAACCCATGTTAAAGCCAAACTGCGAGAATACCTCAATTCTCCCCAAACTGAAAATCTCCAACTCAGCGTAGTCTCTGGCGATCCGAGTACAGAAATCGTTAAATACGCCCAAAACCAGAGCGCAGACTTGATTATCATGCCGTCTCACGGTCGCACAGGACTAGATTACTTTTTACGGGGTTCTGTGGCAGAACGAGTAGTGCGTTTTTCCCATTGTCCGGTATTGGTGTTGCGGGAAGGTTAAACACTTTTGGCCCTGCGACGCTGAGATTGTCGCCACAATACCCAAGGACTCCATAAACTCGCCACTAAAAATGCCATTTTACAAGCTGCGGCGACATCGGTGGTAAAGGTGCGGCGATACCGGAAATAATACCAGAGGGCTTGGCGCAAATCGTTGAGAAAATAAAGCCCAAAAAACAGGGGTTTTTGCCACGGAGTTAAGCGCAAGCGGCGAATATGATAACGAGCAAGTCCTGTCCCTTTTGCGATCGCGAGTAAATAATTTCGCTCTAAACGATAAGCAGGAATTTTGTGACTCAGCTTCATTTGGGGATTGTACCAAATCTCCCACCCCGCATTTTGAAGATACACAATTGCCTCTAAATCTTCACTGGCTAATTGAAACTGCTGTTCTCGTCCGGTGAGAAATAAACGAGGGGGGACGCAATCAAGCCAAGCTTGACGACGCACCACCAAACCCGCCCCTGGGGGTAAAAGGCGTTGCGATCGCTCATACCGAAACGCCGTTGTACCCCGCTCGACAATCGCCAGAAAGGGCGCTATTTCTTCAAATCCTTCGGGTGGTATGCCTTCGAGTTGGGCGCGGGTTAAACCGCCATAAGCGCCCGCTTGGGGATGGGTTCGAGCAAACTGCATCGCCGCCCCAATCCAATCGGGATCGGGAAAGTTATCATCATCGATAAACGCTACCCATTGCCCTTGGGCTTGTTCGATGGCGCTTTGTCGGGCAAAAGCTAGTCCTTGTTGAGCTTCAAAGTAGTAGCGTAGAGAATAAGACGCGATTTGGCAATAGCGATCGCTCACCTTTTGAGTTTCGTCGCTACTGTTGTTATCAATAATGAGAACTTCCCAAGCAATGTCTTCTGGAACCACTTGCTGTTCTAAGCATTGTAAGACTTCGGGTAAACGGGATTGGCCATTGTAAGTACAAATAGCGATCGTTACATCATATTTGGCTAGGGGTGAAGCATTACAACTCATAAATCGATTAACAGCAAGTTTGATATTCAATCTCAAAATCGAAAAATACTAACAGGGAGACAGGATTTCATGGCTTTTATGGGACGAATTGCTTGTTTATTGCCAAATTTAGCTGGAGGCGGTCAAGAACGAGTGACTCTCAATTTATTACGCGGACTTATTCAACGGGGCTGTGAAACTGACTTAGTTTTAGCGGATTTAAACGGTCCTTATCAAGACCGCATTCCCTCACAGACAAGAGTGATAAATCTCCATCAACCGATTGAAAATCGAGCGCTGAGTACCCTACAACTCACGTCTCCCTTAGTCCGTTATTTACGTCAGGAAAAGCCAAATATTTTAATTTCTCATCTCATTTGGACCAATGAATGTGCGGTGTTAGCCAATACCTTCGCTGGGTTTCCATCCCGGTTAATGCTGTGGGAACAAATGCCGCCGACTCATCCCCCCACCCAACTGAAAATTACAGCGATGCGATCGCTATATCGTTGGGCTAATGCTATTATCACCCCCTCTCAAGGAGTCGCTGATTATTACGCACATTTGTTAAATCTTTCGCCGCTACGCATTACCGTGATTCCCAATCCTGTAGTCGATGTTACGCTACAAGAGCAGGCGATCGCGCCTTTGGATCATCCTTGGTTTGCGCCGAATCAACCCCCCGTCATCCTCGGAATTGGTCGTCTCACCGCTCAAAAAGACTTTCCCTGTCTAATTCGGGCTTTTGCTCAAATTGTCGCCCAACAACCCACCCGTCTGATGATCTTAGGAGAAGGGGGGAAACGCCCGCAACTCGAAACCCTCATCCAAGAATTAAATCTGACTGAATTTGTCAGTCTGCCGGGTTTTGTAGCAAATCCTTATGCTTATCTCAGTCGTGCGGCTCTTTTTGTCCTCTCCTCTTTACAAGAAGGCTTACCTACTGTGTTAATCGAAGCCCTTGCTTGTGGTTGTACCGTTATTTCTACCGATTGTCCCCACGGGCCGCGGGATATTTTGGCCGATGGGCGTTATGGGTCTTTAGTCCCCGTTGGTGATGTTAGCGCTTTGGCTGAAGCGATGCAAACCGCCCTCGCACAACCGTTGGATCGAGAAGAATTAAAGGCGCGATCGCAAGATTTTGAAATTCATCATATTAGCGATCGCTTTATCCGACTCGCTCAACGCATTTTAATTTGAAAATTGATAAACAGTCCAATCAAAAGAAATTAATCAAACGAAAGACAGCTTTCCCCTTACATTTTTTAATCAAAAAAAAGGAAAACTGTCAATAGCAATCAGACATTATTTACGGGAATTCAACCTTTTTAAATTCTGAATCGTCTTTATCGTAATTAACAACTAAATTGCGTTCTTTTATAAACCAACCAATCGGGATTCCCTTAACCTCAACTTCATTTGCAGGTGTTTTCCCCACATCCCGTTTGTCGTAATAGCTATTGTCTCGATCGGAAACCATCAAATACAAATGATTTTTAGTCAGTAAAAGCCAAGCATTTTCAGGATTTATAGGCATAATTCTCCGAATTGCGTCATCTAACTTTATAGTTATAATCTGTCATAGGAATTTTAGGATTGCCAAGTTTATTACCCTTAATTTCAATAAATTTAATAAATTTTAGAGTAGTTATTAAAAGCCTTTTAACTTACTTTACAAAACCCCTAAATTCCTCGGTTAAAAATTAAAACTAAACCCAAAACTTGGTCGTAATCTTTGCCCCCAAAATCCAACAAAACGCGATCGCCCCCATCCCCCAACAGTTGACAGAAACCCGTGGCTTGAGGAACAGTAAACAAGGAACTTCTCGGCTAGAACCTTGCCCAAGCTCAAATAGTCGATTGTTCAACTGTTATAGCGCTATGCTGAAGCGTTAAGACACTTCAATTCACTAAATAAGCCCCTCTCCTAATTTGGGAGAGGGGTTGGGGTGAGGGTAATTGTCCTAACTGTCAGATGTACCGCTATAGCTGCCCACTCAATCCCGGAATCAATTAAGTAATCATGGCAAAACTCGCACTCATCAGCGTCTCCAACAAAACGGGTATTGTGGAATTTGCCCGTCAACTGATCGAAAAATTCGACTTTGAAATTATCAGCAGTGGCGGCACAGCCCAAGCCCTCAAAGATGCAGGGCTAACCGTTACCAAAGTCAGCGACTACACCGGATCGCCTGAAATCCTTGGCGGCCGCGTCAAAACCCTGCATCCGCGCATTCATGGGGGCATTCTGGCCCGTCGCGATGTGCCACAGGACAACACCGACTTAGAAAACAACGATATTCGCCCCATCGATCTCGTTGTCGTTAACCTCTATCCCTTCGTCGAAACCATCGCCAAACCCGATGTTACCGTTGCCGACGCGATCGAACAAATCGATATTGGCGGCCCCACCTTACTGCGAGCTTCTGCCAAAAATTTCGCGCATCTGACCGTATTATGCAATCCCGATCGCTACAATGATTATTTAAGCCAATTAGAGCAAAATAACGGCAAAATTCCCCTCAATTTCCGGCAAGCCAGAGCCGCCGAAGCCTTTAACATGACGCGAGACTACGATCGCGCCATTTCCGATTATTTCACCAGCTTAGACACCGACAGCACAGCCCCCGACACCTTCACCATTACCGGGACACAAAATCAAACCCTGCGTTATGGCGAAAACCCCCATCAAAACGCTACTTGGTATCAAACCAGTCAAACCGGCTGGACAAGCGCCGATAAACTGCAAGGCAAAGAACTCAGCTACAACAACCTCGTCGATCTCGAAGCCGCCCGCCGCATTATGGCTGAGTTTCCCAACCATGAACCCGCCGCCGCCGTCCTCAAACATACGAATCCCTGCGGTGTCGCCATTGGTAGCAGTCTCGCGGAAGCTTACGAAAAAGCCTTTAATGCCGATTCTGTCTCGGCATTTGGGGGCATTGTTACCCTGAATCAACCGATTGATGTTCCCACCGCCGAAGCCTTGAAAAAGACCTTTCTTGAGTGCGTGGTTGCGCCGGGTTGCGACCCCCAAGCCCAAGAAATTCTGGCGGCTAAATCGAAATTGCGGGTTTTGATTTTACCGGATATGACTTCTCGCGATCGCGATATGGTAAAAGTTATCGCAGGGGGGTTTCTCGTCCAAGCGGCCGACGACCTCATCGACGATCCGCAAGCCTGGCAAATCGTCACGGAAAAGCAACCGACTGAGGTACAACTAGCGGAAATGTTGTTCGCTTGGAAGGTGGCCAAGCACGTAAAATCTAATGCCATTGTTGTGACTCGCGATCGCGTTACCCTCGGCATTGGTGCGGGTCAAATGAATCGCGTCGGTGCGGCCAAAATCGCCCTAGAACAAGCCGGAGAAGCCACTCAGGGGGCAACCCTCGCCAGTGACGGTTTCTTCCCCTTTGACGACAGCGTGCGGAGTGCTGCGGCGGCAGGGATTACTTCTATTGTGCAACCCGGCGGCTCAATTCGCGATAAGGACTCGATCGCGGCGGCGAATGAGTTAGGTGTGGTGATGGTGTTGACGGGGATTCGCCATTTCTTGCATTAGTTGGTTATTGGTTATTGGTTATTGGTTGTTGGTTATTGGTTATTGGTTGTTGGTAATTGGTAACTGGTAACTGGTAATTGGTAACTGGTAACTGGTAATTGGTAATTGGTTATTGGTTATTGGTTGTTGGTAACTGGTAACTGGTAATTGGTAACTGGTAATTGGTAATTGGTAACTGGTAATTGGTAATTGGTTATTGGTTATTGGTAATTGGTAATTGGTAATTGGTAATTGGTAATTACAAAGGTAAAGTACGGCTAACTTTAGCCGGACAAAGAACCCGATCGCGATCGCGATAGCCGACAAAACGAACATAAACCATCTCTCCCGGTTGAATATCCGGGTCGTCGGGTTGATGAATAGTAGGATCGAAAGCAACTTGCGTCCAAGGGTCGCCAATTTTTTCATAACCCCAAGTTGCGATTAAATCATTGAGGGGAGTCAATAAAGCCGTTAAGTTTTTGGCGGGTAGAGTGGGCTTTTTCTCGGCCATCACTTGGGCTGTGGGGAAGCTGATCAAAAGGCTCTGAATCTGCTCGAAATCGGCTTGTTGTGCCTCAATTTTGCTGTTTTGGGAACTTTGCTCTAATTCTTGTTGGAGGCGGCGACATTCGGCTTCTAGGGCGGCAATGCGATCGCGATCGCCGTCCGTGGTCGGAGTAGGCGGCAGGGAAGTCGAGGATTGACGTTGTTTTCCCCAGAAATAGAAGACGACCAGCATACTACTCAACCACAGTAGTAAACCAAACCCAAAATAATCCGTGTTTTCCATGATTGGTTAAGATGTCCGTTAGAATCAGACGCAAGCTATCGAGCAGATTCTCCAACTAATATACCTTGCTGCATTCTGTTAAGCGAAATTATGGCTCGGATACCCAATTATTTTCAGCAGGCGATCGCGATCGCGGTAGGCGCTACCACCCTCTGGGGCGGACTTCCCCCAAGATTGACTACCATCACCCCAGCCGCGATCGCTCAAACTGCGAATTTTCAACTCTCCCCCTTAGAGCGTCAAGTCTTGGCGGAAATGAATCGGGCCCGCACCGATCCTCAAGGCTACGCCGCTTGGCTCGAAACCATGAAACAGTATTATCAAGGACGCATTCTCAAGTTACCCAACCAAGACACGCTTCCCACCCAAGAAGGCACAAAAGCCGTGGATGAGGCGATTCAAGTGCTGCAAAACTTATCGCCCCTACCACCTTTGAGTTTATCCCCCGGAATGTCTTTAGGAGCGCGAGACCACCTCAACGACGTGGGCAGCAAAGGCAACATCGGGCATTATGGCAGCGATGGCAGTCAATTCCTCGATCGCATCAATCGTTACGGTGAATCTGAAGGAACTGTGGGTGAAAATCTGACTTACGGAGTCACCTCCGCCGAAGCCATTGTTATGCAAATGATCGTCGATGATGGTGTAATCGAGCGTTATCATCGCGAAAATATTTTATTTGATGGTTTTAGCGCTACGGGAGTCGCTTGTGGAGAGCATCAACGTTACGAGCAGATGTGCGTGATTACCTATAGCGGCGATTTTCGCGATCGCCTTGCCACCACTCCCCCCTCCACTCCCAACCGTATTGAAAACCAAACTACCCCCGTTGTTGTGCCGATTCAGGAGTTACCCCCTGCCGATCCAGACATCTTACCTCCACCCCCCAACGAACCAATCCCCATTCAGCCTCCCCAAGAGCCACCCCCATCAGTTATTCCGGTTATCGAGCCAGTCGAGTCCGAAGCCGCCTCCTCCCCCGTCGAAACCAATAATCCCGTCGCGGTCAATCCCGAACCGCCCACTCCCCGCGAAATTCTCCTAGAACAAGGCATTTTAGAAGACGGCGACCCAGTTTACGAGCAAGACGGTAGTTTATATGACGTGCATCAATTCTCTGGAGAAGCCGGACAAGTCCTCACCATTTCCGTAGAAAGTAGCGAGTTTGATACGTTCTTGGCGGTTTTTGATGAAGACGATCGCATTATTGGACAAAATGACGATCTCAGCGACGAAAGTACCAATTCCTCTGTACAAATTACCATTCCTCGCGACGGTACTTACCGGATTTTTATCAATGGCTACGACGAAAGCGATCGCGGTCGCTATACAATCCGAGTCGTCGAGGCAGTAGACATGTAGGGGCTGTATTTTCCCGTCCTTTGAGGGGGGAGAAATTATCAATTACCAGTTACCAATGACCCATTAAGGGACTTGGGGAACAACAAATAACCAATAACCAAGGACAAATGACCCATGACTAATGACTAATTTGTATCATCAAACACAACGATACGATTGTAAAAGCACAAGAATGGATTGTTTCCCAGAAAAAGCAATAACGCGGTGGTTAATACTCTTTGGCTAATTGCTTGCTCTGGCTTGGTCTTTCTGATGCAGCCAGGCTTTATGTGCCTCGAATCAGGACTGACCCGATCGAAAAACAGCATCAATGTCGCCGTCAAAAACTTGGCGGATTTTGGTATCTCGGTCGCCCTATTTTGGGCCTTAGGATACGCCCTCATGTTTGGGAAAACCCAAGGGGGATGGTTAGGAATAACAGGGTGGTTTCTGAGTTTTGATGCTGTGCCAGAGTTGGCTGCCTTTTTCCTTTTCCAAACAATGTTTTGCAGTACGGCGACAACCATTGTTTCCGGGGCTGTGGCAGAACGAATGCGCTTTGGCGCTTATTTTGTCATTTCTTTGCTTATTTCCGGCTTCATTTACCCGATTTTTGGTCATTGGGCTTGGAATGGTATCAACAGTAATGCGGTATCGGGTTGGTTAGCCCAACTGGGTTTTGTAGACTTTGCCGGATCGACTGTTGTCCACAGCATCGGCGGTTGGGTGGCGTTAGCGATTTTGATGATTGTCGGGCCGCGATTAGGGCGTTTCTCCCCAGACAACACCCATCGTCGCATCCATGGCTCAAATTTGCCTTTTTCGGTACTGGGGGCGATGCTGTTGTGGATTGGCTGGTTAGGCTTTAATGGCGGCAGTACCTTGGCGTTTAATAGCCAAGTGGCAGGTATTATCGTCAATACCGTGATTGCAGGCTCGGCGGGAATGTTAACGGCGGCGGGGTTGAGTTGGCAACGCAGCAAAGCTCCATCGGTCGAATCAATGCTCAATGGCTCGATTGCAGGTTTAGTGGCGATTACCGCTTCTTGTCACGCCGTTTCGACGTTTTTAGCAGCCATTATTGGCATCGGGGGAGCCGCCGCGATGATGCTGGGGGTATATCTCCTCGAATCGTGGCAAATTGATGATGCCGTAGATGCGATCGCGGTGCATACTGGAGCCGGGATGTGGGGAACTCTGGCTGTCGCTTTGTTTGGTAATTTAGAAGTCCTTGGCACAGGCTTAACCCGTTGGCAACAACTAGGGATTCAACTGTTGGGCATTGGTGTGGCGGGTGTGTGGGCGTTTGGCTTGGCTTGGGTGGTCTTGTCTGCCATTGACCGGGTGTTTCCTTTACGAGTTTCGGCTCAAGCCGAGGAAATTGGCTTAAATGTGTCAGAACATCACGCCAAAACTGAAATTTACGACTTGTTCCAAGTGATGGAAAAACAAGCCGCAACCCGCAATCTCGGTTTGCGCGTCCCCGAAGACCCCTTTACGGAAGTGGGGCGCATTGCCAGCCGCTATAACCACGTTATGGACTCGATGGAAGAAGCGGTGACCCAAACCGCAGCCATTGTGAGGACGGCCAGCGATGCGATTATTACGTTTAGTACCCCGATGCTGGAGATTTTAACGGCAAATCCGAGTGCCGGGGTGGTTTTTGGCTATCGTCCCGAAGACTTGATTGGAAAGGATTTAACCGATTTGATTGGTTGGTCAGCCGAAACCGTGAGCGATCGCGCCAGCGTACTTTCTAAGTTACTCAATCGCGGGCCGGTTGAAATTGTCGGTCATCGTCTAGATGGATCGGTGTTTCCCGTTGAAGCTACGGTAACGCGGGCGGATTTAGGGACGCGATCGTTTTATACTGGAACCTTTCGCGATATTACTGAACGCAAACAAGCTGAAGAAAGCATCCGTCATCAAGAGAAAAGCGAAGAATTACAAAAAACCCTCGAAGAACTCAAACGCACCCAATCTCAACTGATTCAAACGGAAAAAATGTCGAGTTTGGGGCAGATGGTGGCCGGGGTTGCTCACGAAATTAACAATCCGGTTAATTTTATTTACGGCAACTTGGCTTATGCCAAAAGCTACACTCAAGAATTATTGAGTTTAATTAGGTTATATCAAAAGCATTTACCCAAACCGCCTCAAGAAGTACAAGCCGAAATTGAACGGATTGAGCTAGATTTTTTACAAGAAGATTATCCGAAACTACTCGATTCTTTGTTGGTGGGGTCGAAGCGCATTCAAGAAATTGTCGCGTCTTTACGCACTTTTTCCCGCTTAGATGAAGCTGAAGTTAAGCGCGTGAATCTGCACGAGGGGATTGATAGTACCTTGATGATTTTGCAAAATCGCTTTAAAAATTTCGCTCGCAATCAAAAAATTGACCCTAGCATCGCCGGAATTGATGTGGTTAAAGAATACGGCGATTTACCTAAAGTCGAATGTTATGCCGGACAACTCAATCAAGTGTTTATGAACTTGTTGAGTAATGGCATTGATGCTTTAGAAGAAGCTTGGCAAGATGGTCATTTTCATCCCGAAACCCAACACAAGCCGTTGATTCGCATTCGGACAACCGCGATCGACGATCATTGGATCGAAATCGCGATCGCGGATAATGGTACAGGCATCAAACCAGAGATTCGCGAAAAGTTATTCGATCCTTTTTTCACTACTAAAAGCGTCGGTAAAGGCACAGGTTTAGGCTTGTCGATCAGCTACCAAGTCGTTGTCGATCGTCACGGCGGTCAAATGCTGTGTCAATCTGCTGCTGAAGGGGGGGCAGAGTTTGTGATTCGCATTCCGGTTCAACCCCAGACGGTGAGCAACTAAGGGGCAGTGGCAAGAGGGGGAGGAAATTACCAATTACCAATTACCAGTTACCAATTGAGGGATTCTGCCAATAACCAACAACCAACAACCAACAACCAACAACAAAACTAAGACTTATCGCGCTTTTGGCGACGGCGATCGCGCCATTGGGCGGCGCTGAGGTAGAGAATACCACCACTGACGAACAGTAACATGACGATAGCGGCCAAAAATAAAAGATTGAGAAGGTTTATGTTTTCCACGATTCTTGATGCGGTATTAGTCCTAACAACAGTGGGGAGAGTGGGCCGTAAGAGGGGAAATTTGGGCGAGACAGTCCCGCCCCTACCGATCTAGAGTAATTACCCAATCGCTGCTTATATCTGGATTTAGAAGCCGTTACGCGCCCAAACCACCATCGCGATCGACCAGGTAAATAAAGCCAATAATGCTACCCAACCAAAGGTCAAAATATCCATAATTGCAATTTCAAGCTCTCGATTTAAAACAACTTCGCATATTATCATACCAACTGTGGTTGCGCTCTGGCTCTTTGATTTGGAGAATCTACAACTCGAACGAATTGAATCTTTAAAAGCGGGATTGCTTGCGAGCAGTATGTTTTGCGGTACAGATGCAGCAATCCTATCGTTGCATTATTGGCTTGGAATTGCAGACCCCACAGAAACGATCGCGTCTTTAGGAATTAAACTCGCGATCGCGGCGATTAGCGGCTTTCTGTTTGGTATTACCTACCGCTACATCGTGCGGACGGATAATAACAGCCATTTACAAGATGGGGCGGTGTTAGCTTTCGGTTTGGTGCGGGGTCTCGCTCCGGTCAATAAAGCCCCCTTTGAGGCGAATTACTGGCCTTGGTTGCTTTTTGGGGTCGAGAGCTTATTCTGCTTCTTCCTGGCTCGTCTGGCGCTGGATTGGGCGTTTCGCAATCAGTGGGTGAAGCGGATGGATTAGTTGTTGGTTGTTGGTTGTTGGTTGTTGGTTGTCCAAAACTGATGACTGATGACTGTTGACTGATAACTGAATATAAGACTACGCCATCGCGTTCAAAAATAAGCTGAAATTGGGGCAGGGATTCTATTTTCGCGATCAGGGCTTGGACGGTTTCGGGGGAGCTTTGCCAGTTGGGGTTGCGCTGGCTGAGGAGAATGTAGTGAAACTGGCTTAAATCGAGGGATTCTGAGCCGAAAGTGGCAATTTGGATGTTTTGGCGGTGGGTGAGATGGGGAGCGATGTGGGATGCGGTGAGGACGCTGCGGGAAGGTTGGACGAGGGCGATCGCGTCCCGATTTGCAGACCAAGTATCGAGAGAATCAAGGTAAATTGTCCAAAAATAGCCGTATTTGGCTAAAGCGAGAAAGGCGATCGCGCACCAAGTTAAAATAAAGTGATGGGATTTGAGCCAGATGCGATCGCGCTGCCATGCACTGATAATTGCCAGGATCAAAAATGGTAAAATCGGCAGAGAATACTGCATGACTAAATTCCGTTGGGCGCTGACATCGGATAAAATATTAATAGCAAGGGTGGGTAAGGTACAGAATAATGGCGCTAAGTCGAGCCAAGACAAGCCCCAAGCGACAGGAAATAGTAATAAGGCTAAATATTCCAGCGTATCTAGGGAAAATACGCGCCCTAAAATAATTTGCGGTTTGAGAAACAAATTGAGAACAATCTCACCGAGAGAATCCCCTAAATAAGCATAGCGAGACACGGCATGATGTTCGACTGCCAGAATACTCGGAATAATCCACTGAGTCGCGATCGCAAACCAAGCCACTCCCAAACCTAACGCCATTAATCCTAACTTGCGTTGTTTCTCCCATCCCCACAACCAAATCCCCATTGCGGCAACTGTCAGGGAGAGTACCACCTTGCAACTTAGCACTAAAAGCACTAAACCCAAAAATAACCCTATTTTCCTTGCCCTGGCGCTCCAAACTGCCCCCAAAAGCGCCGGAATTGCGATGACTTCTGAATGAAAGTCGTAGAGATTGGCGTTAAAAATGACGGGGTAAAGTAAATATGCGATCGCCAATATCCGGGCTTTTCTTTCCCTGAGTTGGGCTTGTTTGGCTAAAGCCCAGACGATCCAACTTCCCAAGGACAAACTCAACGCTTGGATAAACAACAGCCAATGGACATCGGGATAAATTCTGTAGAGAAGGGAAAGGGGATAAAAAATTAACGCCACATGATCGCCGAAAAAATTATAGCCCACCAAAGACACCACGGGGGGTAAACCTTGACTGAGCAAATAGGTAAACTGATCGAGCAATCCTAAATCAAAAGCATTGGATTTAAAAAGAGCGTGACGCAGACTGCTACAGAAAAACAACAAAAGCGTACTTCCTGCCACCAAAACCGCCATAAAACTGTGATTATGGCGAAAATCGGTTTTCTTCATAGTCTTCTGGATTGATATTGGCTTGATGTTCGCATTTAAACCCTTTGGCTTGCCAGGTTGCCATATCCACCTCGGCTAAAACTTGCTTATGGGAGCAAGAGGGCTGAAAAAACGGAGAAACGAGCGCCCAAGCGAGACTGCGCGTTACATCGAGGCTGGTTTTGAGCCAATGCTCGCGATTGCCCGGAATCCCTTGTTCGGGGGCAACTTCAGTTTCTACCCATATTCCCCTTGCACCCAGATGAATTTTAGCCAACCAAGCCGCACGGGGGAGATGAGTTTGAGAAGTAATGAGTTTAACGTGTCGGGCTTGCCATTGTCGCAAAATGGGAACCCCAAAAAAGAAGTTTTCAAAGGTACTATTAGCACAATTTTCTAACCAAACGCGATCGCGGGGGGCTTTTTCTCGCTCAAAAATAATCCAAATACAAGGCTCTAGGGAACCATGAGAAATAAGGACGGGAATTTGAGGCGATCGCGTCAATAATTGAGCCACATAAATTTCGCGACGAATACTTCCCCCCAAGACAAAATAAGCGTCTACAGGTTGAGATGCAGCATTTCGCAATTGAATCGCGATCGTCCCCCACCAGGTTATTAACGCGATCGCGATCGCTATTACTATATATCGCCGCCCTCGTCGCCAATTCAACCTCATTTTGATAATGTATAATTTATAATGGACAATTTACAACGGTAAAAATAATAACCAATAACCAATAACCAACAACAAATGACCAATGACCAATGACCAAGGATTAAAAATTAAACAAACCCAACGTCAGCGTGTGAGTGATGGTCAAACTGTTTCTATCTTTGAAGATACCACTGGGGCAGCTTATGTATTGATATTGGTTTGGCCGCAACTGGGGGACTTTGACAGCTTAGAATACGCTTGGTGGCTGCAAAAACAAGCCGAAGACCTCAAAGATCAAAATATTGCGGTTCGTGCTGTAGGCATTGGCGATCGCGCCTCTGGAGAAAAGTTTTGCGACTATACCGGGTTTCCTTCAGAGCATTTATTTATCGATCCTGATGCCCGTTTGCATCGTCAATTAGGATTATATGAAGGGCTAAAAATTAAATTGCCCGGACTTTCTGACACGGTTAAAACTTGGCTTAATTTGCTGTTGATGTGTGCCGGAATTGGCAGTCCTGGGACTCTTGCAGAGGTGTTTCGGGGTTACAAAGGCGATCGCAAAGCGCCGCAGTTGATCGCTGATGAGGAAACAGTGAAAGCCGGGCCATTACCGCCATTACAGGGTTCTACGTTCCAGTTTGCCGGAGGGAAAGGCTTTCAGCGTCCTTTTGAACTCGCAACCCTACGGCTTCGTAACATGACCGAAGTTCTGAGTCATTGGTCTACTTATGTCCCCAATCCTGCTTATATTACCCAACGGGGCGGTACTTTTTTGTTTGATAAAGAGGGGAATTTGGTTTATGAATATCGCGATCGCGGCATTCTTGGTTTTGCTGAAAATATGAGCCGTCCTTTATCTTTTCTCAAAGATAAAACAGCGCACAAGTTTCAAAAGCACTAATTACTTACGATCGCCGTAGACTAGAAAATTCTAGCACTGGGCCCGCAGAAAACCTCCGCAGAAGAATACTGCTGTCGCGCTGATGCACTACCTTAGGATCGTTATCAATAGGAATGTAGGCTTTTGGGGTAAGGGTGCGCTGTTCATTTCAATGTAGCATAAATGTAATATATTTTAAATATCGCCTCTTTCCTGAGTAGCTAAAGTTTCGATAAAATCGGGAAACTCATTAACCAAGCGATAAGCCCGATCGATATCAAAGACAGCCAAACTATCATTTAGCATTTCGGCATAATTTAGAAGTGAACTACATTGGTGTTCTTCTGCCCAAACCTGGATTTGTTGAGCAAATTGCCGAATTGAACGAGTTTTCAGGTGTTTGGTCATGTCTTGCCAAGTTGTATCGCGCTCTTGGTGTAATTTGATTAATAGTGCCGGTAAATCAGTCCCATGCTCAAAATTTGAACTAGAAACAGTCACGGGGGTTGGTAAAACAATGTGGTCTGAGGGGGATTGAGACGGAAACAACTGCTGTAATTGTCCCATCAAATCCGAAGGACTCACGGGTTTGTAGACAATACCTTGAAACAAAGCTGCGATATCGGGCGATCGCGCTTGTTGAGTATTAGCAGTGATTAAAATTATCGGAATCTTGGCGGTTTGGGGGTTGGCTTTCAAGATTTTGGCGGTTTCGCAACCATCGAGAATCGGCATCCGCCAATCAAGTAAAATCAGATCGCAAGGCTCAGTCTTTAAACAGTCGATGGCTTCTTGACCCTGGTGGGCAATCATCGTGCGATGGTGGGATGTTTCAAAATAACTAGCAATTAAATAGCAGTTGGACGGCACATCATCCACTACTAAAATCGTCATAGGTGCAAAGCTGTCAAAATTGGAGACAGAGGAGGGAGAGGCGATCGCCCCTAGGGTCGATTCTGCCACTTGTACCGCTTCAAAGGTTAACGTAAACGTACTGCCTTGATGGGGATAACTCTCTAGGGAAATTGTACCTCCCATCATTTTCGTAAGGCGTTGGCTAATGGTCAACCCTAAACCGGTTCCCCCATATTTGGCAGTACTTTGACCGGGATTTTGAGCGAAGGCTTCAAAAATATCCGCTTGTCGATCCGGGGGAATGCCGATTCCGGTGTCAATTACAGCGATGTTTAAGCCAATTCGATCGTTACAGGTTTTGGCTTGGCTGTGGACTTGAATTTTAACAGAGCCGCGATCGGTGAATTTGAGGGCATTTCCGACTAAATTGAGTAAAATCTGGCGCAAACGAACTTCATCGAGAATAATGCCATTGGGTAACTGGGAATCGAGATCGTACTGCAACGCGATCTCTTTGTCGGCGGCTTGTTGGCTAAAAATTTGGATAATTTCTTTGATTAAGCAATGTAGATTAACTGACTCGTATTGTAGTTCGAGTTTTCCGGCTTCAAGCTTCGATAAATCAAGAATATCGTTGATAATGGTGAGTAAGGTTTTGCCACTGGCGGCGATCGCGCTGATATATTGTTGCGATCGCTTGTCGCTGGCGGTGTCTTGTAATAAATGACTAAACCCTAAAATGGCGTTGAGGGGAGTGCGGATTTCGTGACTCATATTGGCCAAAAACTCGCTTTTGGTTTGATTGGCCACTTCTGCGGCTTCTTTGGCTTGGGCTAAGTCAAGTTCGATTTGTTTGTAATTGCTAATATCCTGGACAATGCCGTGCCAAACTATATCGCCATTGGGTCGTCGTTCGGGGTTAGAATTACCTTGCAACCATTTGACGCGGCCGGAAGGGGTAATAATGCGCCATTGATGATTAAATAGTTGCAGGGTTTGACTGGCACGATTCACTTTCTCTAAATAACCGGCGCGATCTTCGGGGTGAATGCAGTCAATCATCGCTTTCTCAGCATCTTGTTGAATCTGGTCGAGGGGCATTTCTAAAACAGATTCTACAATCGGGTTAGTATATTCAAATTCCATCGAATTGTCGGGATGCTGTACCAACGAGTAAATATTCCCCGGTATGGCTTCTGCGAGATTTTGCAGACGACTCAACATCAACTGTAACTTCTGTTCGGCCAGTTTGCGGTCGTGAATATCTCGTCCCACCGCTTGCACTTCTTGAGGTTTCCCCCTATGATCGCAAATCAAGCGGTTGATCCATTGCGTCCACCGCACGCGATCGCCAACAAACACGCGATTTTCAATAATGACGACAGGATTATCCGGGCTGAGGGCCTGAAGTTGCTGCTGCACCTGTTCTCGATCTTCTGTAAACACCACGGGATCGTAATGATAGCCAATCAGTTGCGATCGCGACTGCTGGAAATACCGACAATAAGCTTCATTCACAAAAATCAAGATTCCGTCGAGATTATGACGACACACTAAATCGGTTTGATCTTCGATAATCCCACGATAACGAGCTTCGCTAGTTTGTAAGGCGATTTTGGCTTCTTGGCTTTGACGGTATAAATTAGCTTGGGTAATGGCAATTCCTAAAGGCTCGGTGATGCGACGGGAGATTTCGACTTCTTCTTCACTCCAAGGACTAGCTACTTTACGCCCTAAGGTCAGGGCTCCCCAAACAAGATTATTTTCCCAAATCGGCAAGATTAACCAAGCCCCCGGACGCTTGCGGGCAAATTCGCGGTTAATCGGGTCATCTAAAGCTTCTGTGTTGTCAATTTTGACGATTTTGCCTTGTTTGAGTCTAGCGGCAAGGGGGTTGTTTTCGTCGGGAATTTCGCGAATTAATTGGTCTTCGGGGATGGGTTCTTTATAATAAGCCGAAACCTGAATCCAACAAGCACGATCGCGATCGCAATGTATAATCGCGGCATTATCTGAGTCCAGCAGTTGAGAAATCCCAGTGGTAGTGGTGCTAAAAATCTCGTCTAATTCTAGAGATTGGTGAATCGATTGGACGACTTGGCTGAGGAGTTGTTCTTGTTGTTTTTGCTGCTGTAGGGCAAATTCCACTTGTTTGCGATCGCTAATATCCACTGCCACTTGGGTACAGTACCAACAATCGGCGGCGGAGTCGTAGTAAGATGATGCTCGGCTCGATATCCAAATCCAATGACCTTGTTGGTGTCGAAAACGGTATTCGGTTGCGATCGGTTGTGCGGCAAATATCGCGGCAAAGGTCGGTAAGATGACGGTTTTGTAATCTTCAGGATGAATGCCCTCGGTCCAAATATCTGGGTTTTCGATGACATCTTGGGCATTGTAGCCAAAGATTTGAGCGCAGCCTTGGGAGAGATAATCAATCTCCCAGTTATAATCCCGATAAACCCGCATCCGAATAATTGAAGCAATGGGACTGTTGAGAATGGTGCTGAGTTTGCTTTCCGATGCTTGCAACGCCAATTCGAGATGTTTGCGATCGCTAATATCAATGGTCGTCCCAAACAAACTGATTATCGCTCCCGTTTCGTCTCGCCGCACTTCTCCGCGATTGATTGTATAGCGAACGGTGTTATCCGGTCGCAGGATGCGGGCTTCGACTTCGTAGGGGGTTCCCGATGCGATCGCGGCTTCTACGGCGTTTCTTAGGGCTTCTCGGTCGTCTGGGTGACATAAATCTAACACCTGCAAACCCTGAAGTGGAACATCGGCGCGATCGCATCTGGCAATACGATACATTTCCTCACTCCAAATTAATTGCTGAGTGGGGATATGGTATTCCCAAGACCCCACATTAGCCACCCGTTGGGCTTCTTGTAGTTGGGTTTGGCTTTTTAACAATTGCGTTTCAATGTCCTTGATTGCGCTAATGTCTTTACTGACGCTAACAATACAAGGCTGACTGTCCAGGATCGCCATGTCACAAGACACCAAAAACACCAAAATTTTACCGGATTTGGTGCGAATTGCGATTTCTTGGTTATAAATGCGTTGATTGGCGGTTAATTTTGCCAGTAAGGTCTTGCAGTCTAACGGATTGACAATGAAATTGAGGTCTTGCAGAGAGCGATTCATTAACTCGTCGCGGTCGTATTCGCAGATCTGCAAAAAGCTTTGGTTGACCTCGATGAGTTGGAAAGTTTCTAGGGTAAAAATTGCGATCGGATCGGGACTGCTGCGAAATAAAGTGGCATACTTCGCTTCTGAGTCGTGGAGATGGCTTTCTAACTGTTCAAAGGCAGTTTCTAGCTGTCGGGCCATTTGATTGAACGATCGCGCGGTGCGTCGAAATTCTACAATCTGAAAGTTTTGGGGAAGGGACAAACTTAAATCCCCCGCGGCCATCTGCGATGCGGTGTGACTGACAATGGACATCGGCCGCGCAATCCAACGAGACAACCACCACCCTAACGCGATCGCGACCGTCAGCGCTCCCAATCCCAAAAGCAGGGTTTGTTGTTGTTGCTGTTTCAAAGAGGCGGTAAAATCTGATTTCGGTACTATAGTGGCTACATACCACCGCAACTGGTCATTGACTGTAAAGGGGGCAATCTGGATACAATACACCTCTTTGTTGAGCGGCAATTTAAACTGGATTGGGTCGGTTACATTGGCTAAGGTACTCTCGCTCAATTGTTGCCATTGTTGAGCCGTGGCTCGGACGATCGGATTTTGGCTATCTTTAGCTCTGAGTTGCCGTTGACTGGGGTTGAGGTTATTGGTATTTTCGATGTCCCGATCTTGACGAAATGGGGTTTCTCCGGTGGAGGTCGCGACGAGATAGCCGTCGGAATTGAAAATAAAGGCTTGTCCGGTTTTGCCGATGTTGAGGCTTTGGAGAAATTCGCCGATGTGGGAGAGGTGCAAAGCAGCAGCAACAATCCCTTGGGGGCGATCGCTTTCGTCGTGAAAGGGCAGCGATCGCACTAACACTAAAATGCGATTATCAAAACCATTGACCCCGGAAGCGACGGTTTTCCATGTACCTTGAGCAGAAGTGAGAGTGCGGGGGTACAACGGGTCTTTTGGAGGGTCGTTGTGGGGGTCGTAGTTCAGACGACTGCCCTGCAATTGCAGATTTTGACCTTGGCGATCGGCGTTATAGTTATTGAGTTGCCGGGTTTCGCGATCGTAGCGACGCAACACTAAGCCATCGGGGTTGGGTTGCGCGACAATCAGGAAGTCTTTGTTTTCGGTGGTTAAAGCTAAAGCGCTCACCTCTGGCGATAAGTTCGCTTTATCTATAAAATACGATTCAACCTGAGCTAGATCGCGCCAATCGATTGTACCTCGTTCTAGTAAAAGGGCATTTTCTCGGACTAGACGGTCAACTACGGTCAAGCGATTTTCCAGATTTTGAATAATGCGATCGCTCACTTCTACCAGTAAGGTTTCCGTGAGTTCTTCAATCGATTGATGGCTGTCGATCAGGATTAAACTATTCGTTAAAGCGACTGCGATCGCCAGTAAGAATACAAAGGGAATTGTCAAAACCCGTCTCAGAGACAATTGCCGTTGAGAGAATCGCGACTCGATCATTGTTCACTCTCGAAACTTAAAAAACTTACTACAGTAGATCGTTAGCCAATAACTGCCCAGAATTTTAAAATTAATCGATTTAATTTCTAGATTCAATTGAAATTTATAGCTTCAATTTTCGCGATCTGATAATTAAATTAAGGCAGCTAATTCGAGGAGTTGACGTTAAATTAAGTTCATTAAAAGCTCAAAACAAAACTCTCAAAACCCGGCAGTTTTTATATATTTTGGGAATAATCTCTCCTACTTAAATTTGAACAGATTAATCAGAGAAATAATACGATATTGCCCTGATTTTCAACATTAAAATTCCAAACAATACATTCAAATTGTCAATTTACTAAAATATAGCACTTCTCGCTGTTAATCAGTCAATTTGTAAACAACTGCTATCTCATCTTTAAAGACAGGCAATCTACTGATTAAACTTTGGCTTTCGGGGGCGGCACAATGCCGATTTTGCTCAACTTATTATTAAGGGTTTCGAGTAAACCAAAATCAGCCCCAGGGAGAGGACGGTCTAAACTTCCTGCATACCCCAACCCCACAGAAGCATCTTCCTCCAAGAAACGAAACGCTTGGCGAAACTGCTCTGGAGTCGCCGCGATCGGGGCGCTAAAATGACAAGGGATAATACGCTCAAAATCCCACAAACTAATCCGTTTTGCCCAGTCTAATGTTTCTTGGGGAGCGCGATTGAGAATTAATGTCTGCAATACCGGAGCCACCAACAACCGACCCCCTCCTTGTAAGGAATTAAACGACTGCTGCCAGCCATTTTGCCACTGAAAGGGAAAAAAACCAAAATAGTTCTTTTTCGAGCGATTAGAGGCTTTCAACGCATTCCTCAGCGCATCTTTAAACGGGACAGGTTCTAGCGCACCCGGACGGAAATATAAACTAAATAACGTAATCCGTTGCCAACCCTTGCGACGCATTTCGGGGGTATCTTCAAAAGGGTCGCTGGCCTTATCTCTGGCATGAAACAACAACGGAAAACCCTCTAGTTGTACAATCGGGGGCGGGTCTTCAGGAATCGAGACCACCGTATCCGTCACCAACAGCGTCCGAGATGCCTTGTGCAGAAACGCCACCTCCTCAAAACTCCCCGGCCCCAAATATACCTTTTCTAATATCTCGTAAGCAAACTCATCCCCAAAGGGCGCATCCCGGCTATCGCGCGGTAAAATATGGGTGCGTTTTAGTGGAAACCCCAACCAACTCAAAGGCAAATTAAGGGGAAAACTCCACTGACTGGGGGCCACGAAAACCTGAGCTTGCCGAAACTGCCGCGCAAACGGCCCCACAAACACCTTATGCTCCAACCCGGAAACCGTCGGCAAAATAATATACTTCACCTCCCCATGTTGGGCTTCCAATTCCCGCAGCATCCTCACACATTCAGGAGTCGGCGCAACCGGAGCATACACCAACAATCCCCCCTTGGCCAACTTTACCACCGTCATGCGAATGGGAACCACCACATAAAGAATCCCCTGCACCTGGTCAAACGTCCAAATTCTATCCTTGACCACCTCTGTCTTGAAGGTGCGTCGCTTGCCATAGGGATACAACGGCACCAAGGGCCAAAACGGCCAAGACCATTCTCGATTGGATTTTGCCGCAGTATCGGGACGAGATTCAACAGGATTCATGGGTTGTTTTTCAGTTAATATACCAAACCCTCGATTGGCTCGGATTGCGTCATCACGATTTTATATTATGGATCGATCGAGCCGCCTAAAAAAGTGCGCGATTTTTGCTACAGTAAGCCAGAAAACACCCTTGCTTGTTGTTATGGAAAGCCTACCCATCGACCCCACCCTTTACCTGCTGCTCAATCTTCACTGTATCATTGGTGGGGTTGCCGCCGCGATCGCCCGCGCCAAGGGTCGCAATTTAGGGTTATGGTTAATCCTAGGCTTAATCGGCGGTACCGCCGCCTTAATCGCCGCCTTATTTCTGCCCAAAAAATAACTCCTGCCACTGAGGGATGAGAAATCCCCAGCTACATTTACAAAACCCGCCGTTTTGGGTTAAATTGCAGTCCTTGGTTCAGCCACCCTGTTTCCCAAACTTGCGCGTTTGGTAATGCCGTGATTCGAGCAACTCGTAAGTATCACCCATTGCCTCGGAAAATGCTGTTTCCGTTTTGCTCAACACCTCTTGCGGAACCGCTTGCCATTCCTCAAAGCTATTCCAACGGACAATCGTGACAATTTCTGTATCGTTATCGGGGTCAATCCAAACCTCTTTTCCTAAAAAGCCAGGATACTGAGACAATACCTCTGTCCAGATGGCATCATCTTGCTGAACAAATTGCTCTCGATGGCCATCAGCAACTTGAAATCGCAGCCATTCTAAATCCATGAGTTTTCTCTCTATCGTTGTGTTCTGGGTTTCTATTTATTCTACTTCCCGATCGGGAAATCCCCGGCTACAAATCCAAAACCTGCCGTTGCAGGTTGAGCTATAGTCTGCAAAAGCAGACTTGGTTTTCGTTAGCCCCGGATTTTAATCCGTGGGCGGGGTAGGGGATCGACTCGTTAGGTTTAAAACCCCGGTTTCTTTAAGAAACCGGGGTTTTGG
>JBKHDX010000047.1:0-25755 GCA_046541115.1 Spirulinaceae cyanobacterium | reverse complement strand
GCTGTAATTCCACGATTTCTAATTTCTTGAGCCGCCGCTACATCTCTCGAAGTCAAATATCCGCAGAAGCTAAAATAGGTTTGTTTGTTGGCCAAAATTCATCCCGTCAGTCTAACTGAGGGTCTTCTTTTTGCGATTGGAGATAAAAACCCGGTTTTGTAACAAAACCAGGGAGTGGGTTGGAGAGGGGATAGATTAGGACGGGAGTTGAGTCACATGGGCAATTCCGTCTAGGATAAGCTCTTTTTGGCGGACTTCTAAGTTTTCTAAGGTTAAAGAAATTCCCGGCATTTCAAAGGTACTCAAGTCCAGAATTTGCTTGGCTTTTTCGAGCAAAGCATTTGTCAATTCTGGAGAAACTTTCCGGTTATTTTGATAGTGGACATCTTCTAATACTACACCACGAGAATCATCGCGAATACGAGGAACAGAACTAAATTCGATGTCTTGCATTTCGCCAGAGGGAAGTATTTTGGCTTGGGCTTGAATATTTACTTTGCCATCTGAGAGGAGATGACAAGTCATGTTTTCAATTTCGAGGATAGCCGCTTTATTTTCAGTTTCAACTTGAATATCTCCCATTTGGGCTTCGAGATAATCGGAATTAAAGGCTCGATTTAAGTCGGATTCTGTCACGACAATATGCGCTTTTCCTTGGGTGGGTTCGGAGAGTTCTAGATTGCCTGCGACGGCTTTTAAAGGATTAACAGAAAGTTTCCCTAAACTCACTTTCATTTCTGCCATACGGAGGTCTTTTTGAATGATTAATCCTTTACCCTGGATCGTCATAGCATCTAGGGTTCCCTCAGCGATAGAGTCAGCGTTTATTGAAATATCAACTTTGAGTTTGTCGCTGTCATCGACTTGACTTGAAAGGGCAATTTCGGCTACTTTACTAATTGCTCCTTCTCCTATGTTACCGATACCAAAAATCATAAATATTTATCCTTGTTTTTTGTAAAAGTCGATCTCTGAAAATTTAAGGGGTTGAGATGTTGCCATTTAATATTATTATTTTAAGCAAAAACGCAATTAAATGAGTCTATCTGGGGTCTGATTTTATGGCTAAAAATGAATAAGGTTTTGAGCCTCAAGATAAACCGAAAAATAGGTCTTGCGTGGGATGTCGAGGGCAATTCAACCTTTACTTTTGAAGTTACGAGGGAGAAGGTTTGACTAAACTAAAACCTGAAATATTATCAACTTGGATGATGTCATTGGGAGAAATTTGCAGTTGGGTTATGGTTTCGGAGTCAAGGAGTAGATAGTGCTGCGTGGCGCGTTTTTGCTGTAAGGTATTGATATCGGCAGGATAAACTGGGCGATCGCTATAAAAATCTAAACTCGGACGATTGTAAGCAAAAGAGGTATAAATGATTTGTCCGGGGGGTGTATGTTTGCGAATAATTTGTCCGATTGTCACCACGGGAAATTGTTCGTTTAATTCCCAATTCCACACAGGGGATAACATGAGTAATAGTAGTGTCAAATACATTCCTCCCAAGAGAGAAAAGATAAAGTTGCGATCGCGTCGGTGATGTTGCCAAGCGGCAAAACTAAATGTGAGGATAACGACACCACTCATGAGGATGAGAAGCGGTTGCAAATCTACTATCCAGAAGTAAGCTACTCCCCCAACTCCTGCAAGGGCAAATAAAAGTAAAAAGGTAATATAGAAGACAGAAAAAAAGCGGCGATCCTGCGTAATTTGATAGAGTGCTGCACCAACGGCTAAAGCCAAAAAGGGATAGAGGGGCATGACGTACCACGGCAGTTTCGTCCCCATGAGGGAGATTGTGGTGAAGAAAACCAGGAATCCCGATAAAACCAGATTTCCCCAACTTTCGGACGCTTTAACCCAAGAATTGCGGGCGGATTGGATGGCAAGAAATAAGCCAGACGGTAAGAATAATAGCCAGGGAAAGCCGTATTTCAGCAATTCTAGGATATAGTACCAAGGCGGGCCGTCATTGCCTTCTACGGCGGTATGCAAGCGGTCAAAATTCTGCGTCCCCAGATGGGTTTGCAGAAAAATGTCACCATATTTTGACCATTGGGCATAATACCAACTTGAGACGATAGATAAGCCCAGAAACAGCCCTAGCCCGGTGTAGGGATTGCGGAAAATGTGCCAACGGCGATCGCACAGTACAAAGACAAAGACCACTGCCCCTAATGCTAAGACTAACACGCCTTTGGTCAGGGCGATCGCGGCGGCACTGATGCCCATTCCTATGGCCCAAATCGGGGATTTTCGCGATCGCACCAAACACAAAATCAGCAAAATCAAAAAGGTATTGATAATGCCATCAAGCATCATCAAGCGACCGTGACGCACTACTGGCAGTAAAGTCAAATACACCCCCGCAGCGAATAAAGCCGGACGGCGATGCTGAAACACCTCTAGTCCCACAAGATACAACAACGGCACGCCGCAGGCTGTAATCATTGCTACCGGAAAGCGAGTTGTCCACTCATTAACTTCCCCAAAGAGGTGATAACTCCCCGCAACCAGCCAATAACCCAGGGGAGGCTTCATAAAATAGGGCTGACCAAAAAAAGTTAAGTAAATCCAGTCGCCTTGGCGGTATAATTCCCTTGCGACTATGGCATGAGACCCCTCATCCCAATCCCGTAACGGTACATTGCCTAACGCTACAGTCCACAGGGCGATCGCAGCCACAAAAAGACCGATAATCCAGTATATCTCCGATCGCGATCGCTTATTTTCAAAGATTGCCGCTTTTTTCATAAATTTAGGGCTAAACTCCTATCTGTTTTGCATCCTTGCGTATCTTCTAGCTTTCAAGCTTTTTTGAGAAAGCAAGTTATCCAAAAGTGCCAATTTGAAATCTTTTATGAAAGTCTCTCAAGCTATAAATAAAGTTTCCCCTCAAGATAACAGGTTCGAGATTATTATTCTATTGCTCTTTTTTAGTTTAGGATTAATTGGCATTTTAAACCATGTTATGTGGCGAGATGAAATGACCATCTGGTTAATCGTAAGAGACAGTCAATCTTTAGGGGATTTACTTCAAGTTATTCACTATGAACCCCATCCGGTACTTTGGTATTTTTGCGTCGCTATTTTACAAAATTTAACCCGAAATCCGGTGAGTATGCAGCTATTTCATTTACTACTCGGAACCGGGGTTGCTGCTTTAATTTTAATCGCTTCCCCTTTTTCTCGTCTACAAAAAGTTTTATTGATTTTTGGGTATTTATTTTTCTATGAATATCTTTTAATTAGTCGGAATTATAGCTTAGGATTATTGTTTGGATTTGGGGTGTGCGCCTTATGGGAAACTCGAAAACAAAACTATATTCTGTTGGCAACTCTCTTGTTTTTAATGTCAAACTCTAATGCTTATAGTTTATTCATAGCAACGGCATTAGGATTCACGTTAATCTTAGAATGGTTACTGCAAAACCCTTTGAATTATAAAACACAAGCCAGTCTCGTAAACCGTTATCTGAGTTTGATTATTTTTCTCAGTGGTATTGGTTTAGCCATTGCTTTTTTAATTCCTCCTGCTGATAATCTCGAAAATGGGGGGTTAAGTAAAGGCTGGCAATTTACCTTTGAGTTGCGGCATTTCTTCACCACCTTAGCCCGCATCTGGAATAGCTATATTGCAGTCATTACCGCAGGGGATTCTAAGTATTATAGTGTTTTAATTTGCGGTACACTAGCATTAATATTAATGTTTTGGGTTATCGGATTTTTCCTCAAAAAGCCCCTTGTCCTGGGATTCTACCTAATAGCTACAACTGAAATATTACTGTTTACCTATGTTAAATTTCTCGGCGCACAACGACATTTTGGACATTTATTTATTGTGCTAATTATGGCACTTTGGCTAAGTCATTATTATCCCAATCAACCTTTTGGATTTCAGCAAACCAGATTCGGCAGAAAATGGTTTAATTTTAGCAATCAGTCCAAAAACGCTTTAATAATGGTGTTGCTGTATCTGCAATTAATCGCGGGAATTACTGCTTATGGACGGGATTTGACCTTTCCTTATTCTGCGAGTCGTGCAACGGCAGAATATATCAATCAGCAGGGATTAAATGATTTATTTATCGTGGGGAGTCGGGATGTTGCAGTAAGTCCCATTAGTGGTTATTTGCAGCGTAAAATTTATTATCCCGAACGTCAAGCTTTGGGGAGTTTTGTATTATTTACTAACGCAAGACAGGAAGTGAATCAAGAAGAAGTGTTGCGTCAAGTCAGAGAGTTATTAAAGATTCACGATTCGATTTTGTTGATTCTTAATTATCCGTTGGAATCGCCCCAAGCCGAACTTAAAGTTAAGTTCATAGAGAAGTTTCAAGAGGGTTTAATTTATAACGAGAAGTATCATTTGTATCGCGTTGAGCTTGCCTAACTTGTTGATTTTGAGTGATTTTTTCCGAGTATTAAATCAAATCGTGAGGATTAAGAACCCCGGTTTCTGGGGTCAAATTTTAACTCAATTGGGTAGGGCAATAAGAAACCGGGGTTCTAGTAAACAATCAATAACAAAAAAGCAGTCAATTATCGAAAAAATGCAACTCTTAAACTGATAACTGATGACTGATAACTGTTAACTGTAAATCCCCACAGCTTCGGAAATCGAGGTTAAATTGTGGCTGTCGAGTTGGTGAGACAATCCCGTAATAATCCGCGCCGCCATTCCCGGGCCTTCGTAAATCCAACCGGTGTAAACTTGAACTAGACTAGCCCCTGCGGTGATTTTTTCCCAAGCATCTTCGGGGCTGAAAATCCCCCCGACTCCAATAATCGGAAGTTGGCCTTGCGTTTCGTGCCATATAAAGCGGATAATTGCTGTGGCGCGATCGCGGAGAGGTTTCCCGCTCAAACCGCCTGCTTCTTCTGTAACAGGTTGTTGCGTTGCGGGGACAATTTGGGTTTTGAGGCCATCGCGACGAATCGTTGTATTGGTTGCGATAATTCCGGAGAGTTGGTGACTCATCGCTAATTCTAGGACATCTGCGATCGCGTCCCAAGTCAAATCCGGGGCAATTTTTACTAAAATTGGCTTTTGGGCTTGATTTTGGGCTTGCAAGGCTTCTAAAATAAGATTCAATTGCGTTTTATCTTGGAGCGATCGTAACCCTGGGGTATTCGGGGAACTCACATTCACCACAAAGTAATCCCCAAACTCTCGCAATTGCAGAAAACTCCCCACATAATCCGAAGCAGCTTTCTCCAATGGCGTAATCTTCGACTTCCCTAAATTAATCCCGATGGGAATATTATAATTTTGTCCCTTTAACCGAGTGGCTAAGGCTGCACTTCCTTGATTATTAAACCCCATGCGATTCAACACCGCTTCATCTTCTGTCAGACGAAACAAGCGTGGTTTCGGGTTTCCCGGTTGGGGGTGTAGCGTTACCGTCCCCAACTCCGCAAAACCAAACCCTAAATATTCCCACACTCCCGCAGCCAACCCATCCTTATCAAACCCCGCAGCTAAACCCAACGGATTGGGAAAATCAACTCCCCACAGGGTTTGCTGCAATCGCTTATCCCGTCTGCAAAAGGCTTGGGAAAGGGGCTGTAACAGCAATTGAGACGAGGGTCGAGAGCGACGCCGATCGAGCCAATGAAGTACACTCAAACTGCGAAGATGGGCCCATTCAGGATCGACTTGCAACTGATTAAATAATAACGGGCGAACCGCAGCGCGATAAATATCCATAACTTCTCAACCCCAAAACCGCCCTAATTTTAAAACCTCAGACGGGGGTTTTGGCCAAATGTCTCCAATACTGCTTTTCAATTTAGGATTGTACAACGCCCTTCAAGACAACCTCAAAACTGAAGCCCACTCAAAAAAATTATGAAAAAATGAACAAATCATCCCCATAAAACGAGCTTTGTTCGTAAAAATCCGCACATTAATTTAAGTAAATGTACTGATTAAATCTACATTTCTACCCCACGAGAAAGCCAAATGCCTCTATAGTGCAGCGACAAGAGCATTTTTATAAGTTATTCTGTCAACACAGGTAACTTTTTTGTTTATTCTTTAAAGTAAAGTATAGATATTGAAGTTTGACTCCAACATCAAGATTTCGTAAAGATGGCGCGATCGCCCTGTCAACTCTCCGAAATATTGCTTATGCTAAAAACAGAGAACAATATCCAAACCTTCATCACGAAACTACTATATTTAAGCAAACCCAAGTAAAACTACGGAAAAACAAACTATGAACTGGCAAACCCTTTCTCTCAGTCTCAGCGCCCTCACCATCGGTGCTGCATCCTTATTAAGCGCCCCTGTCCAAGCGGCCACCCTTTCCGCTGGAAACTGTTTGGGTGACGAAGCCAACTGTTCCTATAACGACCCCTTCTTCTCCCTGAGTGCGAGTGATGGTGCAGGGAGCGCCCAACTCACCCGCAAAACCTTTGCAGACTCTACGGGGATTGGTGTTGCCACAAGCGGCACCACTAGCATCTATGATGACCCCTCTTGGGGTGAAATTGACTTCGACGAAACCCTAGACGTAACCTTCGCCTTCGCCAAAGTTCTCGATAAGCTGGATTTAGGTTTTCTCTATCAACCCGGTGTCAATCACGACCGCGTTTTTGAAACCGCAAAAATCACCGCTACCCTCAGCGATGGTAGCTTCGTCACCGAAACTTTCTCGATTACGGGCGATAATACCGGTTCCGTAACAGGGGGCGGCACTGTTACCAACCTTTCACCCTCCACTCCTGGCGATGCAGGCTTATACTCCCTACAAGGTATCTTTGGCAGAGAAGCCATCCTCGGTTTCAGCGTCACTGCCGTTGAGAAAGGCGAAAACCTCTCCACTCAAAGCTGGGATTCTGATTTCGTTGTGGCAAGTGCTGAAGCCGTTCCCGAACCCTCTATCATCTTAGGACTGTTAGGAGTCGGCGCTTTAGGCGCTGTCAGCCGTCGTAAGAAGTAACGAAGCCGCAATATAGCCCAAAATAGAGGCGGGGTTTTCCCGCCTCTATCATTTTATGTTTCAATTTTTAAAATTTTCTGTAACTTCGTACAATCATTCGCTTTCGCTGAAAAACGACCATTTTCCAAATCGCGAATCCAACTTTGGCTCTTCCCTAACTGTTGCGCTAACTTTCTTTGACTTATCCCCAACTGTTTGCGGGCCTTTAAAATTTGGTCAGCGCTTAAATTTATGGCATTTTGACTCGAACTTTTAGGACGAGCTTTTGAGTGTTTCTTTTTCTCCCAATGAGATAGCTGTTCGTCCCATTCGGCAGGTAACTCAAACTTGAGAATACGAGCTTTCATTAACAAATGCCATTTTCCCGGCGGCGCAGAATCCGTAATACTTTTTTCATTGCAACCATCGTTAATCCAAAATTCCATTGCTTCGTCAGCATCATCGGGAATCTCAGCTAATCGGGCCCACAAGGGTTGTATTTCTGTGGGGTAGGTCACGGGGTCAAAAACGGGCTTAATGCCGTAGCGATTCAAAGCTTCTAAATCCCCTTCAAAGCGACGTAATAAACGTTTGCGGTGTTCTGGGTCTCCAGAGGCTTGATTCACTTTTTCTTGGCCGTAAGCCACATACATTAACTTCGTTACCGTAATGCGTTGTTCCCGTCCCATTTTCGTTTTAAATAAAAGCCAAAGCATCATCCTGACAGTTCCTTCATGTTGATGCCAAATTGTCATTACAGTGGACAGCATAAACTTGGGCAACGTGCCATATTGATAAAATGCCACTGATTTTTTATAACCGAGTTTATTGAGAAAATACTTTGCCCACAATCCCGCTTTAAGTCGAAAGGTCATCCCGACCAAGTGTTTGTATCCTTGGGCATCTTCTTGGAAATGATGATTAATGTCGATTAAATGCCAGATGCGGTCTTGGGGAACGGAAAAGGCTTTGATTTTGCCTTGTTGGGGCCAATCAATGGCCGTGAGTAGTTTACACGGTTGCTGCACTAAAGCTTTAATCAGCGTGAGTTTGGTGGCTTTGCTTAAATCTTTGCGTTTGTCTAGCCCCAAGTAGGTTTCAATTTGTTTGTTGTCGAGGACAAATTCTTGTTCCCAAGCTCGTTCTACCGTCATGGCATAAGCCGCAAAAATCAAGTGCATACAAGCGGCTCGAATATCCATGTCTTCTAGGATGGGAGGGGCTTGGGGACTACTCAGCAACTCTGGCGTTTCGCTGTCTACATCATCCGTCAGCCAAAACTCAATCTGACCTTTCCCTTGTTTGACAGGACGCTGGAAATAGAGTTTTTGATTGTCGTCGGGTTGCCAAGGTATGACAGACCCTTTTGCCAATATATTGCAAGCTTCCCACACGACCATCGAAGATGCAACGGGATTATTGTGGCCGTTAGGAAAAAGACTGTGGGGAGTAAATTCCCTGGGTTCGGCTTTGTAGCGTCCTTTTTTGGCGGGTAGGGGCAGGGGTAAGCTTTCAGGACAACTGCTAACACAAAGTGGGTTGTCTTCTTCATCGACACAGTCATTGCATAAACCGGGTTCGACCCAATGCTCGTCGTTGTTCTCGATTTGAATTGCACCTGTTGGGCATTCGGAGACACAAATTCCACAACTATCGCAACTATTCGGAATGGTATAAGACATGGCAGACTCCCTCTCTGACTATGTTTGCATGGATTTAATCTTAACTTTAGAATCCCAATTTTCTATTTGCGAAAAAAACGATTAACTTATTCTTAAAAGGGGTCGTAATTGAGAAAACCGACAATGAATATGTAAATTGTAAAACCGAATACAATTTTTCTTCTCTTAAGCTTAAGCTTGTCAGAGCATTACTAATATTTGTCAACTATAATTAATGGCAGAAGCTGAATTAAGTTTTTGTTAAATATGATATATTTTGCTCCTTTAAAACATTCTTTATTTTTATTTAATTATTAAAGGATATGGCTTAGAAAATCCAGATACTGGTTGATGTCAGATCGAGTTTGAGGACGGGCATATTATCTCTAACATTAAGAGCTATGATATAGATGTAGCAAGAGTTGTATTGTTTGAAGCGAGTTCAAAATGGGAGCGATATTTGATCGAAGTACATGGCTCTCTTACTTCAAAATCAAAACCCATTTACAAGGGGAAAACCCCAAGATTTTCACGATTTTTTCGTAATTTTAGGGTTTTTCTTGAAGCTGATTGAAGGGGAACGCTTAACCCCCTCTGAACTTCTCGGCAAAAAAATTCTTGTGCCAAAAATGAGGGAACAAACATCTCTAAAGATAAACTAAATTGAACTGAAAAAGTAATCTTAAAAGGATCAATAAAAAGTTAAGCTTTTCTGGATTTTAAAGGCAAAACATAAAGGTTTATTCAAGCAATTTAGTTAATTTTTAAAAGCGCGATCGCGTTGCTGAGTTTGCCAATTCAGAAACATCCCTGCAATGGGTCGATTATGATGAAAACCAGGAAGAAAACAAGGGCGATCGCCTTCGGGAGTCAAAATGGACAAGAAAGTTTTAATCGTGGATGACGAACCCAATATTCTCATTTTAATGGAGCAAGCGCTCGAAAAACTTGAAGATGATTATAACGTCCAGTTACTTTTAGCCAAAAATGGAGTCGAGGCTCTAGAAATAGTCAAAGTAGAAAAACCCGATTTAATTTTTCTTGATGTGATGATGCCAAAAATGAGTGGCTTAGAAGTCTGTCGCGCCATCAAACAAGAACTCGCTTATCCTCATATCTACATCATCATGCTGACGGCCAAAGGCCAGGAATTTGACAAACAAAGCGGGATCGCCGTAGGAGCCGATCTGTACATGACCAAGCCCTTTCGACCGCGAGAAGTATTAGCCAAGTCCAAAGAAGTCTTAGGATTAGATTAGACATCTCCTGAAGTGATGGTTTTGCAACTAGGATGATAAGAGTGTCGAAATGCTCGGATGATTCAGGTCAGTTTAAAAAAACTATTTAAGAAAAAAGAGTTTATCTCATTGGTGCGTACCCTGGTGGCTGCTCTGGAGGTGACAGTCACAATTTGGGATCCAGATGGCAAGAAGATTTGGAGTAACGGTTCCGAAACTCTGGCCCATCGGTATAGCATCACAACCGACGATGGCATCGTGGGATATTTGACGGGCCCACCCGTAGCCCAAAGTATTGCCCAAACCCTAAGTTACTTGGCACAAAGTGAGTTTGAGAAAAAAACTTTGGCCTTCGACACCCTAGATAAATATGAAGAAATTAACTTTTTGTATGATATTTCGACCAAACTGGCGAGTTGCGTGAGTGTGGATGCGGTGGCCCAAGCCACCATTGAAGAAGCCCGCAAACCCATCGCGACGACTTGTATCTCGGTCATCTTACGCGATCGCGACGGCAACCAACTCCAAACCATTGCTTTTTGGAGTATCGATTCTCACTGTCGCGATCGCCCTTGTCAGCCTTGCGATCGCATTATTGAGCAAGTTCTCGCTTCCGGTCAAGCGGAAATCATCAACAACATCAACGCCAGCGACTCCCGCATCCCCCCCCTGGTGTATGCCACCATTTGTGCGCCCCTCAAAATTCAAGAACAAACGATTGGAGTCGTTAATATTTGCAATAGTCAACCCGTCCCCTATACCGCCCAAGACCTCAAACTTTTTACCGCCTTAACCTCCCAAGCCGCCGCCGCCATTGACAACGCTCGGCTTTACGAGCGCCTCAAAGACTACGCCCAAACCCTAGAAATGCGGGTTGCTCAACGGACTGCCGACCTCGAAAAAGCCAACCTTGAATTACATCGCCTTGCTACCCTCGACGGCTTAACTCAAGTGGCCAATCGTCGCCAATTCGATCGCTACTTAGATCAAGAATGGCGACGACTCAGCCGCGAGCAAAACATGATTTCTTTGGTTTTTTGCGATATTGATTACTTTAAAGCCTACAACGACACCTACGGTCACCTCGCGGGCGATCGCTGCTTGCGTCTGATTGCTCAAACCCTCAAAGGGGCGGTGCGTCGTCCGGCGGATTTAGTGGCTCGCTATGGGGGAGAAGAATTTGCCGTCATTTTACCCAATACCGATTCTCAGGGGGCTTGGCAAGTGGCTGAGACCATTCATACTGAAGTCGAAGGGTTACACATTGCTCACGCGGCTTCTGAGGTGAGCGATCGCGTTACTGCCAGTCTCGGTGTCGCTAGTATGATTCCCCAGATATGCCTTTCTCCGAATCTTTTGGTTAATGCCGCCGATCGCGCCGTCTACGAAGCCAAACGTCGTGGACGCAATTGTGTTTATCGCATGGACGTTGATAGTTAATTACCAATAACCAATAACTAACCCAAAGGTAAAAGAACTTCAAAAGCCGTACCTTGGCCGAGTTGCGATCGCCACTTCAATTGTCCGCCGTGTTTGGCTGTGATAATTTGATAGCTTAAAGCTAAACTGGTTTCCTTGGTCGAACGAGGATCGATGGTAAAAGAATCTTGCAGTTGACGTTGTAACTCTGGGGATAAACCCGGGCCGTTATCAGCAATTTCTACCGACACAAAACGCTGGCGATCGCCGATGGATTTAACGGTTGTGGTAATTTCAATGGTGGGTTTAGGGGGATGGGCGATCGCGTCAGAAGAATGCAAGCGATCTTCCCAATCTTGGCGTATTGCATTCTCTAACAAAGCATGAATGGCATTTGTCAGAATATTCATAAACACCTGAGACAATTTGCCGATATAACAAGTAACCGGGGGCAAAGGGCCATATTTTTTGACAATCTGAATTTTGTTGCTGAGGCGGCTTTTGAGCAATAAAACAATGCTATCGAGACTCCCATGAAGATCGGCAGGTTTGGGATAAATTTCGTCAACATGACAAAAATTCTGCAAACTCAGGGCTAATTCTTTGAGTCGTTTGGCCCCGGTGGCAATACTGTTCACTGTTTTAGGAAGATCGTCTCGCAGATAATCCCACTCTAGCTCCTCTTGGAGTTCTTGGATCGCTTCGGGGGGTTGGTCAAACAACGCTTCGTAACCCTCTAGCAACGTCAAAAGACTACTACTGTAGTTATTGAGATGACTCAAGTTACCCCAGACAAAGCCCACCGGATCGAGAATTTCGTGAGCCAAACCATCGACTAAACGACCCAAACTCGCCATTTTTTCACTTTGGATCATTTGGGTTTGACTGCGCTCGTATCGCACTTGAGACTCAATCCCGCGAATTTGCCAAGCGGCTAAGTTGAGTTGACCAAAATCCAACAGTTTGTAAGTAGTGGGGGTGGTTTGGACAATGGCCGGGTCGGGGATGAGATAGGAAGCTCGTTGGAAAACGCGCTGGGCCGCCGTTAACACCCGCATCTGCCCCGGTAAAACTAAAATATCGGGTCTGGCATAGCTATACAAGACATATAGGGGTTCCTGGACAAATAACTCCAAGCTGTGGGGCAGCAAAAAATACTCTAAAAATTGTCTGCGGGATACAGCCCCCATAAACTCTCCCGCTTGGTTTAAAATCGCCCCCGGTAGCAGGGGATAACGCCTGAAAACATCGGCTAATGCCGAGCTAGGTAAATCGATATCCAGGGTAAACTCATATAAGGGGAGTTCTAGCAACGTCGAATCGAGATCGAGGTCGCGCTCGTACTCTTGAGATAAGCGGGGAATCGGTAATTCAGAACTAGATTCGTTCTGCATAGATCGTTTCTGGGAAATACTAAAAGGTGGTCGCGATCGCTTGCACCGGACAAGTGGAGACACATTGTTCGCATACAACACAGCGCGATCGCTCAAATTGGAGTTTGAAGGTTTCTGGCTCTAGGGTTAAAGCCGTAGTCGGACACACCCCTGTACATAATCCACAGTCTACACAAGTCTCTTCATCTATCATAATTTCGCGACTGGCTAGAGACACTTGAATGTGTTGCGATCGCATCCACTCAATGGCGGCATCGATTTCATCAATATCTCCTTGCAACTCTACCACTAATTTTCCTACTTGATTCGGCGCAACTTGAGCGCGAATAATATTAGACGCAACGTTGAAGTCTTTGGCTAAACGATACGTCACGGGCATTTGTATGGTTCGTTGGGGAAAGGTTAATGTGACTCGTTTTTTCATGTTTTTGTTGTTGGTTGTTGGTTATTTTTTATTTGTTATTGGTCATTTCTTCACCCTACTGCCTACTCCCTAAGAACGCCCACTGCCCCTTGATAACTGACAATCACTGATTGCTCATTGTACCCATTAACATTTCCCGATGAAGCAGGGCGCGATCGCGTAAAAACAACAAGCGATCGCGATTAATACTTTCACCGTTAGCATACAGATTCAGCCAAGCTTTACTAATCGTAACCGGATCGTCAGGAAGGGCGTTTAAATCCCAACCGGATAAATCTAAATCTGCTATTAATTGCTCGATTTTCGGGTCGTAACTCAACGCCCAACAGCGACATTGAGCAGCCGCGGCCATAATCAGACTATGTAAGCGCATTCCGATGGCCATTTCTACCCCTTCGTAAACCCCGCGCAATTGTGCCGGATCGGTCAGTTGTAAAACTTGATGTTCTCCGGGGAGTTGAGCAGCAATATTTTGAGCAATTTCTAAGTCTTGGGAAAACTGAAAGGGAACTAGCAAAAAATACGCTTGCGTGGCTTTTTGCAGTTGAATTAAAGCCGTAGTTAAAACTTGTAATCGTTGGGGGGTTAAGGAGGGATGCGATCGCAAATTTACGGCAATACGAGGGGCGGACAAATCTCCCAATCCGGGGACAACTTTAGGCGCTAATGTCCACACCGGATCGGGAGCGAGTAAAGGTTGAAAGCCCCATTGAGTCAAGAGTTCTGCCGAGGCGCGATCGCGAACACTAATAGCAGTACAGCCCGCTAAAACTCGTTTCGTAATCGACTGAGTAAATGCCCGTTTAAGGGGGCCAATTCCCTGGGCCCAAGCAATGGTTTTTAAGCCTTGTTGCTGCGCTAAAGCCATCAATCCGGCATAATAAATAGGACTTAAAATACTGGTGGCATCTTGCATTAAACTACCGCCACCCCAGATAAAATAATCGCTGCGTTTGAGAGCTTCTAAAATGGGAAAAGCAGATTTGCGATCGCAACTTTCGACGTTATAACGTTTATAAGTTTCTTGGGGATTTCCCGACAATACAATGGGTTTAATATTACTCGGAAGTTGTTGCAGCAGCGTTGCTAATAACGCCTCATCACCGCCATTTCCTTGTCCGTAATAGCCACATAATATTGCTTGTTTGTCCTTGGTCATTGGTTATTTGTCATGGGTTGTTGGCTGGGAGGGGGCAGTATCCTCGCGGGTCTCGAAAATCCGGGATTTGCTAAACTTTCGGTAGTTGAGTTAGACGGCATTGGCTCGTTCTTTAGAGTTTCTACACAGCTTTGTCGATTTTAGAGCTTTTCTTTCGTCTTTGAAACAGCCCTGCCTCAAAGGACGGGGTAGGAGATAGAGTGGCAATAAGCGGCGAGAATTTCAACGCAATTCGCGATCGCCCCTAAGTGGGCAATCTCATAACCGTGGGTGTTTTGGGTGGGAAAACTCAAACAAGCCCCCCGCGCAACATGACCGAATTTCATGGCAATGGAGGCATCGCTGCCAAACCCGCTTAAAACCGCGCTTTGTAGGGGCAGGGAAGCGTTTTGGGCGGCTTTTGCGATCTCGGTGTTTAAGCCTTCGTCGTAAATGCCGTAAGCGTCTTGAGAGAGTAATACCGGGGCTTCGCCGTCTTTGAGGGGATATTCCCGCGAAAGGGGGCATATCTCTAGGGCGATCATTGCTTCTAAGGGCTGATTTTGGCTGAAATAAAGCGCTCCAACGGCTCCAACTTCTTCTTTGGCAGAAGCGACGAGATAAACGGTGACAGGGGGGTTTTTGAGCCGTTGAGCGAGGGCTAGGAGAATGGCGACGGAGGCTTTATTATCGAGGGTGTAGCTGGCAATATGGTTTTTGAGACGGATAGGATGTTTGCGGTGTTTGCCAACGACGACTCTGGTACCGGGACGGATTCCGGCTGCGGTTAATTCTGTGACGGTGCATTTGGTTTCGACCCAAGAATGTTGCCAGGTTACGGGAGTATTTTCTTGTAAAACCTTTTGTGGCGATTCGTGGGAGATGTGGCGGGAGCCAAAGGAGAGAATACCGGGAATTGTGGCGTTATCTCCGAGGATATCTACTACACCTTCACCATAAACCCAAGGAAATGAGCCGCCGAGTTTGCGAATCAGTAAGCAGCCGTCGAGGGTAATTTCTTTGACAATTGCGCCGATTTCGTCTTTGTGGGCTGTAATGGCGATCGCTTGTTGTTGATTTTGACCGGGGATTGCGATGATAATATTGCCAGCGAGGTCTTGCTGAAAGTCGAGATGAAGCGCAGATAGGCGATCGCGCAGGTAGTCATCGACTTCTTTTTCAACGCCACTGGGAGAATGACATAAAACTAATTCAGAGATGGTTTGAAATAATTGCTGATAGTCAAGCATGGTGAGGCTCAATCGGGTTTATGCCAATGGTAGTGGCAGACGCTCAAAAAAGGGGTAAAGCTATGGCTCATAAGCATTTCAGCAAGCTAAGAATTAGAATTGAGTTCTTCTATTTCTAAACGATCGCGAGACTGAAACCCGGCTTTTTGCTGATAAGCTCCCATGAGTTGACGTTGGCTGAGGGTGTATTCTTGGGGATAGGCTTCGGGGGTAAAGACTTTGAGGGCGTTTTCAAAAGCTGCGATCGCGTGGGTGAGTTTATCGCTATGGTTGCCTTCTGGCAGATCGCGATAGATGTTGCCGAGATTATATTGCACTTTTGCCCATTCTAGAGGGAAATTTTCGCGATTGTAAAAAATCAACGCCGCTTTATAACCCCAATAAGCCATTTTTAGATGTTGGGTGCGATCGCCCTCGTCAAAAGTACGAACCCGGTTGCTAAAATTAACAAGAGTTGTAGCAATGCTCAGGGCTTCTGTTGGGGATACTTTCGCAAAAGTCGCGTCACTCCAGCGATACAGTTGTTCTCCTAAATCGGCATTGAGGCGATCGCCATAACGGCGTAAAACCCAATTGACGGTGCGAGAATTCGGAGCGATCGAAAACCCACACAGTAAGTCTAGTAAGCCATTCAAGTCCTCATTCCCATCTTCTTTTCCCGATTGCAAGCGCACCCAAGCCTCCAGTTTCCCACGCAGTTGCGGGAAAATTAGCATTAAAATTATTAAAGGCAACGCCAAAAAAGTCAAAATTCCAGCGCGTAAATTTTGGAAAAATTGAGTCATCTTAGTTTTATTGTTAGATTGAGATTGCATAATTGATCCCTCTCCCTTCTCTTTAAAACTCATGTTTTCATTTCCGGATATTTATGGCTCGTCTATTTTATTTAAATTCAGGCAATTAAACCATTCAAAGTAATAACAGTAATCACAATGAGTAAACTAGAACAAGCCCAAATTGAATATCAAAATTTTATCAGCCAGTTTCAAAGTTTAGTTTTAAGCACTGCTGATTCTGCCGGAAGTCCTAATGCCAGTTATGCACCTTTTGTGGTAGATAAAGCTAAAAACTTCTATATTTATGTCAGTGGCTTGTCTACTCATACCCAAAATTTACAAGTTAACCCCCAAGGGAGTCTTTTATTGCTCGAAGACGAAACCCAAAGTCAACAAATTTTCGCCCGTCGCCGCTTAACTTTTAATTGTACTGCGACTTTAATCGAACGAAACAGCGAACATTGGCAAAAGATCGTCAACCAATTTTCAGAAAAATTTGGCGACATCATCCAAGTTTTTCGAGATTTGCCTGACTTCCGCATTATTCAACTCAAACCCCAATCTGGGCGCTTTGTCCTGGGCTTCGGAGCAGCTTATCAGGTCTGTTTAGAGGGAGAATCCTATTTACTCCCCCTCCAAGGCAAGGGACATAATCAAGCATAATCTCGACGAGTCAAACCTAGCAAAGTTAAGCTTTAACAGGTTGAGGATAATATTGAAGATGGCTTGTTAAATGCAACTTTATCCTATTTTTGATTTCTAACTTATGCGCGAAACAGCACCTCTAAAAAGTGGTAGCATTTACCCTAAAATGTTAGGAAGCGCAGTCTTCTTGGGGGTGGGATGTTTGGTGACTCTGTTTCAGGATTTATATACGGGAATCTTGGCAGTCTTGTTGTGCAGTTGTACTATTTTTTCTTACTTTTATCCCAGGGGAGGATTATGGTTACTATTGATTTATATGCCCTTTAGTGGCACTGTAATTTATAGCGATCTCGGTCAAGGTCATCCTTTATATCATTTATTCACCGATGCTCTTTCCCTACCTGCTGCGATCGCATTGATGCGAAAGCGGGAATTTTTGCGCCATTTTTTACAACAAATTAAACCCCTTTTACCCCTGCTAGGGGCGTTATTATTACTGTGTGGCGCTACGTTGATTTTTGTCAATGGTACGCAATCTGACAGCGAAGAAAATCCTTTATTAGTCGGCTTATTAGGTTTAAAAATATTAGTCGGTCACATTCCTTTACTCTTTTGTGGCTATTATTTGATTCGCACCCCAAAAGATTTACTGATCTTTAATCGCTTGCAAGTGGTTTTGGTTGTTTTATGCTGCACTTTACTGTTGATTCAGTATCGTTTTTTGGTGACGGGGATTTGTCCGGGTAGCCTCGGTTTAGATAGCTATGCTTTAAATAAAGCCACATTAGCGGCTCGTTGCTTGGTGGGGGGGTCATTGCTCTACAATCCGGAATGGGGCTTAATTCGTTTACCCGGTACATTTGTTTCACCCTGGCAATGGGGCTGGTTTTTGATTTCCGGGGCATTTTTCACTTATGCTTGTTATGTGGGGGATACAACCCATCGCTGGCGGTTTGGGAGTATCATTGCCATGGGGTATGTGGCGATCGCGACTCTCGTTTCCGGTCAACGTATCGCTGTGGCTTTAGTCCCCACAATCTTTTTGATTTTATTAGTATTAACCGATCGTCGCCGTCGCTGGATTCCTATAAAACTAGGCATTGGCAGCTTTATCGCTGTAAGTTTAGCCAGCAAGTTCATCGAGATTCAATCCCCCATTGAAAGTTTCGTCAATCGCTGGCAGGCTTCCCCTCCCTATCGTTTTATCATCGAGCAGTTTCACTGGATTGCGTCTCAAAAAGAAGGTTGGCTCGGAAATGGTTTAGGCCGCGGCACAAATGCGGCTCGAATTTTAGGCAATACCACGTTAATTGAAACCTATTATGCCAAACTGCTTTATGAAATTGGCTTGTTTGGGATGCTGACTTTCTTGCTGTTGGTGTCGATGCTGACTTGGTTAACTTGGAAAGCCTATCGCTCCCTCCAACAACCGGACTTAAAGCGATTGGGAATATGTTTTTGGGTGTTTGTGGTTTTGATTAGTTACAACACCTTTTATTACCCTCTAGATGTCGATCCGGTAGCCGTGTACTATTGGTTTTTGGCAGGAGTATTACTTAAGTTACCCCAACTCGACCATAAAATCCTACTGCCCGATGACCTCTTTTCCTCTCCTACGGTGAAAAAACGGCGTTTTAGATGGCAAAATCCCCAATGAATCTTAGAATTGGCAACGGCTACGATATTCATAAATTAGTGCGCGATCGCCCCCTGATTCTCGGTGGTGTCACGATTCCCCACGAATTGGGACTCCTCGGTCACAGCGACGCAGATGCCCTCACCCATGCCATTATGGATGCAATGCTCGGAGCGTTGAGTCTGGGGGATATCGGGCATTATTTTCCCCCCACTGACCCAAAATGGAAGGGGGCCGATAGCTTGGTTTTGTTGCACCAAGTCCATGAGTTAATCAAAGCCCAAGGTTGGCAAATTAACAATATTGATTCGGTGCTAATTGCCGAGCGTCCGAAACTCAAACCTCATATCAAAACTATGCGAGACAAACTGGCGGCGACGTTACAAATTAACCCCGACCAAATCGGCATTAAAGCCACAACCAACGAAAAACTCGGCCATCTGGGTCGAGAAGAAGGAATTGCGGCTTATACGGTGGTGTTGTTGTCTCGGTAGTTTTGTTGTTGGTTGTTGGTTGTTGGTTATTCCCAGAATTGCTAATTGCTTCATTCTTCAGCTTCTTCTTTGAGGAGATTGTTTTTTGACTCTCCCCAATAGGTGCTACAAGTCCAGGTTTCGCGATCGCCCTTAGTTTCGACCGACCAACGCATAATGGTAGATTTAGGGTCTACACCGACTTCAATGAGTTTTGCCCCCATGTAGTATTCCATCTGGCGTTTTTTCAGGTCTTTGAAAGCATCGGGGCGGTTTTGAGACCAGCTTTGGCTCATGTGGGCTTGAGTCGGTTTATTCATGCAAAATTATCCTTTTCTATATGAGTTTTGGATTAATTTGTTAATTTTAGGCATTAATGCTCACTTCGTACAAGATCGCGAATCGTTTGCGCGGGGGTTTGATAATCGCGATCGCCTATTACCGGGATGCTACCCTCTAGGGAAATCGGTATTTCCAGGTCGATCCAGGAGCGACAACCGCCGTATTCGTCACGATAGGGCAAATTAATCGTTTCCGGGAGACAATACACCCGCAACAGTAATAAATAGAGGGGTTGTTTGGGTTTCCATTTGAAGCGATCGCGACTCAAAGTTTCATTCCAGATATGATAAGGCTGCAATTGTGCCAGGGTTTCGGCTGCTGTTATCTGCAAAATGTCGGTAATGTATGCCCAACTTTTAATGGGGACGGTTTGGGGATGCCATCCCGACGCAACTTCCGTGACGCGATCGCGATATTCGGGTTTGAGGAGTTGCGGTTTTTGGTGTTCGTAAGTAGGATACAGTAAAATTTGGCGATGAGCCACTTCAAAGCGGTTATTTTCTTCTTTTATTCCGCCTTTTCGCAGTAACAAGACTGTTTTTCCTTGGGTTAGGGCTTCGACCGCGATCGCCCATTCTTTAAAAGCGTGGGTGGTGGTTTCCATCATTAACAATTAATAATGTACAATTTACAATTTATAATTACCAATTACCAATTACCAATTTAGGGATTTCGGGAATAACAAACAACCAATAACCAATAACCAATAACCAATAACAAATTAATGGTAACAGCCAACTCAAGCCATACAGAAAAAAGCGGCTATTTTCAGCAATTACAAAGCCAGTTGCGCGATCGCTGGCAAAGTATTGATTTATTCGAGCAAGATGACCGGGATATCTTAGTGATTCCTTCTCTAAGTCTCGACCAACGTCAGCTTAAGAAAATTGATGGTTATTTACATTATGAAGAAAGATTGCTTTTTTCTCTCATTCGCTTGCGAAATCCCTACACTCGCTTAATTTATGTCACCGCGCAACCTCTAGCTCCAGCGATTATTGATTATTATCTACAATTATTACCCGGTATTCCCTTTTCCCACGCTCGCGATCGCCTCCTGCTTTTTGCAACCCACGACTCATCCCTCAAACCCCTCTCTCAAAAGATTTTAGAGCGACCGAGACTGATCGAGCGCATTCGTAAAGCCATGCGTCCCCAAAAGTCCTATATGGTCTGTTTTAACTCAACTTGGCTAGAGCAAGAATTATCTGTAAAACTGAATATTCCCCTCTTGGCTTGCTCTCCAGATTTGCTATATTGGGGGTCAAAAAGTGGCAGTCGCGATATTTTTGCCGAAGCGCAAATCCCTCACCCCGACGGGACTAAAAGCGCTTGGGACGCGCAAGAAGTAGTAGAAGCGGCGGCGGATTTGTGGGAGCGCAATCCGAATGTGCAGCGTATGGTGATTAAGCTCAATGAAGGCTTTTCCGGGGAGGGGAATGCGTTGTTAGATTTGCGTCCGGTGCAAGACCAGCATAGTCGTCAAGGACGCATTCAGGCCATTCGCGATCGCCTCCCTCATCTTGGCTTTCAATCCCAAAGCGAAACCTGGGAAGCCTTTTCCAGTCGCATCCCCGATTTAGGGGCCATTGTCGAAGTCTTTATCGAAGGGGAAGATAAGCGATCGCCCAGTGTCCAAGGTTATGTTACCCCCGATGGCCAAGTCCACATCCTCTCAACTCACGACCAAATTCTCGGCGGCCCCAACGGCCAAATTTATCTAGGCTGTCGTTTCCCGGCAGATGCAGCCTATCGTTTGCGGTTGCAGGAGATGGGCATTAAAGTCGGTAAAAGACTGGCAGCCAAGGGCGCTCTAGAGCGTTATGGGGTCGATTTTATTGCCGTCCGCCGCCCGGAAAAAGAGAATCAATGGGATATTCAAGCTATCGAGATTAATTTGCGTAAAGGGGGGACAACGCACCCTTTTATGGCGTTAAAATTGCTCACCAACGGTCAAAGCGATCCCTCTACGGGGTTGCTGTATTCCCAACAAGGCAAACCCAAGTATTATATCGCTTCGGATAATTTGCAAAAGCCTCAGTATCAGGGCTTATTGCCCAATGACCTCATGGAAATTATCACCTGTCACCGCTTGCATTTTGATAGTAGCACCATGACGGGGACGGTATTTCATCTCATGGGAGCATTGTCCGAGTTTGGTAAGTTGGGGTTAACCAGCGTGGGCAATTCTCTAGAAGAAGCCGAGGAGATTCGCGATCGCGTTGAGGATGTGTTGGACAGAGAAACGGACGCGATCGCTTCTAAGGACGCTACCCCCAGTTTACCCATTACCTGGCTCGGCCACGACGGCTAGATTACGGCAAGTTGCACGTTGCTGTTGGGTAAATAGCAGCAAGGGGAGGAAAGCCATTCGTAGGGTGGGTTAGGCGGCTAAAACCTACGCTATGACGGCAATCTAGCAATCCGCCGTAACCCACCGTTTAAGGTATGTCGCAGCACTACGGTAAGTTGCACGGTGCTGTTGTGAAAGCAACAGGATCGGGAGTTAGCACCACTGTCCCTGTATTGCCTGTATTAGCAGTATCTTGAATAAAGAAAGAATTAACCGCAGGATCGACACCTGGATTCGTATTTGCGAACAAATAAGCTGCCCCGTTTTGTTCATTTGCCGTATTATTTTGCAGACGTACACACACCGTCCCATTATTATCAGCCAAAGCCCCTAAACTTCCCCTATCAAGATTAATAAGCGGGGTTTTTGATGCACCCCTTCCTGACCCTGATAATGTATTAAATTGAAAATCTGCATCAATACGCGAGCTTCCATTAGCTCCAGGTAACAAGCTTTCAGGATTAGCCGCAATGCCAATTTTTGCATCCTGGCTATCCGTAATCGTGTTTGAAGACGCATCTAATCGTAAATTACCATTAGCCAATGTCAAAACACCAATACCAAAACCACCATTTCCCTCATTTCCAACTGGTACTCCTGCATTTGTTGTAATACCAGTGGCGGTTGTACCGCTATTAGTAATTGTATTACCACTAACAATCATTCGTAAATCCTGACTGCTATTGTGCAGGAATAAAATACCATCACCGCCAGAATTACTAATCGTATTGCCCGTAATTGTACTATTTAAAGTACCAGTGTCTTGTACCTCTAACTCAATCCCAGAGTTACCAGAATTACTAATGCGATTATCGCTAATTGTGAGGTTTAAAACGCTGTTACCAATCGCTTCAAAATCAATAGCATCTCCAGCAGCATCAGTTGTACGGTCAATTGTATTACCTGAAACAGTTGCAGTTACATTTGCGGTATTATTCAGATCGATGCGAATACCATCTGCAACAGAATTACTAATTTGATTATTCGCTAAAGTTAGATTAAGATTGCCTGCTGTATTGACTAAGAAAAAAGCCCTAGCAGGGGAATTATTGATCGTATTGTTACTAACATTTAGCGTTCCCGTCATGCTCGTAGCCCGTACTCCATTTTGACCTGAATCTGCTATTTCAAAACCCGAAATATCAATCGTTCCGGTAGAATTTCTTAACGAGATTCCCTCATTCGTTGCTCCTGAAATTCGACTGCCTGTATTCGCGGTAATTGTAGCTGTACCACTCACATTTTCTAAATCAATTCCATTACCCGGAGCATTACTACTGACTAAAGTGCTGTTTGTAATCGACAGATTATTAATCGCATTGCCTTGTAATAAACTGCCATTATTTGCGGTAACAGTCATCCCCGATAAACTGGTTGAGCCTGTGTTATTTTGCAGTGAAATTGCCGCTTGATTGCCACTCGTTGTCACCGTACCATTACTCAGAGTAAAACGACCACTAACATTACTCACCCGTACCGCGTTTTGACCCGGATTAGTAATTTCAAAACCCGAAATATCAATCGTTCCGGTAGAATTTCTTAACGATATTCCCTCAGTAGTTGCCCCTGTAATCCGACTCCCCGTATTTGCCGTAATCGTAGCTGTCCCCGTCACATTTTCTAAATCAATCCCATTACCCGGAGCATTATTACTGACTAAAGTGCTATTAGTAATGGATAAATTATTAATCGTATTTCCCTGTAATAATCCCCCATTATTGGAAGTAATATTCATTCCGGTCAAAGCTACCGACCCTGCCACATTTTGGAGTAAAACAGCAAATTGATTGTTATTTTTAGTGATAGTACCGCCGTTAATTGTGACATTTCCTGCCACATTAGTACAGCGAACTCCATTGCTATTAACTCCACTGACATTAATCGTCACATTTTCTAAGTTGAGCGCCGCATTACCACTGATATCGCTGCAAGAAATACCGCTTTCATTGGCATTTGCCACATTGATTGTCAGATTTCGTAGAGTCCTTGTACCATTTAAACCGTCGATATTTAAGCCACCTGTTACATTAAAACCATTAAAAACACTGTCGGCATTAGCGATAACTTGACCGTTGATTGTCGGCGTATTACCACTACCCGATAAAGGTAAAGTCAGATTGCCACTGGTAGTATTAATTTGCTGCGTCGGGCCCGTTGAAAGTAACTGCACATTACTGGGAATATTGAGATTACCCGCAAACGTGCTACTACCCTGCACATAGACAATTTGATTGCCGTCGGTTGGAATGCCATTAAGGGCTTCAGCAATCGTTGTGTAGGGGCTTTCAAACGTACCATTACTGTTACCCTCCTTGGAAACATGACGGAAAAACCAAGGTTGTCCGGTAGCGGGATTGGTAGCGTTAGTAGTGTTTGTGGTAGTGCTTGTGGTGTTATTAGTGCGACGAGCGAGGGCGATTTGGCTTTGTCGTTGTACGCTTTCCCCAAGGCGCGTTAACACCGATTCAGTGATGGGATTGTCATTACGACGACTGCCGCCGAAAGTCGCGCCAACGCTAAGGATTAGGTTTGTGCCAAACTCCCCATCTGTTTGTAGGCTCAAGCCGATATTCGTGCTACGGTTAGGACGAACAACCAAGCGACTGCGGAAACCGACGAAGGTAGAAACGTTTTCGCCACCATAAACATAAGTGCCGAGATAGCCCCGTAAGTCGCCCCCTTCCCAAGCATAAAGTTTCGCTCCGGTTTCCAAGTCAAAGCCCGTCAGCGCCGAATCTACGATGCTCTCGCGGCGGACTGTGTTGGTTTGGGTGAATTGCAGGAAGTTACCGACGAATTGAGGATTAGTGGTGGTAGAGCTTAAGATAGTGCTACTTTCAGCGATGGTGTTGGTGGTATCAGCGATGGGGAAGTAGCCATTAATGCGAGTTTCCCAGATTCCGGTTTGAATATCGGCTCCGGTGTTGAGTTGATGGTAGGTTTTGCTATTGTCGCTGCGGATGTCGTAGCCGAGATATGCGCCCCACACTAAATTCCTGGCTTCGATATGGTTGCGATAACCCAAGAGGAGATTTCCCCCTAAGCGTCCCCCTTTGGTGGCAATATTAAACCGTCCTTCGGCAAAGGTGACACTGTTACCGGGGTTTTGAGCTAGGGGAAGCCAACCGTAAACACTGCCATAACTGCTGTTATATCCGGCTTCGGGCCCGGTGGTGAATTGACCGCCAAAGCGGGGAGAAAGGCTTTCTGTTGCGATTTCTGCGGTTGTTTCTGTTTCAGTTGTTTCTGTTTCTTCGGTGTCTACTTCTTGCGCGAGGAGAGGATAGGGAAAAAGATTAGTTGGTGAAGTCGAGGCAGTTTCGACAACTTTGACGGCGGAAGCTGTGGGTGGGGCTGTCGTGGTTTTGGGTGTTAGGGTTTCTGGTGTTGGAGAGGTTTCAACTGAGGTGGCGCTAATTTCAAAATTATCAACAGATACGGCGGTTTGAGGCGTTAGGGTTTCGGAGGTCGGAGAGATTTCAACTGAAGTGGCGCTAATTTCGAGATTATCGACGGATGCGGGAGTTTCTAGCGCTAAAGTTTCTGGCGTTGGAGAAACTTCAACTGAGGTGGCGCTAATTTCAAGATTATCAACGGATGCGGCGGTTTGAGGCGTTGCAGGGATATCTACTGGAAAATCGGTGTCGTAGATTTCCCAATCTGGCGTGACAAGGGGAGAGGGTGAGGTGTTGAAAGCGGACTGGAAGTCTGAGGGAGTGGCCGCAGTATTGATTTCAACCACTTCGATATCTTCGGCGGTGAGGGGATGGGGAAAGTGATTGATGGGACGGGGTGCTACGGCTTCGGGGTTGATTTCCGTAGCGGCGGTTTCCGGGTTGACGCTGAAGGGGGGAGAAACCGCATCCAACTGGGGCGTGATGGGCTGAGTGGATATCCCGGCTTCTGCTAATGTCCGAGCAACGGGTGTGGCTTCAACCGCCGCCGTGAGGGACAACAGGATGGCTGTGATGGTAGCAGATAGATACAGGAAGCACTGGAAGAAATAACGCGCCAGTTTTTTATTCATCGGTAGGATAAATAGAGAGTGCGATCGCGGTCAGTCTTCAAAATAGCACTTCTGT
>JBKHDX010000046.1:0-25778 GCA_046541115.1 Spirulinaceae cyanobacterium | reverse complement strand
GGGGTTAAGAACCCCGGTTTCTAGCGTGAAATTATAACTTTATCGGGTAAGCAAATAAGAAACCGGGGTTCTGGAGTATTGTTATTATCCTACCGTCCATAATGCCCACAACCAACGAATCCCTGTGGCGAAATAAAACGTCCCGACAAAGATTAAAAGGACGCTGCTAACGCGCAGAATCGTGTTAGTGTACTTGATGAAACTGCGGGTTTGTTTGGCGAGTCCGGCGAATAAACTGGCTAGGAAAATGACCATGGTGTAACCGATCGCGTAACTCATCATGGTAATGCTACTATACAACGCCGAACCCATTTCTCCTGCCATTAACAGGACGGTAAACATCACGGGACTGCTGCAAGGGGACGTGACAAAGGCAAAGGTTAAACCGACTCCATAAGGCCCCAAAACGGGCAGGGAAAAGTTAGTTTGGGGGAGGGGGAGACGGATGATATTTAGCAGCGTCAACGCCATGAGAACCACAACAATACCGATCGCGACTTGGATAAAACCGCGATATTGAGCGAAAACAGCAACGGCTAAACCGGAAAATAAGCCCAATAAGCTGTAGGTTGTCGCGACACCGAGGACGAAACTTCCGGCTTTAATAAAAGCATCTTTACGGGATGTAATCTCTCTTGTGCCAATGTAGCCGAGATTAATGGGAAGCAAACCCAACACGCAAGGGGAAATACTGGCAATTAATCCGCCTAAAAAGGCAAAAGGAATGAGAATCAAGGGCGAACTCAAGCCGCGATCGCTCAACCAAGTATGATACTGCTCGTCAATGCCGTACACCACATTGTTAAACGGTTCGCTCAATGCTGTCCAATTTACGCCAGAGAGGGCGATCGCGATGAGCATTGTCCCGCCCAATATAAGCCAGAAACGCCCCTGGCGCGATGTTTTTGATGTTTTTGCCGAAATCTTACTAGAACGTGCCATGAGGAGTTAGGAGTGGGAGGAAATTACCAATTACCAATTACCAATTACCAATTGAGGAATTTATCAACAAACAACAAACAACAAACAACAAACAACTAAAAATTCAAATTGCCCTGATAACCGGAAAGTTGGGCCAATTCTGCTAAAGATCGCGCCCCCTGATAATTTTGCCCGTTAATTTGCCAAGTGGGATAAGCCCTTACTCCTGCTTGTCGGCACAAATTAGGCTGGGCATTTTTACCGCGAGGATCGCATTCAATTTCTTGGATTTGGGTAACAGCCGCTTGACCAAATAAGTCCCGTTGGTACTTACAAGCCCCACACCAATAGGTGCCGTAAACTTTAGCCCCGATACTGTTGAGATGTTGAGCGAGAGCTATTTTCGGGGATTGTAGGCGATCGCCTGTAGGGGGTTGTGAAGGTTGGGCTTGCGCGACATTGGGAGAGGAAACATTCGGAGAAGCAGAAGCCGTAGATTGTGGTTGAGGTGGTGTAGTCCTGTTGGTTTTGGCGACAGCAGCAGCAGGAGGAGAAGAAGGAGGGGGTAGGGATTTGGCGTTTTGTTGGGCAGTAGTAAGGTTTTTCTGGTAAGCGGCGATTTTTTCTTGCGCGATCGCCCTTTTTGCGTCAGACTCAGGAATAGCTTGCAACAGCGAAATCGCCCGTTGCCAGCGAGAAGCTACCATTTGCCAATCGTCGGCGGTGATGGCGGTATCGGCTACCGCGATCGCGCCCGTTGCAATATCTTCAGCATTGGCCAAATTACTCTCCGATGAAGCAGCAGCAGCTTGGGGGGAAGGCACAACTGGACTGGGTGCAGTTTGGGGAGTAGCCGGAGATGCTACACTTGCCGTTGGCAGATTAGCAGGTTCGGTGGCTGTAGTTGAACAACCCGTCGCGATCGCGCCAAGAATCAACCAGGCAAACAGCTTTGTGTGTTTTCTCATGAGTTGGGGTTTAGACATGGTGAGCTTAAGGAAACTGAGACAGCCGAGAGAGAAAATATTTGTGGATGGTGATGAAAATAATTTGCTGTTTACTACTGCTCCTCTTGTCAGAATTACGGAATTGTAGTACATAAATACTTATCGGAATGCCAAAAAAGCGGCAGAAGGTCACACCATCTCCACCGCTTGCCTCCCGTACCGCCATGCTACCTTGAGTGAGAGGAATCTAAGACGGTGTTGGTAAATGTTCTAGGATTTTATTAACGAATTCTTGGTGATCGATAACCGGTTTAGAAATATAGCCATCAGCCCCACTCTGCTTGAGGAAATTCTCGCGATCGCCTTCCATGGCGTGAGCCGTGACCAAAATAATCGGTAATTTTGCCGTATCCGGGTCAGATTTGAGCATTTGAGTAATCTTAATGCCATCGACAGCCTTACCTTGATAAACACTGTGAGCCAAGGAAACATCCATCAAAATAATGTCAATTTCTCCAGATTGAGCCACTTTCATTACTTCTTCAACATCTTCAGTTCCTTTGACTTCCAAGCCCCCCCGCTTGGTCAAAATTTTAGAAAATACACGAAGATTAATGGGATCGTCTTCTACAATCAGAACGGTTGTCATAAGGTTTCTTCAAAAAAAATGAACGAACAGGCGAGTGAAGATCGCAACTAAAATCATTAACGGGCAGCTTTGGTAATATTGCCACTACAATAACAATCCGTCATCTTCTTAGGGCAGTACAACACATTAAAACATTTGGGACGAAAAACTCATGGCCAAACAGCTTAATCTGTTAAAGACCGGACAAGTCATTCCTACGGCACTACACGCAGAAATGAAACGGTCTTACCTTGAATATGCCATGAGTACGATCGTCGGTAGAGCCTTACCGGACGTGCGCGATGGCTTGAAACCCGTTCATCGGCGTATTTTATACGCGATGCACGAACTAGGATTAACCCCAGACCGACCGTTTCGCAAATGCGCTCGCGTGGTGGGGGATGTTTTGGGAAAATATCATCCCCACGGCGATCAATCGGTGTACGATGCCTTGGTGCGGATGGTGCAGGATTTCTCCAGTCGTTATCCTCTACTGGATGGCCATGGCAATTTTGGCTCAGTAGACAACGATCCAGCCGCCGCCATGCGTTACACCGAAACGCGCCTTGCGCCAGTGGCTCAACAAGCGATGCTTTCTGAAATTGGCGAAGCTACGGTAGATTTTTCCAGTAACTTTGACAATTCTCAGCAAGAACCTGTCGTTTTGCCCGCGCAGCTACCTATATTATTACTCAACGGTTGCTCTGGGATCGCCGTGGGAATGGCGACCAATGTCCCTCCCCACAATTTAGGGGAATTGGTAGACGGTTTAATTGCTTTGATTGACCGTCCGAGTCTCACGGACGAGCAACTATTGCGCTTGATTCCGGGGCCAGATTTCCCCACGGGAGGCGAAATTATCGACACCGCCGGCATTGAGGATGCTTATCGCACGGGCCGCGGTATTATCCCGATGCGAGGGGTGGCTCGGATCGAAAAAGTCCGTCGGGGCAAGCGACGGAAAGAGAAAAGTGTTATTGCTATTACTGAGTTTCCCTTTCAGGTGAATAAGGCGGCTTGGATTGAAAAGGTCGCCAATTTGGTCAATCAGGGTAGACTTGATGGGATTGCGGATATTCGGGATGAGAGCGATCGCGATGGGATTCGCGTCGTCGTTGAAACCAAGCGAGATGCGAATCCTCAAGAAGTGCTGCGACAGCTTTACAAACAAACTCATCTACAAAGTAATTTTGGGGCGATTTTACTGGCTTTAGTGGATAATAAGCCCTGTCAGTTGAGTTTGCGGGAAATTCTCGAACAGTTTTTGCGCTTTCGCGAAGAAACCCTCACTCGTCAGTACGATTACGAACTTAACCAAGCCCAACGCCGCTTACAGTTGCTCGAAGGGTTGCGGGTGGCGTTGGATAACCTGGATGCGACGATCGACATTTTACGTCATGCACCGGATGGGGGGACGGCAAAAGTCTCGCTACAAGAACAGTTGAATATTAGCGAAGCCCAAGCCGATTCTATTTTAGCCATGCCCATGCGTCGTTTGACGGGCTTAGAGCGTCAAAAACTTGAAAGGGAACAAGGGGAGTTACGCCAGCAAATCGAACAGTTACAGTTATTGTTGGGCGATCGCCATGAGTTGATGAAGTCGCTAAAAAAGGATTTACGAGCCTTAAAGCGTAAATACAACGATCCGCGACGTACCCGCCTGGTTCCCCTCGAACCGGAGCCAGAAGTCCCGCAAAAGGCGAAAAAAAGCAAAAAAGCCCCGGTAGAACCCGCCCAAAAAGTTGCTGACACCCTGTTTACCGTCCCGGATGATGCGGTGGTAGAAATTAAGCGCAATGGGACGATTTGCTGGCATTCACCGCCCCCAGAAGGGAAAACGGCGCGACGACCGGATGATGCTACGGTATTCCTCGAACCTGTCAAGCAGCGAGATTTTATGGTGATGGTCACCGCAAGCGGTAAAGCCTATCCCCTCGCGATCGCGGATATTCCCTCGGCAGGCAGTCAGGATACCGCTATTGTAGATTTGTTGCCTGCAAGCGTTCAAAATAAGCGAGAAAGCATCTTATTTTACTTTTTCCCCCCGAAAAACCCTAACGAGACCGAAATAATCCTGCTGACGGCTCAGGGGCGGCTGAAGCGCTTGGCTTATACCGAAATTGCCGACTTGAGCAATCGCGGTGCGATGTTGATTAAGCTCAAAGAAGATGACGCTTTGCGATCGCTCACCTTCGCTCAAGCCGGGATGGAAGTGGCGATCGCGACATCGGGAGGACGGATTCTCCGCTTTGCCATTGATGACATACAATTGCCCGTGATGGGGCGATCGGCCCAAGGCAGTCAAGCCACCCGTTTGCGACGCACCGAAACGGCGATAAGCTGCGTCACGTTTAAAAAAGAAGCCGATATCGCCATCGTAACGAGTCAAGGTTACGCCAAACGCCTCCCCTTGAATTTAATTCGTCAAGCCAATCGCGGCGATATTGGTACGCAAGCTTTACAATTTGCCAGCAAAACGGATCAATTGGCGCAAATGATGATTTCTCCGCCAGAAGGCGAGCAAATCGACGTAATTCTCAGTAGCGATCGCCTCGTTCATGTCCCTGTCAAAGAGATTAAACTCTGGGGTAAAGATGGGACGGGCGATCGCCTACCGAAAATCAAAGAGGATGAGGAAGTCGTCGATCTGGTTTTTGCCTAGACTGTAGGGACGGTTTGCCCGTCCTTTGTCATTTGTCCGCGGCAGAAACGGGAATCTCGACGACAAACGCCGTCCCCTGACCTACCGTTGAGGTACAGTACAGCTTGCCGTGATGTTTTTCGGTAATAATTTGATAGCTAATCGACAGCCCTAATCCCGTTCCTTTGCCGACCTGCTTGGTGGTGAAAAAGGGGTCAAACAAGCGCTGTTGGGTTTGCGGGGTCATGCCGTCGCCGTTGTCGATAAAGCTAATTCTAACCCAATCCGGCGCGATCGCCTCCGTTTGAATTGTAATAGTGGGTTCAAAGGGTTTCTCGCACAACTGAACGCTATTGTGACCGTTGTCTTCAGAAGGAGGGGTAGGGAGGCAATATTTCAGCCAAGCTTCTTCAACGGCATCAATGGCATTAGCCAGAATATTCATAAAAACTTGATTCAGTTGTCCAGAATAGCAATTAATCGGCGGTAGCTCTGAATATTGCTTAATAACTTTAATTTCAGGGCGATTATAAGCCGATTTGAAGCGACTTTGTAATAACATCAGGGTGCTATCAATGCCGTCATGCAGATCGACTTCTTTAAACTCGGCTTCATCCAGTCGCGAAAAAGTCCGCAGAGATTTGACAATTTCGCGGATGCGTTCTGCCCCTACTTTCATAGAGTTGAGCAAGCGGGGAAAGTCTTCTTGCAAAAAATCTAAATCTGTATCTTCAAGCTGTTCGAGGATTTCCTGGGAGGGGTTTTGATATTCGTCTTGATACGCTTGAATGAGGTTCAGCAAGTCGCGGCTATAGTCGCAAGCATGGGAAAGATTGCCGTAGATAAAGTTAACCGGATTATTGATTTCGTGGGCTACTCCGGCTACCAATTGACCCAAACTGGACATCTTTTCAGTGTGAATCAGTTGGGCTTGGGTTTGTTGGAGTTCTGCGAGGGTTTGACTGAGTTCTTGGGTTCGTTCGGTGACGCGCAATTCTAGGGTGTCGCGGGCTTGTTTGAGTTCGTCGGTATATTGACCAATCCACTGAATCAGTTGATTGAGGGACGCAGCTAGAGAAGCAATTTCATCGCGGGTGGTGATGGGGGCTTGGAGGTTGAAGTTTTCTTCTTGGGTGACTCTGGCAGCAATTTGGGTGAGTTGGGTCAGGGGTCGCACGATGCCGCGAGCGAGATAATAAGCGATAATGGCCGCGATCGCCACGGAAATGAGGGTACTGAGGGCTAGAATGTGACGGCGTAGGACTTTGGCTTCTTCGGCTGCAATTCGGGCTTGGGCTTGCTGTTGTTGAGCGTTTTCTAGAATGGGTCTGAGGCGTTCGTGGAGGCGCTCTAATTCAACGCTCAAGGTTAAGGCGTTGTCGCTACGAGTGGCGTTAAATAACTGTTGTTGAGCGTTGGTAAGATTGTCGAGGGTTACGCGGCCCGGTTGGAGTTGTTGCCAAAGGGACTGAGCAAAGGCTTGATAATTATCGGCAGCGACTTGATAATCTTGGGCAATGCGGCGGTATTCTCTATCGTTAATGGCGAGTTTGCTGTTGCGATCGCGGGTGAATTTCTGAATTTCGCTGGTAATGCGTTGAACTTGCCCAATATCGTGTTTAAAGCGGTTGGTTTCATATTCAAACCATAAGGAATTTCCTAAAACCGTTGCGAGGCGTTGGGGGTGCATTTGCACTTCGAGTACCGCTTTTTCCAGTTCCCCTAGCAGGTGTTGTTGTTCGTCGGCGATCGCGAGTTGATGATAAGCTTGGGCTTCACGACGATCGGCGATCGCTAACCCTAATGTGGTTCCACCTATGGCAATTCCCATCGCGATCGCATAACTATAACCAATCTTGACAGCGATATGAGGAGGAGAAGAAAAGCGATGAAACCAACGTGAAATCATATTTTAAAAGATTGAATCCGCCTCAATTTATGAGAAAGTTTAGATAACTCTTTTGGCTCATTTTTGGGATGCCGTTATGTTTTTCGATTACATAAAATTCCCTTCCCCGACAGCTTTATAAACTTCTCGAATTAAATCGTATTCGCTATCTTTAGCCACAGCCAGTTCCGCATTACGATATTTGCCTTCATCGACATTCGTTAAGGTTTCAATGAGGGCTTTTTCTTGGTCTAATATCCCTTGACTAATTTGCGCGATCGCGTCTTCGTTAAGTTGACTACTACCGACAAAAATATCACTGGGTAAAGGCTGACTTTGAGCAATAATCGGTAAGTCTTGCTTTCGTAAATTTTGAGCTTCTAAAAAGCCTTGATAATCCGTGAAGCTACCGCACCAAGCTACAACTTCCTCGGCTACAAGTGCATCTAATCCGGCTTTATCTAGGCTTTTAACCTTAACATCAGTTTTGGGATCTAACCCGGCTTTCATCAGTAAATAAGTCGGGCCTAGATAGCTACTTGTCGAACCTACCGGCCCTATACTAATGGTTTTTCCTTGTAAATCAGACAAAGATTCAATCTCACTCTCTGCTTTTTTAACAATAATTGAGTAATAGTTGGGACGCGATAAAGAAATCATCGGAACAGCATTTGTTCTGGCACGAATGGTTACATATTCAGAGGGGCCAGTTAAAGCTAAGTCTACTTCTCCTTTCTGAAGTGCGACTGTAGCTGCCATATAACTTTCTACCGGGACAAATTCAACTTCTGTTTGCAACAAATCTGCCAGTTTCTGACGAAAAGGTTGGTATTCTTCTAGCTGTTCTGCATTAATCGCGTCCGTTACCGTAAAGCGTAGGGGATTGGGAATATTTGAGTTCGCATTTCTAGTTTTGCTATCCTGACTCGCCGAACAACTCACCAAAAACAGTAAGGTATAGCTAAGAAAAGAACGTCGTCGCATCACACTTTTATCCAAAAAGTTATATTTCGCCGCAGTAATGCCCCCTTATAATAAAAAATTATAATGCGCGATCGTCTCTTTTTTATTAAGCTTAAACCAAGATTAGTTTAAGAAAATATTTACAAAGGAATTCTTAAGATTTAAAATAAACTGAAAAGGTTCCTACTAACAAGGAATTAAATCAACTTCAGGAAAACCCATTTAAGCTCGATTTAATAAATGAGGGGAATGAAGCTTTAAATATTGTTCAAAATCTTGTTGGGCGGTAGGATGATAACCATCATGGTTAAAGTAACGTAAAAAAGTTTTACGTACTTCGTAGGAAATCGGAACATCCGTCGCAACCAAACGGGCTAAATGTTCGCAATTCCACCCCAACAAACCATAATCCCAATCGCGAAAACATTGCAACGCGAGAATTAAACGATCGATGGTATTTTGTGGGGAAAATTCAATCGTTTCTATTCCCAAAACAAGTTTTGCTGTTACACAGTCGCGATCGAAAATTTGCAATCCTCGTCCCGTATCAAAGATTTTAGCATCCGACAAACCAATACCATAATGCCAGAAGCCATCTTGACCGCACCAGTTAATTAGTTTTCCGTAATATTGACTGGTAGGATCGGCCGTTTGATAGATGGGATGAAGTTCATTGATTTGAGGTAAATTAGTCATTTTTTGCAATAAAAGTTATCCCAAGTTTATACTGACATATCCTTGCTGCCCATCCGTAAAATTACTAAATTAAGGCCAACTTTTTATGACTCTTGTTCCCTAAAATGACGCTTTGCTTCTGCGTGGGCTAATTGTTCGACTGATTCAATGCGATCGCCTTCTCCCCCAATCAGTAAGCTATCTTGGGACACAAAAACGAAGTCATCATTGACCGGACGATACAGTTTTCCTTGACGACGTAATGCTTGAATAATGACATTGTGTTGCTGTTGTAAATGCGTCGGTGTCATCCCAATTAAATCGGATTCTGGTGTTAGCGTCACCCAACGAACATTCGTATTATCAAGGCCAAGTTTGCCTTGCATTAAATCTTGAAATGCCGCCGCTTCCGAACGTTTCCCTACAATTAAAAGGCGATCGCCCCGATACAATTTTGTCTCGCCTTTGGGATAATAAACCATACCATTTTCACTCTGAATGGCCATCACTGCAACCCCGGTTAAATTGCGAACATTGGCTTTGGCTAGGGTAACATTATCGAGGGGAGAATCTTCAGGAATTTTGACCCATTCGTTATGAATAGCTGAGGTTGCATCAATCACATCTTTTTGTAGCAACTCCGAAGCCCGTTTTGGCCGTACACTGAGATAGCGATCGGTGCGAATGGCGTTCAGAACGAGATCGATACTCGTTCTCGATTCGCCTAAATTGGTGAGGGTATGGGCCCCCATTTCTAAACCTGCCTCAAACTCCGGTTGTACGACCTCTGTCGCGCCAAGTTGAGTCAAAACATCAATTTCGCTGTTTTTGTGCGATCGCGCCACTACGTCCAATTCTGGGGCAAATTCGAGGGCCCGTTTAAGCAGTAAGCGGGTTGTCGCAGGATCGGGAAGGGCGATCGCGAGGGCTTTGGCTTTTTCGAGATGGGCTTTTTCTAATACTAACTCTGAATCACCATCCCCGAAAATATAAGGGATATTTTCTTGACGCAAACGCTGAATAGCCGCTTCACTATTTTCAATCACTAAAACCGGATAACCTTGGTTGCGTAAAATGTTAACAATAGTTTGACCAACGCGGCCATAACCTGCAACCACCACATGATCGCAAATTGTTTCAGGAATCGATAATTCTTTGTGACGCTGAAACCTTTCGAGATATTTCACCAAACTAGGAATACTGTTTAAACGATCCACCAAACGCGAGGAAAAGCGCATTTCGAGAGGAGTTAAAACTAAGGTAATCGCAGTGGTTCCTAAAAGGAGTAAATATTTTTCCTGAGTAATAAACCCCGTGTCCAAAGCGACTAAGGCTAAAACAAAAGAAAATTCCCCAATTTGGTTAAGCCCTAAAGCCGCAACAACAGCATTTTTAAAAGAGTAGCCAAACTTAATCACAATTGGAAAGATAATTGCAGCTTTCCCAATCATTACTAAGATAACTAAACCCAAAATAATACCGAGATTGTTCCAAATCACCACCGGATCGATCAACATCCCAATGGATGCAAAAAATAAACTCGCGAAGGTATCCCGTAGGGGAAGAACTTTGGCTAAAGCTTGATCGGAATAATCAATTTCAGCAATCATCAACCCGGCAACAAACGCCCCCATTTCAATGGATAATCCCAAGGCAGACGTAATTAAAGCAACCCCTAAACATAAAGCAATTGTGGTTAAGAGAAAAAGCTCGCTACTTTCAGTTCTAGCCACGGTTTTAATGACTTTAGGCACTAGCAAATACCCTGCGGCTAATGCCCCTGCAATGAATAAAACTGCTTTGAGAATGGCAAAACTCATCGCCTGGACTAAATTCTGCGGTTGATTTAAAGCGGGTAAAATCGCCAACATTAAACCCAAAGCCAAATCTTGAGCAATCAAAATCGCTAACATAATTTGGCCGTGAATGGTATTAGTTTCGCCTCGTTCTGTTAAAGTTTTTAAAACAACAGCAGTAGAGGATAGAGACAAAATTGAGCCTAAAAATATCCCCTGAGTTGGTGACTCTACCCAACCCAATAAAAGCGACAAAACAGCAGTTAAAGCAATCGTCGAACCAATTTGAATTAAACTGCCTTGAAGGGCAATGTCTTTGACTCTTTTCAGTTCAGCAAGGGAAAACTCTACCCCCAAAGCGAAAAGAAGAAAAGCTACTCCCACTTCAGCTAAAGCCTTGATATCTTGTAACTCACTCAGGAGTTTAAAGCCAAAGGGGCCAACAATTAAACCACTAACTAAATAACCTAAAAGAACGGGTTGACGCAAACGATTTGCAATAAATCCGCCTACAGCAGAAGCTCCTAAAACTATAGTTAAATCGAGAATAAATTTTTCATTTCCTGTTGCAGCCATGTTCTTAAATTAAATTAGTTTTCAAAAAAGGTAGTCTGGGGATTATGGGTTTAGTCTGTTCAAATTGTAAGTAAGATTGCTAAAAATTGAATCGTTTTGCCGGGATATTTAATCCAAAATGATGGCCGATCGCGTTAGCTTCCTTCGTAAATCCTCCCAAAAGCGAATATAGAAACAACCCGTTATGGAGAAAGGCGATCGCTCTCTACAATTTGTGTTAAAAAGGAATCAACAATGCTGGCCTTGCGGTTATGACCCAAGCTGAACCCAAAGCAATTTTGCAGCAACTCGCTCAAGGTAGCGTCGTGCGTCGAGATGCCTTAGAAAGCGCGATCGCCCTTCTCGAAAAGCAATCTAGCCCCTATCTCACCTTTGCCGATTTAGCGGGAGAATGGCGGTTATTGTGGACGAGTGGTACAAAAAACGCATCGAACTTACCCTTTCGTCGCGAAACCGAAGAAATTCACCTTCCTCAGCGATCGCGCATTATCCAAGCCTTCGACCTCAACCAAAATCGCATTGAAAACAAAGTTTATTTCCCCATTGGCTGTTTGACTGTCGCCGGAACTTGTCGCTACACCGCTAGCAAACGCCTTCATTTTACCTTTTCGCAATTATTACTAAAACTTGGTAATCTGCCTGCCCTAGACCTACCCTTTGGCTCTTGGGCGACAGGTTGGCTACAAACCACCTACCTCGATGCAGAATACCACATCGAAAGGGGCGATCGCGGTGGGGTTTCTGTCTATCAAAAAATTTAGTCCTTTGTCATTGGTACACAAGACGAATGACTTGATAAAAATGCCATCGCTTAACTTGTCACCAATGACCAATTACCGAATCAACTCATTGAGGGAAGGATACAACAGTTTTTCTAATTCTTGACGTTCGGTAGCCGTTAGGGACGGAGGAGAAACCGATTGCGAAGTTAAAGCCCGAATACTTTGAATCAGTAAAGGTAACGTCAAAATCACGATCGCTCCGGCAACAATCAAGCTAATGGCCCCATCTGCCCAATTCCAATGTAACCAAGCCACCGCGATCGCAGCTAAAATCGTCCCCAGAGAACTCACGACATCCGCCAAAACATGCAAAAATGCGCCCCGTAAATTCAAGTCGTGACAACTACAACTATGCAACCATAGTGCATTAAAACTATTAATCCCCAACCCCGCGATCGCAATCAATAACATCGGCAAACCTTGAATTTCTGGAACCGGGGAATGCAGACGCTCCAACGCCTCCCAGCCAATCCACCCCGCTACGATTAACAAACTCAAGCCATTAATACAAGCCGCGATCGCCTTCACGCGAGACTGAGGTGCAAATCGGCTTTGTAGGGTCATCGCTGTGAGAGTAACCCCCAAGGCGGCCACATCTGACAAAACATGACCCGCATCTGCCAGCAACGATAAACTGTGACTCCACCAAGCTCCGATCGACTCTGCCACAAAAAAGCTACTCAGTAATGCCAAAGCCAATTGAAGTAATTGCACGGGAGAGCGACGACGCAGCCAATTCATAGCATTAAAAATATAAAAAACTTAATATTTTCTTAATCTTAACCATAGCCCTGAAAACTAAAAAGCAACAAAAGACACAAAAAAGGAGATGGTTACCCACCTCCTCAAGTTCCCCTAGGGGGAAACACCATCAAATTTATAGTTGGGGAACATACTGTTCTTTTTCAGGAACTTCGGCATATTCAGCCACAATCTGACGGAATTCTGCACCGTCGATGGTTTCTTTTTCGATTAACAAGTCCACCAAGCGATCCACCACAACTCGGTTGTCGCGAATCAACGTCCGGGCGATTGTGTGTCCTTTTTCCACAAGAACTCGCACTTGGTCGTCAATCTTGGCGGCGACTTCTTCAGAATACTCCGTGCGGTTCATCAAACCATTGCCCAAAAAGACCTCGCTAGTTTGGTCTTCCAAAGACAACAGCCCCAAATCGCTCATTCCAAAACGAGTCACCATTTGTCGCGCCAATCCGGTCACTTGCTGTAAATCGCCGCCAGCGCCCGTGGTGACCTCGTGATAGCCAAACACCTCTTCTTCGGCGGCACGACCCCCCATAGCCCCAGCAATGCGGGCCATAAGTTGCGATCGCGTCGTCAGTCCTTGTTCTTCATTCGGCGTAAACCAAGTTAAACCTTGAGCTTGACCGCGGGGAATCAACGTCACCTTCTGTACCGGGTCGTGATCTTTCAACAACGTCCCCACAATAGCGTGGCCGACTTCGTGATAAGCAATCAAACGCTTACTCTTGCTATCCACTAACGGCGTACCTTCCATCCCCGCAACCACGCGATCGACAGCATCGTTAATTTCTGCCATGGTAATCGCTTCTTTGCGGCGACGAGCCGTTAAAATAGCCGCTTCGTTGAGCAAGTTTGCCAAATCCGCCCCAGTAAAACCAGGGGTACGGCGAGCAATGGATTCAATAGACACTTCCGGCGATAATTTCTTATTGCGAGCGTGAACTTCTAACACCCCAATGCGACCTTTGAAGTCCGGCGCATCTACAGTAACCTGACGGTCAAAGCGACCGGGACGCAACAGGGCAGCATCCAACACATCCGGGCGGTTAGTAGCCGCGATAATAATAATCCCGGTGTTACCTTCAAAACCGTCCATTTCCGTTAACAACTGGTTGAGGGTTTGTTCTCGCTCATCGTTCCCGCCGCCAATACCCGCACCCCGCTGACGACCGACTGCATCAATCTCATCGATGAAGATCAAGCAAGGGGCATTTTCTTTGGCTTTTTTGAATAAATCCCGGACGCGGGAAGCGCCGACCCCGACAAACATTTCCACAAATTCCGAACCGGAAATGCTGAAGAAAGGCACACCGGCTTCCCCGGCGATCGCTTTAGCGAGTAAGGTTTTACCCGTTCCCGGAGGCCCAATGAGTAATACGCCTTTCGGAATCCGCGCCCCAACTGCCGTAAACCGTTCGGGTTGTTTCAAGAAGGTGACTACTTCTTGCAGTTCTTCTTTGGCTTCTTCAATACCGGCCACATCATCGAATAACACGCCGGTTTTGGCTTCCATCATGAAGCGGGCTTTGGATTTACCAAAATTCATCGCTTGGCCGGGGCCGCCGGGCATATTGCTCGAGCGACGGAACAAGAAGAACAATGCCCCAATCAGTAAAATCGGGAAAATCAAATTCCCTAGAAAGCCCCATAGCGCACCATCATTGCGAGCAGGATGGGATTCGAGGGCGACGTTGTTACTTCGCAGCTTGGCAATTAACTCTGGCGAATTCCCCGGTAAGTCTACCCGCAAGGTTTGAACTTTGTTATCCAGTTGGGGGTCAATGGCTTGTACAATCGCGGTGCGACCGCCTTCGTACAAATCTACACTGCCCACGCGACCTTGTTCGAGATACTCCAGAAAGCGCCCGTAGGTCATGCGAGTGCTGGCGGTATTATTGCCTACATTGGCGGTGGTGGGTGCAAAAGTGCCTTGCCACAAAAAGAACCCGATCACGAGGGCGGGGATTGTCCACAGTAGAATTACTCTCCAGGAAAATTTCATGTTTTAAAGTTCTCTAGATAGATTTTTGTTGCTTATCTTGTCTTGTTATGGAGTACGACGGTCGATCGCAAAGGCGCGATCGCGTCAGCACTACCCGAAAAAGTTGCAATGCGCGATCTTTAGCTTAACTAAAGTTAACTTAATTCTCATTTTAACAGCAACCTTGGTGGTTGCTTGCTCCAATTAAAGTTAATGCGCCTTTTCCCTAACTCCGCAGATGCAGTGCAGGAAAAAGGCGCATCACCCATGATTGGTTAATAACCAGAAAATTAGAGCGAATCGAAAGAACCGAACTTAGTACACTTCAACGTGCCAACGGCCTTCTTTTTTCATGGATTTGCGGAACTCGTCCCAATTTATACCGACTTTTTCCGCTTCTTGGGTAAAGGTCTCGTTGATCCCCGGTTCCATACCCTTGAGACCACACATATAGGTATGGGTTTTCGGGTTTTTGATTAACTCGAATATTTCTTCGGCATGAGCCGCAACTTGGTGTTGGATGTACATCCGACCGCCTTCAGAATTTTGCTGTTCGCGGCTGATGGCATAAGTCAAGCGGAAATGATCCCGATATTCTGCGGCCAGTTGTTCGAGTTCTTCTTTATACAGAATGTTCGGGGTTTTGGGGATACCAAAGATTAACCAAGCAAAGCCTTTGAAGTTGTAATCGGGGTTTTGCTCTTTTTCTTTGAACATCCGCCATAAGTAAGCCCGGAACGGCGCAATCCCGGTTCCGGTAGCCAGCATGATGATGTTGGCATCTTCATCATCGGGAAGCAACATTTCTTTCCCGACCGGCCCGGTGATTTGAGCCTCTGCGCCGACTTCGAGGTTACACAAATGACTCGAACACACCCCATACACGGTTTCTCCGGTTTCGGGATGTTCGTATTCCAGTTGACGCACGCACAAAGACACGGTTTTGTCGTCTAACTTATCCCCGTGACGAGTAGAGGCAATAGAATACAAGCGCAGTTTGTGAGGTTTGCCTCTTTCGTCTTCCCCAGGGGGAACAATCCCAATACTTTGGCCTTCGAGGTAATGCAAGTCTCCTTGAGACAGGTCTAAGGTAATATGGCGCACTGTACCAATGCCCCCTTCACCAACCAACTCATAGTTTTCTAAGCATTTGCCAAGGTAAGGATTTTTAGGCTTGTAAATATTAACGGGAATTTTTGTTGTGGGTCTTTCTTGTTTTTGGTCAGCTTGAACCATGGACTTCTTGTTTTGGGCGGGTTTCTGTTGCTGGCCGTTGGTGTTGTTTTCGGAGTCTAGGGGGGTAATATTGACGATTTTGCCCCCTAAACGGGTAATTCGCTTCATTTCTTCATTCATCCGGGCATAAGGCACGGTGATGAAAATGCTGCCACTGCGACGGATGGGATAGCCGAGTCGATCGGTTTGTCTATTTTGACGCAGACCGACTACCTCATAAACAAACATACGACTCCCGGCTTCACTGTTACCGGAAGCTTGGGCTGCTGTGCTAGAACCGTACATATTTTTATGCTGTTACTCCCAAAAATTGTGATTTTCTTCTGAGTTATTCTGAAGCTTATCGCTGACTTTAACTGCAAATCAAGGATCGCATCGGAATAAAACCGGAGCGATCGCCTGAGATTTTAGAGTCAGATTTGATAGGCACTCAACCCTTAATAGCCTAGCATTGTCAGGCTGCTGAAGTCTTGGGAGTCGGTTCAATTGCCGCCGTACAACACGAGTCTTGACCAGCAACAGAACTGTACGGCCACAGCATAGCGAAGGCGACGACAACTTACTGTAAAGAATGCAGCAATTTTATTTTTTCTTTAGCCAAAATGCACGGGCTACCTTAGCATATTTACTGGGGGCGGGATCGTTTCCGCGCCAACTCAGCCTTGTAGGGTCAATTCCGTTCTGGTAGAATCCAGTTTTAAGTCTCTAGTATTAAATACTTACTAGATTCGGTTTTGTTGAATTTTCTCAAACAGCTATCACCTGTTTTGGGGAAATGTCAGGCTGATGGGTAAAGCAGCCTGTTTGCAAAAGAACGGAAACCCCTATAAATGCTTAGTTTTAGCTTTTTGGGGCTATTTAAAAAAATCAAATTTGTTTTGTGTTAGAGGGAAACTATGACCACTCAGTCGAACCAAGTGGTTCTGATCGGAGTCGCAGGGGATTCTGGCTGCGGCAAATCTACATTTCTGCGTCGTCTCGAAGATTTATTCGGTAAAGAATTTATGACGGTCATCTGCTTGGATGATTATCATAGCCTTGACCGAAAGGGTAGAAAAAAAGCGGGTGTTACGGCGCTGAACCCCAAAGCGAATAATTTTGACTTGATGTACGAGCAAGTCAAAGCGCTCAAAGAAGGAAAAGCCATTGACAAACCGATTTATAACCACGAAACCGGGGAACTCGATCCCCCCGAACGAGTTGAACCGAACAAAGTGGTGGTGATTGAGGGGTTACATCCTTTATACGATGAACGGGTACGCGAACTCGTCGATTTTAGCGTGTACCTCGACATTAGCGAGGAAGTCAAAATTAACTGGAAGATTCAGCGGGATATGGCTGAACGGGGCCACACTTATGAAGATATTGTGGCCTCGATTAGAGCCAGAAAGCCTGACTTCACCGCTTACATCGAACCCCAAAAAGAATACGCCGATGTGGTCATCGAAGTGTTGCCCACGCAACTCATTGACGACAAAGAAAGTAAGTATCTGCGAGTCCGCTTGATTCAAAAAGAAGGGAAACCGACTTTCGATACCGCTTACTTATTCGATGAAGGTTCTACCATTGATTGGCGGCCTTGCGGTCGGAAGCTGACTTGTACTTATCCAGGCATTAAAATGTACTACGGCCCCGATAGCTACATGGGTCACGAAGTCTCAATTTTAGAAGTCGATGGTCAATTCGATAACCTTGAAGAAGTTATCTACATCGAAAGCCATTTGAGCAAGACTTCCACCAAGCACTACGGCGAAATGACCGAATTGTTGCTGCAACACAAAGACTATCCCGGTTCTACCAATGGTTCGGGCTTGTTCCAAGTGCTGGTGGGCTTGAAAATGCGTGAAGCTTACGAACGCCTTACTTCGGGTCAATCTACTCCGAAGGAGACCGCTAAGGTCTAGTTTTTTTACCGATTCACGGTCGCGATCGCGAGGGGTTTTATGATTCCAACAACCCCTCGCGATTTTACTTTGGTATAAAATAGCCAAGCGTAGGCCAGAAAGGGAGGTTTTGATGAAAGTTTGGTTGCTGAGTGTGGCGTTATTGTTTGGGGTGGTGGAGTTTTATCAGTGGCTTCAAGAAGTGACATTGCCGCTACCGTTGTACGCGATCGCGGGGGTGATGTTGGCGATCGCGTCCAACTCTAATAAGGGCTTGCGTTCTTGGTTTGAGCGTCCGATGGATACAGTGAACGGCGAATTACTCGACCCGGCTAAATCCCTACAACAATCGCAAACCCAAACCCCTCAAAAATCCGCGCAACCCATTTCTTTTAAAATTTCTAAGAATTAGTTATTTGTTGTTTGTGCTTTCTGGGAATTGGTAATGGATTGAATCGCTGTTAATTCTTTACACTGCAAATTGTAAATTACTCATTGATTGATAACCGATGTCAAGCCTGCGCGATCGCTACTTTGAATTAATCGACGAAATTACAGACTTAACCCTGAAAGGCAAAATTAGCTCGAAAGCCCAAGTTTATAAAAAGCTGGTTGCGGGAATTGAACCGGGGACAGGGGAAATTTTTGAACGCTGTTTAGCCGAACGGATGGAGAGTACCCAAGCCCAACTAGAGGTTAAACTCAAAGCAGCGCGAATTTTCCGGGCGTTAGAGATGGTACAAGGAGAATGGGGACGTTGGCAAAAAGAAAACCAACAGCGCGATCGCACTGCCACAACTGTAGAGCAAATTCAAAACAGCGACAACGGCTTAATTATCGCCTTACAAAGCCTTGACCCCAATCAAAAGAAGCCCTTTCCCTTCGACCAATTAGGGACTTTGGGGACTGCCTTACAACAGCAAGAAGAAACGGAAATTGCCCAAGGAATCGCCGACGGACTCAAGGCTTTTACGGCCCTCGAACCGGATTTGCTCAGTTGGCTGTATGGGACTGGGGCAAATCTAGGCTTTGGGGGTGTGGCTCAGGAGGTGCAACCCTGGTCATTATGGTCTAAAAAGACGGATGTTAAGCCAATTCAAACTTTTTTAGCTTTTTTAGCCCAACAGCGATCGCCCATGGATTGGGTACAGTCTCGTCCCAGTCTCGACTCCTCAGAAATCTTGGCGTTAGCGGTATTTTTTCAGGGATTGCAACGTAGTTTGGTGAGTTGGTTTGACCGTCAACCCTACGACGCGCAAGTGGGGAAACAACTTTCCAATCGTACTTTATTGACGTTTGCTGCATTGTGGGGTCAGTTGTGGAATGGTTTACAACTCCTGGGTCGTCCTGCTTTAACTGAAGGTAGTTTTCAGGTGATGCTACAATTTTTACGGTTATTCGCCAATCGCGAGGATTTTCCCTTATACGGCGGCATTTTAATCAGTTTAGGCGGAGAGTCCTTACGAGAGGCGTTAAAGTACCTCGATGAGCCGTTGGGACGATGGGATATAACTCCTGAAAAGGGGCGCTTGTTGACCTTGCTAGGCTATTCTCAGCGCTTTTTAGGACGGGACGATCGCGCCGTGAATTTTCACGAACAAGCCCTAGAAATTGCCAGAGAAACCCAAGATCGAGCCTGTGAAATTGCCAATTTGAATCATATTAGCCGGATTTACGCCGGTCAGAAGCAATATCAAGAAGCAATTCGTTACAGTCAACGGGCTTTGATTTTAGCCAGGGAAGTAGGCGATCGCGTGGGGACAGCGAATGCGTTGGTAAATTTTGGCTACAGTGAGGTGTTGGCTGCAACCCAATTAGAGCGTTTGGATTCGGAAGGATGCGATCGCGCCATGACCTATTTAGAGCAAGGTTTGGAATTATCTGAGCGTGTCGGCGATCTCAAAACCCTGGCTTTGGCAAATTATAGCTTAGGGGTGGCCAATGTGGTGCGGGCGATCGCCTCCCCCGATACCGAGGGCGATCGCGCTCAAGATGCTTTAATTTATCTCGCCAAAGCCTTAGAATTAACGGCAAAAGTCGGAGATATCTATTTACAAGGGCTGACCTATCGCTATCTCGCTGAAGCTTACTACAGCTTATCTATACTTCAAAATGCAGTGGTTTACGGCAGTTTGGCGATGTACGGTTTATATCAGATTGAGGCCGTAGAATGGCGACAAGCCGCAGGATTGTTAGTAGTATTGCGGGGTAAATGGGGCGAAGATGTTTTTAATGCTGCCTTAGAAAGTGGGCGATCGGAAATTATTAAAGCAATTGGTGTAGATGGTTACGACTATTTACCCCAATTGTTGAGTGAATATCAATAGAAAAATCTCAGTGAATTAACGGCTATTCTTTAAAGGGGCTGAAATTGGGTAAATTTCCCGATAAGCCCTCAAAGCTGCTTTCGCTTCTACATCAGTTTGATTCTGAGAAAAATTGAGAAAAGATAAATGAATTGCTAGGGTTTGTAGAGGTGTTTCTCGATAGAGTTTATTAAATTGATTGATACATTCAAATACTTTTGTAAATAAAATATAAGTTTCTTCATCAGTAGAAATCCGCTCGTTTGGGGCTGAAATAATTTCCTTTTGACCTGCGCTATTTTGATTTTTGAGATGAGCGGGAAAAGGAGGTGTAGTCACAACAAATTTTGGCATACCCGATGCTCCTTGGGTCGGAAGCACTTGCGATTCTCCCATTTTAGGCTGACCTCCGTATCTTTGATGAGCAAACATCCCCATCATTAGTACAGCATCGATATTGGGTAAACTCATACAGGTTGGAATATTGCTTTCTAAAGTGTAAATAGTATCAATTTCAGAAAAAACGTTAGACCAATTTTTCAAAGTGTGGGCTGAGTCATCAGCAATGACTAACTTTAACATAATTTAGAAAATTCCTTAATTAAGTAATAAATATGGTAATATAACCGGGATTGTAAGTTGAGATAACAATTCAGTTGGAACAATAGTTGCTCTAATGCCCCTATCAACCATAACAATCATTACTGGTATTATCAGTTGTTTGGGAATAGAAGTTTGAATGAGTGTATAAGCTCCCTCTTGAGGCCACGCTTTATAAGCTTGTCTGGCATACCAACTTGCTCCAGCGGCAGATTCAGAAAAGTATTTGGTTTCTATGCCTGTGGGGTTGCGAAAAACCTTGTAAAGTCGGAGATCGGATAATTCTTGGTCTAGTACAGCACGCCATAAGAGCATGATGCAGCCACCTCATTCGATTAACTAAAATATTACCCCTACTGATATTAAACTCTCTATACTAGAAAAAATAATTTTCAAAGGCGTTGGGAATAACTGAGAAATAAGATTTAACGGCTAGTAGGGATGGCATCATGGCTGCCGGGACAAAAGACTATAGCAAGGGATTGCAAAGGGGAAAACGATGGATTTTGGGGTCGGGGGCGATCGCGATCGTCGGAATTGGTGTTTTTCTCGCTTATATGCGGTTGGGGAATCCCACGGCTGAAGAAGTCGCAGCTAGTCTGATTACCGTAGAACGAGGTACTGTGGCCGAAACCCTGAGTGTGAGTGGTGTGGTCAAACTCGGCAATCAACAAACCCTCAAATCCCCTCTAGAGTTAGGAGTGGTCGAGCAAGTGGCAGTGCAGGTTAACGAGGAGGTGAGTGTCGGACAACCCTTGATTATTCTGCGGGATGGGACAAGGGAAACCGCCGTGGCTCAAAAACAGTTAGAAATCCAAAAGCGAGAGTTGGATTTGTTGCAGCAACAAGAAAGCGTCCGATCGGCCCAAGCTAAGTTTAATGCAGCCCGTAACAATATAGATACAGAGATCGTTACAGATGAAGTGGCATTAGAAAAAGCCAGATTGCAACTTCAGCGCGATCGCGAGAAAATTACTGAAGCCCAAAACCAACTCGCACGACAACAAAGGGAATTAAACGAGTTACAAAACCTGTTGGATCGCGGTTTTATTGCAGCCGAAGAAGTACGACGACAAGAACAAGAAATTGAAGGATTGCGATCGCAACTGCGGGATGCTCAACTCAAAGCCCAACAACAACAACTCGAAGTCCAAAGTCTGGAAGCCAAAATCGCGATCGCTCGTAACCAACCGCGATCCAACCTGATTGACACCGAAAACGAACTCAATCAAGCTAAAATTGCTGTCAGAAGTGCCGAACGCGACCTCAATCTCGCTCTTTTAGACTTACAAGAAGCCCAAGCCCAACTCCAAGAAAGCGCGATCGTCGCCACCATTAACGGTAAAGTCCTTGATTTAGCCGTACAACCCGGAGATGTGGTCAAAACTGACAATATTCTCATGGTTTTAGGTAATCCCTCCCGCGAGGAAGTTATCGTACAACTCTCTACCCTCGATGCAGCGAAAGTGAAAGTGGGTCAAAAGGCGATCGTTAGCATCATTGGCCCCAATGCCGAAGAATACCCCGCCAGAGTCGAAAAAGTAGCGCAAATCGCGAAAACTGACGATAATAACTCCAGTCGCGGCAACCAAGCCACAGTAACCGCGATTTTGACCCTAGACCGCCCTAGTCAAGCGCTCATTCCCGACAGTTCTGTGAATGCTGAGATTATCTTAGCCGAACAAACCAATGTCATCTCGCTCAATATCGAACTTATCCAAAGAGACGGGGACGAGGCTTGGGTCTGGGTACGCAATGATGCCGGAGTCGCCGAGAAACGCCCCGTTACCCTGGGTTTAGAAAGTTTGACGACAGTTGAGGTCAAATCGGGTTTAGAAGTGGGCGATCGCGTTATTCAACCGAGTCCAGACCTCGAACTTGAACCGGGTATTCCGATTGAGGCAGTGGGCAGTGGGCAGTAGGCAGTGGGGGAGGAAATGACCAATGACCAATGACCAATTACCAGTTACCAATTACCAATTGAGGGATTCTGACGACAACCAACAACTAACAACCAACAACCAATAACCAACAACAACCTAACCCATGAGACAGTTCGATCTACTGCGTTTAACCTGGCAATCCCTTAAAAGTAATCCTTTGCGGTCGGGTTTGACAACTTTTGGCGTATTTATGGGCGTAGCAGCCGTTAACGCCACCTTACAAGTTAGGACGATTAGTACCGCCGTTATTGAAGCACAATTAGCCAAGCAGGAAGCCCCGCAAGTTCGTATTTCTCTGTGGTCAAGAGATAGCCCCAATTTACGTTCAGAGGATATTGATTGGGTCAAACGTCAGATTGCAGGCTTACAAGCGGTTAGCGGTTCGGCGTTTTATGATTATGGGGATGCGACTTATGAAGATAATACGGTCGAAACTTATGTGGAGGCTGTGTCTCCGGATCATTTATTGACTTCAGGACGATCTATCCTGCAAGGTCGCTTTTTCAATCAAGCGGATTTTGAGAATTATCGTCCGGTGGTAGCGATCGATCGCTTGCTGGCAGAACAACTGAATTTAGGTCAAAACCCGATTGGAAAGCGGATTTATGTGTCGGGACGGCCTCATCTGGTGATTGGCTTAATGAATACAAAATTGCGATCGCAAGATGCCGAACCGAGAGGCGAAATGCTGGTTTCTCTAGCATTATACGAAGCAAGTAGCGGTTTTCGACAAATTAATGGTCTCCATCTTCGCCCTCATCGCTTAGAAGACTTGATTCGCGTCGAGGAAGAAGTCAAAGCTTTACTGAAACAACGGTTTCCTCAAGCAGACATTTGGACGAACAACAACGCCGAAGATATTTTGCAGCAAAAAGAAACCCTGACCTTAGCTTCGCGGGGCTTATTAGCTGTGGGAATCATTGCCCTACTGGTAGCGGGGGTGGGTATTGCCAATATTACGATCGCCTCGGTCATGGAGCGTACCCCAGAAATTGGATTGCGACGGGCGATTGGAGCGACGCAGCGCACAATCATGTTACAGTTTATCCTCGAAGCGGTATTGCTGAGTTTAATGGGGGGAACGAGTGCCGCGATCGCGGTAGACGGACTGACGCGGGTAGTTGCCAATCGCTTCGAGTTGCCCTATAACTTTGAAATGATGACCGCCGGATTGTCTTTGGGTGCAGCACTTTGTGTAGGCGTTGGCTCTAGTTTTTTCCCGGCGCTACGAGCCAGTCAACTCGAACCTGTCCAAGCGTTACGCAGCCGCAACTAAGGTAAGATTGGGCGGTTTGGGCATAATTTTTTGTTCTCTTTGTTCCCTATTGTTTTATGTCTTTGTCGCGCAAACCGAGCATTAACCCAAAGTCACGACGCTTTTATCCTGTTCCGTCTCGTTTCTCGTTGTTGAAAGCTTGGCCGCCGCAATTGGGCTTGGCGATCGCCTGCGTGGGAGGGGCTGTTTTCACCACAGCCGCAGCGTTACACACCACATCTTCCCCTTCTGTTCCCCAAGCTCGCGATGTTATTGCCCCTCAAGTCATTCCCCAAAGCCATCAATCGTTTCCTAATCAACAAACAAACTATACCGAATCGCCGCAACTTTTAGGGTCAAATCAAGTAGATCGGCAAATTTACGCCCCCATCGCGCCTTTACCACCTCAAACGAGCCAAAACCCGCCAAAATCCGATCCGGTTGCCAGTATTCTCTCGCGATCGCCTTCCTCTGGCAATCCTCTCAACATCCGTCCTCGTCGATCTGCCCCTTCTCCTCAAGCAGATGGCCAGACGACAAGTCAACCGAAACCCCATCGCTCTTTACTCTCCTTTGTCCGTCGTCCTCCTGCTAACTCCTCAAACCAGCAAGCCCAAACCCTGCCGACAGAACCCTTAAACTTAACGCTCTCCGACGCGATCGCCCTCACGTTAGCCAATAATCGCGACATCAAAAATGCTTACCTCGAACGCATTGCCCAACGAGCCGATTTAGCAGTCGCAGAAAACGTCTTTACCCCCAGACTCACTCCCCGCGTTGAAGGGGTTATTACCGGAACCGGAAACGATAACATCAACCAAACCACCGAACTTTTACAACTCGGAGCCAATGTTGCCATCAAAATGCCCACAGGAGCCGAATTTGGGGCGCAGTGGCAAGCAAACGCTCAAAGTCGAGGTGGATCGGGTCAAGGGGTTTCTCTCACTTTTACACAGCCTTTACTGCGGAATGCGGGGGTGGCAGTGAATACGGCCGATGTAAATATTGCCCGTCTGCAAGCGCAATTTGATGTTCTTGATTTACGCTCGACTCTCAGCAATACCATCACTGAGACGATTTTGGCTTATCGTGCCGTGGTGCAAGCCCAAGAACAAGTCAAAATTCAAGAATCAGCGCTAGAGAATGCGAAACGCTTATTCGAGCGCGATCGCGCCCTCGTCGAAGCCGGACGGATAGCGCGGGTTGCTTTGGTACAAAGTGAAGCCAGAGTTGCTCGCGTTGAGGTGGATTTAGTCGCAGCCCGCAACAATCTCGAACAAACTTACCTCCAACTCATTAATTTACTGGATATCGACCCACAAACCCCGATTATCGCCATTGAACAACCCACCGTCGAACCCCCTGAACTCAACCCAGAGGAACTGCGAGAGTTTATGTTTGCCAATCAGCCCCGGTTGCAACAAATCCAACTGGCTCAACAACAAGCCGAACTCGCATTACTCAAAGCCGAAGACAACCGACGCTGGAATCTCGATTTTCAAGCCCGCTATGGGGAAACCCGCGATCGCCGCAGCGATCTCCGTGCTGGCTTAGTCGCGAGTCAGGAATTGGGCGATCGCACCCGCGAAAGTGATTTTCAACGGAGTCAAGTCCGACTGCAACAAGCCCAAAACAACAGCATCGAACTTCAAGAAAGCCTAGAGATTCAACTAGAGAACCGCCTCCGAGATGTACAGCTACAATACGAACAAGTCCAACTAGCGCTTCAAGCCCTCGAACTCGCCGAACAGGATTTAGAAATCGCCCAAGAGCTTCGCAGACTGGGAAGGGGCAATATTCGCGAGGTCATCGATCTTCAGCAACAACTGGTCAATGCCCGCAACGCCGAACTCAATGCCAAAATTAGTTACCTCAATGCGCGATCGCGTCTCGACCAGACAATTGGTAATACTCTCAATACTTGGGGAGTGGTGATTTCCGATAATTAGTTGTTGGTTGTTGGTTGTTGGTCACTGATGACTGATAACTGATGAC
>JBKHDX010000045.1:0-25901 GCA_046541115.1 Spirulinaceae cyanobacterium | reverse complement strand
TTAGCAGCACAAAAGTTAATTAGTGCGGAGAAAAATGGTCGAAAAATTGCTGTTGAAGTTAAAAATTTTCAAGAAGAATCAAATTTTTATCAATTTCATGCAGCTCTGGGTCAATATCTTAACTATCGTTCGGGGTTAAGAGAAGTGATGCCCGACTATACAGTGTATCTCGCTATTCCGCTAGAAATTTATCGCGATTTTTTTCAATTAAACTTTATTCAAAAAAGAATTGAAGAACATGACTTAAAACTTTTAGTTTTTAGACCCCATACAGAGGAGATTGTGTTATGGAGAAACTAAATTATCAAGAGGTGATTGAAACAATTTTGAGTAGCTTCTCGGATATGGTAACGCGGCAAGGAGAAGAAGTTGAAATTATTTGCGATCGCGAGAAGGGTCACTACTTAGTGATGGTAATAGGATGGCACGAGCAAATAAGAGTTTATGGCAGCTTGGTTCATCTCGATCTTAAAGATAATAAAATTTGGATTCAGCAAGATAAAACCGATCCAGGAATTGCTCAAGAATTAGTAGAAATGGGTATTCCCGAAAGCGATATTGTTCTTGCTTTCAAGTCCGTTTTTCTAAGGAAGTTTACCAAGTATGCTGTCAGTTAATGCTTTTTGATATCGCCTCTTATCATTATCTCTCTTAAGAGCGCGATCGCTTAAAAATTAGATACTATAGAAAGCACTGGTATATAAACAGAAAAAGCCCGGAGTATTGTTGAAATGACAGATACAAAATCAATAGACAGCCAATATTTGTTTGATTTGGGGCAGAAAATACAGACATTACCTCCTGATGAAGTATCGCCTTTATTGTTGGAAGCAAGTACAATTCTTTTATTTGCGGGTTTTCCTGAAATGGCTTACCAAGGATTTCTAAAACTCACTCAGGGAGAACTAAAAATTAGCGAAAAAAGTGTTCTTACTCATCCTCTAAAAGTAATTATTCCAGCTTTATGCTATTTCCTAAAAATTCCCTGTCCTCGCGGTTTTTCAGAGCAGGAAATGTCAGGAAGTGAGCTTGAGCAATATATCCATCTAAAACAGCGGGAATATGAAGGCGTGTCAGGTATAGATCGCTGGTTTCATGTCCCTATGCCTTCCGGTAATTGGAGTCAAGCTTTTTTATACGAACTTACTCATCCGCAGGTTGATATCAAAGGAGATGAAAGGTTTAAAGTACGTCGTTTTTTACAAGATTTACACCGAGTCATTTCTCAACGTTATGTTAATCATGGTAAATGGCAGGAAGCCAGTAAATGGTTGAAACTTTTTGAGGATGTTCTTGAGGCTTGGCAACTCGATCCTCTCAGCTATATTGAACGAGACATTCTTATTTTTGGCATACGCACTTACCTTCATCTTGAAGATATAAATAATGCTGACAGATTTATCCAAAGATGGTGGCAATCCTTAGAAAGTTTAGAGAGTGGTTTGCGTCTTGTGGCTAATTTACCTGATTTGATGGCTAGAATTGCAGCAGGTGTTTTGCAGAATCAAATTCCTCTCTCTCAAGAACAAGCCCAAGATTTTTTGGATTTAGTCAACAGCAGAAATTATGTTCCGACAAATATTGGATTTATCCCAACCGTAGATGATTGGCGAAATTTCTTAGAGCAATGGAATGAAGCAATATTAAACAATATTGATGAAGAACATCTGGAAAATTATGAATTTTATTTTTCAGATGCATTAGAGAGAAAAAGCTGTCTTCAGAAAAACTCTACTGAGGCAGAAATTGCTGAATTAGAGGAACGATTAGGAGAAAAGCTACCCTCAAGCTATCGCAACTTTCTCTTAGCTTCTAATGGTTTTACGATAGTCAATGAATATTGTGAATTATATGGCACAGAGCAAATTAAATGGTTGATTGAAGATAATTCAGATTGGATAGAAGATTGGGATGACGGTTATGAAATTGAAGATGAAAAGTATTTTCAGTATGGAGAGCATCAAGATTGCTGCTGGATCAGAGGTCAATACCTAAAAACTGCACTCCTAATTAGTTCTGATGAAGATGGCTATTTTTATCTTCTTAACCCCCAAATTGTTGACACTAGAAAAGAATGGGAAGCCTGGGATTTTGGTTGTAAATACCCTGGTGCTTATCGATATCGTTCTTTCTGGGAGATGATGCAGAAAGTCTATCAGAGAAGTTTTGATTCTTGAATATAGCCTCGTTCCTAGGTTATACCTGGGAACGAAACAATAAGGCTGTGCCTTGATTAGGGAACGACGCAAACAAACTGAATCCTCTCGTCAGGACTTCCATCAAATGATACAGTAATGCCATGTATTAATGAGATCGAATCATGAAAGGGCAGCGTCGCTTTTGGGTGTTTCTCGGCTTGATGGGGTTGGGTTTAATCCTGGCGCTGGTGGCGTTTTTCTGGCGTTCTAACCCCCTCAGTACGCGACCTGACCCCCTCCCCCAAGATGCTTATATTCAGGTCTATATGAACCAAAATCAAGCGAAGGGAGCCGATTATACAGACGGGTATCGCAACATCGAACGACCCGGCGACGATCTCGAACAGATTACTATTGATGGGATAAATGCGGCTCAAACTCAGATTGATTTAGCGGTTCAAGAATTACGCTTGCCTAAAGTCGCTCAAGCACTCGCGAATCGCTACCAAGCGGGGGTAAAAGTGCGCGTCATTCTCGAAAATACTTACAGCCGTTCTTATAGTACCTTTACTGAGTCAGAAGTCGCCCAACTCGATGCCCGACAAAAAGAGCGTTACGACGAATATCGAGCCTTTGTAGATTTGAATCAAGACGGACAACTTGCACCAGAGGAGTTAAATCAAAGAGATGCCCTCGTTATTTTAGCCAATGCCGGAATCCCCGTGATTGACGATACTGCCGACGGGTCTAAAGGTAGTGGTTTGATGCACCACAAATTTGCGATTATCGACGGAGTAACCGTTTTAACGGGGTCGGTTAATTTAACCCTCAGTGGGACGCATGGGGATATTGCAGCCCCGGAAACGCGAGGTAATGCTAACAATTTACTGCGGATTCAAAGCCCCCAAATTGCCCAAATGTTTACCCAGGAATTTAATTATTTGTGGGGAGATGGCCCCGGAGGGAAACCGGATAGTTTGTTTGGCTTACGAAAACCGCCTCGCAATCCCCAAACCCTACAATTGGGAGAATCGACGGTTACTGTGCAGTTTTCCCCCATCTCACCGACGCAACCTTGGTCGCGCAGTAGTAATGGTCTGATTGGTCAAACCCTGGCTCAAGCGGTAAAATCGGTCAATCTGGCTTTGTTTGTTTTTTCTGAGCAACCGATTGTTGATATTCTCGAAACGCGCTATCAACAAGGGGCAGAAGTCAAAGCTTTAATCGATCCGAGTTTTGCTTTTCGCAACTATAGTGAAGGGTTGGATATGTTGGGGGTGGCTTTGGCTGCTAATTGTCAGTATGAAGTGGATAATAAACCTTGGCAAGTGGGTATTGCTTCTGTGGGGATTCCGCAACTTGTCCGAGGCGACAAATTACACCATAAATTTGGCGTAGTTGACCAAAATACTGTAATTACAGGCTCTCATAATTGGTCAGCCGCAGCAAATCATAATAACGACGAAACTCTACTAATTATTCGTAATCCCGTTGTCGCGGCTCATTTTGAACGAGAGTTTGAGCGCCTTTATCATAACGCGGCTTTGGGTTTACCGCCGTCAATTCAAGACAAAATTGCCCAAGCAAATCAAACTTGTCCTCAAATTGCAGCCCCCACGACTCCTAATCCTACTCAAGTTATTAACCTTAATACGGCTTCTCAAGCGGAGTTGGAAACGTTACCGGGAGTGGGGCCAAAACTCGCGCAACGCATTATTGCTACTCGTCAGCAACAGCCTTTTACCTCCCTTGCAGATTTGCAGCGCGTCCCTGGAATTGGGCCGAAGTTGAGTGAAGGTTTGCGCGATCGCGTCACTTGGTAATATACAGTTATCGCCTCAACAGTCAGCAGTCATCAGCACTTAAAAGGCAGTGAGCAGTAGGCGTGTAGGGGCGGGGTTTCCCCGCCCAACCTACTATCTCAATTGGTAACCGATCATTGGTCATTGGTAATTTCCCCAACTGCCCTAAGACGGGCGATTCGAGAGGAAAACGCCTAAAATTACGAAAAATCCCCCCAAAAGTAGGGTTAAGGGTAAAGGTTCTTTGAGCAACAAAACCCCTAGAATTACAGCGGAAACCGGGACAAAATTAATAAAAACTGACGCTTTCGCTGCCCCAATTTGCCTTACACCCTCATAGTACCAATTAAAGCCGACAGCAGAGCCGAGCAGCCCTAAATAAAAAAGTCCAATCGTTGCCGGAAATGAGAGGGTTGCCAAGTCAGCAAATAGTCCCTGGGCGATCGCGGGGAGTGCCAATGCTATACTGCCAAAAACGCAAGCATAAGTTGTGGAAATTAACGGCGATAATCCGCGCATCACTGATTTACCAATGAGGGTGTAAGCGCACCAACTTACAACGCAACCTAACAAAAACACCTCTCCCCAACCCAGATTTCCCGCGAATAACGCCCCTAAATTGCCCTCGCTGATGACGATACTTGCCCCAAATACGGAAGTAGCGACTCCCAGCCAACGCAGCCCAGATAACTTTTCTTGCAAAAATAATACCGAACCGATCGCGATCGCGACAGGATTTAAGGCGATAATCAATGCAGCCCGACTTGCAGTTATGGTTTGCAAGCCTAAAAAGAAAAAGGCGTTATAGGCAAAAACCCCGGTTAAGCCTAATAAAATCAACGGCAACAGTTGCGCTCTCGCTGGAAAAACCAACTTTTTTTCGCGACGATAAAGCAATAATAGTAAAGCAATCGACGCGATCGCAAACCGCACAAACGCCGCCGCAAACGCACCCATTTCCTGCACCACAACCCGTCCTGCAATAAACGTCCCCCCCCAAATTACCGCCGTTAGCAGCAATTTGACATAAACCCCCCATTGCTTCCCCATCAGCGAGTTTCCTCTAATGCTTGCAAATAATCTATCGCAGCAGCAAGGCGGGAATCATAAGAATAAGCAAACTGTTCAAACCAGAAGCCCTCATCGGATTGAACATCTAAATCCTTTAACCAGGCTTCGGCTTTACGCTGTAAAGCTTTGCGGCGTTGTTGTCGCTGTTGTTCTGCGAGTCTTTCTTGACGCACAATATCTTCAGTATTTTGCAGTTGTGCGTCTACATCTTTTTGTTGCTGTTTATATTCTTGCTTAAGTTGCGCCAAAACGCGATCGGTGGCTTGAGACGCTTGCGGCGGTTTAGGTGTATTCGCTTTAACCTTCTGGGCAAACTGGCTTTTCAAATTTTCTAACTCATTATCCGTCGGGGCTTTACTTTGGGAAGTAGATTGCGCTTTTTTTTGCTGAAATTGCGACTTAAATGCCGCTAGTGCATCTTCAGTTTGCGAATTTTGCGGCGGTTGGGAACGAGATTGATTTTTGAAGGCAGCCAAAGCCTCATCTGTGGCACTCTTATCGGTCGAAGATTGCTGTTTAAAGGCATTTAAGGCTTCATCCGTGGCATCATGATTGGGCATCGAGGGTTGGGGGCGAGATTGTTGTTTAAAGGCTTGTAACGCCTTGTCTGTGTCATCCTGACCTGCCGGAGATTGCTGTTTAAAAGCTTGTAACGCCTCATCTGTAGCATTTTGATTAGAATCAGGGTTTTGGGGGCGAGACTGGGCTTTAAAGGCTTCTAACGCCTTATCAGTATCATCCTTATTGCTTGGGGATGCACTCAACTCCGACTTGGCAGCATTGAGTAAATCGTCTAGGTGGGAATCCTCGCGGTTCATGGCATTATGAGATTTAGCAACAGGCTTTTCAAACTGAGCTTGAACTTCAGCCAGCAAATCATCGGTTGATTGAGTATGAGATTCAGGCTGAGAAGATTCAGAAGATATGGAGCGTTTTTGCTCGTATTCTGCTTGCAATTGTGCCAACAAATCATCCATAGAAGCCATGCTTGCCTCCCCGTGCGGATCGCGTCTTAATTTAAAATGGCGTTGATCAGAACTTCTGTGAGGGTCAAGTCCTGCATATCTTCCATGGTTACAGTATCCACGATATCGAACCGGGCCCCGGCATTTTGGAGTTCATCATCCAACACCTTTAAAAACCATGTTACTTCGGGATCGTGTCCAACTTGAATAAACGCGATCGCCAATTCGTCTTCTCGGTCAACTCGCTGCGTTGCATCCACAATCACTCGCATCACCGCTTGACGATCGTTGGGTTCCCCATCCGTTACTACCAAAATCGTTTCACCATTGGGTTTAGCCCGATTAATACCTTTGCGGTGAAAATAATTCTGAAGCGCATCCCGCAATACCCCGGCTAAATCGGTTTTGCCCGAAGGTCGATTTTCTTGGAAAATTTGAGACACCTTACTCGCAGTTACATTATCGTAACGTTTGAACCGCCCCGAAAAGGTATACACCGTCAAACCATCCGAATCGAACTCCTCGCACTTAAACGCTAACGCAAAAGTGGACTCCTGCATCACTTGCCAGCGACTTTTGCCCCCTGCTTGATCTGGGATAGACATACTGCCACTTTTATCGATAATCAGGGTGTAGTCGCGAGCATCGAGCATCTGTAGGAGTCCTTATTCTTCACGGGCTAGATATTTCCCAACATAATCCCCCAGGGTTAAGCCGCGTTTACGGCTTCGGCTAAAGGCTGCCAACGAAAAGCGCGATCGCCCCCTAATTCCACCACAATTTTAAGTTTTGGCTCAACTTTGGGCAAATTCGCCAAATATTCCAATTCTTGGCGAGATAAGACAAAGCCTTCAATAATCCACAACACCAAACCTTTCGACTGCGGTGGTAAACTCTCGATTTGGTAAGTTGCTATGGGCGGGATGAAATAAACTGGCCCCACCATCGCATCTTGACCAATATTTTTTTTACCCAAATGGGCAGGACGCACCCCATGAACCCGCGTCAAATACGCCGGAAGATCGCCCAAACCCCGGGCTGATAACCGAAAGGTGTCATAACCCGTCGTCCGCAAACGGCGTTGATAGCGTCCCTCAAATCCCCCTTCTAATGGGGCATAAGTGCCAAGCGCACCGCATTGTTCTAATTCGCGAATAAAGGCTTTACCAGTTGTCAGGAGTGGCATAAATTTATTTAAGTTTTATTGAGTTATCTGGGAAATATTATAGGCTGACATTCCCCTCTGGCTGATTTGTTGTTTGTTATTGGTTGTTTGTTATTGGTTATTGGTTGTTGGTAGGGAACAGGGAATAGGGAACAAGTTTTACTGCCTACTGCCCACTCCCCACTGCCCACTCCCCACTCCCCCCGATTGCCTACTGCCTACTGCCCACTCCCCAAACCACTGATGACTGATTACTGATAACTGATAACTGAAAAAAAGCCCGACTTGACTAAAGCGGCCAAAACGGTTAATGTAGATGATTGTGACATTAGTCCAGGCTGTCGTAGTCCGTAGCGAAATCACAACTCGCGATCGCGTTCTTTCCATGAAAAACGCTGACATCGCAGACACTCAAGCCGTTTCACCCTCGAAACAAGCGAGTCTTAAAACCCAAGACTGGCACAATCGGAAGAAAGCTTTTGTGTAACCTGCTACGATTGGTATTAAGCCAAACTCGACAGGCTTTTTCACCTCGCTTTCGATACTGAGGATGACAATCCTTAAGTCCTAAGCGAACTCCGGTGACAAAGTTGACCAAAATAACCGCAAGTCAAACTTAACTTGCAACCTTGGTCAAGGAACTTATCGTCTCAACTGAATTTTTACCTCTCCTAATTTTAGGCAGGAGAGGTGTCCTGTGGAGAGAAGACCTAATACTGATGTATTAGGGCAGAAACTCCGCCTCTAAATGTTGTTTAGATCAAGCGATAGAGAGGTAAAAACGTGTCTCTCGGCATCCTCGGCACAAAACTGGGCATGACCCAAATATTTGACCCAGAAACAGGAATCGCCATTCCTGTTACGGTAGTGCAAGCTGGCCCTTGTACCGTTACCCAAGTCAAAACCCAAACCACCGACGGCTACAACGCCGTCCAAATCGGCTACCAAGAAGTCAAAGAAAAAGCACTCACCCAACCGGAGCTAGGTCACCTGAAAAAAGCCCAGGTTTCTTCTCCCTTACGCCATCTCAAAGAATATCGCCTTGACGATTCGTCCCAATATCAACTCGGACAATCCTTCAAAGCCGATATCTTTGAAAAGGGTCAACTCGTAGACGTAAGCGGAACAAGTATCGGTCGCGGTTTTACAGGCTATCAAAAACGCCATAACTTTAGACGCGGGCCCATGTCTCACGGGTCGAAAAACCACCGCCTTCCCGGTTCCACTGGAGCCGGAACCACCCCCGGACGGGTTTACCCCGGTAAACGCATGGCCGGGCGTTCTGGCGGCATCAAAGTGACCACCCGCAAACTGGCCGTAGTCCGCGTCGATAGCGATCGCAACCTCTTATTAATCAAAGGTTGTGTTCCCGGCAAACCCGGAACCCTATTAAGCATTATCCCGGCCAACATCGTCGGCCAAAAATAGTCATCCGGCCCGCTAAACTTGTCCCCTCGGACAAAAACAGCGAATCCCTGACCCCAAACGAAGGACTAAACAAATGGTTACTTGTGTCGTTAAAAATTGGCAAGGCGAAGAAGTCGGCGAAGCCAGCCTTGACTTGCGCGTTGCCAAACCCGAAAACGCCGCCCACATCGTTCACCGCGCCTTAGTGCGTCAAATGGCGAACGCTCGTCAAGGAACCGCCTCCACCAAAACCCGAGCCGAAGTGCGCGGGGGGGGTCGCAAACCCTGGCGACAAAAAGGAACCGGTAGAGCGCGCGCGGGTTCAATTCGTTCTCCCCTCTGGCGGGGTGGTGGTGTCATCTTTGGGCCCAAACCCAGAGACTACAGCCAAAAAATGAACCGCAAAGAGCGGCGACTCGCCCTCAGAACCGCCCTTGATAGTCGCAACGACGACTTAATCGTCGTCGAAGACTTTAGCGAACAAATTACCCGCCCAAAAACCAAAGACTTAACTGCCGCCCTTACTCGCTGGGGTGCAAACCCAAGCGAAGCCAAGGTCTTACTCATTCTGCCGGCAAAAATTGAAAACATCTATTTATCCGGTCGTAATATTGCCAATCTCACTATGATTTCGGCAAACTACCTCAACATCTATGACTTGCTCAACGCCGACAAAATTGTGGCCTCAAGTCAAGCCTTACAAATTATTCAGGAGGTATATGGTGACTAAAACTCAACCTCGCGATCTCGCTGATTTAGTCATTCGGCCGATTGTCACCGAAAAAGCAACCCTGTTGCTCGAACAAAATCAATACGTCTTTGAGGTTGCCCTCAAAGCCACCAAAACGCAAATCAAAGCAGCCATCGAAAACTTGTTTGATGTCAAAGTCACCCAAGTCAACACCCTGCGCCCCGCCCGCAAACGCAAACGGGTTGGTCGGTTCATGGGCTACAAACCCCTTTATAAACGTGCGATGGTGACCCTCGCGGAAGGCAACAGGATCGAACTGTTCCCGGAAGTGTAATTCAACATTATTTAAAACTATGGTGACTTGGGTTTAACCCAATAACACCATTGCAGGCACTCTAAAGTCCAAGCGTTAGAAAATTATGGGTATTCGTTCTTATCGACCAATGACACCAGGGACACGGCAAGCCACCGTGTCTGACTTCACCGAAGTCACCAAAAGTAAACCCGAAAAATCACTAACTCAAACCAAACACCGCAAAAAAGGTCGAAACAATCGCGGTGTAATTACCAGTCGCCGTCGCGGTGGCGGTCACAAACGCCGTTATCGTACCATCGATTTCCGTCGCGACAAGCATAATGTTCCGGCGAAAGTTGCAGCGATTGAATACGATCCGAACCGCAATGCTCGTATTGCCTTGCTGTATTACGAAGATGGCGAAAAACGGTATATTTTACACCCCGTCGGCTTAAAAGTCGGAGATACAGTCATTGCTGGCTCCGATCCTGCCCTGGTTCCTTTTGAAACCGGCAACGCTCTCCCTTTAAGCAAAATTCCTTTAGGGACAGAAGTTCACAACATCGAACTCACCGCCGGCCGCGGGGGACAAATGGTTCGAGCCGCAGGTAGTGCCGCGCAAGTAGTCGCCAAAGAAGGCAACTACGTCACCTTAAAATTACCCTCTAAAGAAGTTCGCATGGTGCGCTGTGAATGTTACGCCACCATCGGCCGCGTCGGTAACACCGATGCTCGCAATACTAGCTTAGGCAAAGCCGGGCGATCGCGCCATCTCGGCCGCAGACCTGAAGTTCGAGGCAGCGCCATGAACCCCGTCGATCACCCCCATGGTGGTGGTGAAGGTCGCGCTCCTATCGGCCGTAGCGGCCCGGTGACCCCTTGGGGTAAACCCACCTTGGGAGCCAAAACCCGCAAGCGCAAAAAGCGCAGCAGCGCGCTGATTGTCCGTCGCCGCAACTAAGGCAATTCAACCCAATTGTTATTCACCGTATAGGAGCCAAACTCATCTATGGGTCGTTCTTTAAAAAAAGGTCCCTTTGTCGCGGATAGCCTTTTAACCAAAATCGAAAAACTCAACGCCAAAGGTGACAAAAAAGTCATCAAAACTTGGTCGCGAGCCTCAACCATTCTGCCGCAAATGGTCGGTCACACCATCGCCGTCCACAACGGTCGCCAACATGTTCCGGTCTTCGTCTCCGAACAAATGGTGGGTCATAAACTCGGTGAATTTGCGCCGACTCGCACCTTCCGCGGCCACGCCAAAAGCGACAAAAAAGCCGGGAGACGCTAAACCCTCTCCCTTCGTCACTGTGGTAACAGTTGACCCATGACCTCCAATCAGACAACTAGCAAATCCTATGGCAGTCAACACCGAAGCAGAAGTTAAAGCGATCGCGCGGTACATTCGGATGTCCCCCCATAAAGTGCGGCGCGTCCTCGACCAAATTCGCGGTCGGACTTATCAAGAAGCCCTCATTATCCTCGAATTCATGCCCTATCGCGCTTGCGAGCCGATTCTCAAAGTCTTGCGCTCGGCTGTTGCCAACGCCGAACACAACCAAGGCTACGACCGCGCCAGCTTAGTCATCAGTACCGCTTATGCCGATCAAGGGCCGCGCCTGCGACGCTTTCGGGCCAGAGCGCAGGGTCGCGCTTACCAAATCCATAAGCCCACCTGTCACATCACCATTGCCGTCGCGCCCGCAGTAGAACAATAAAAGGATAAAAACATCGTGGGACAGAAGATACATCCAACCGGATTTCGCCTAGGTATTACCAAAGAACACCGTTCTCGCTGGTATGCCGACACCAAACGCTATCCCGAACTTCTCCAAGAAGACTATCAAATTCGCCAATACGTTCAAAAAGAACTTAACAACGCCGGAATTTCCGAAGTCCGCATCGAGCGTAAAGCCGATCAAATTGACCTCGAAATCCACACCGCCCGCCCCGGTGTCGTCGTCGGTAGAGGGGGAAGTGGGATCGAAAAACTGCGCTCGGACTTACAAAACTTCCTCGGCAGCAATCGCCAAATCCGCGTTAACGTCGTCGAAGTCTCCCGCGTCGATGCCGATGCCGTTCTGATCGCCGAATATATTACCCAACAACTCGAACGGCGGGTTTCCTTCCGTCGCGTCGTGCGCCAAGCCATTCAACGGGCCCAACGAGCCGAAGTCAAAGGCATCAAAATCCAAGTGAGCGGTCGTCTCAACGGCGCAGAAATCGCTCGCACCGAGTGGACTCGCGAAGGGCGCGTTCCCCTGCACACCCTGAGAGCCGACATCGACTATGCCTACCGCACCGCCCGCACCATCTACGGCATCCTCGGCATCAAAGTTTGGGTCTTCAAAGGCGAGATCATTCCCGGTCAAGAAGAAATCGCAACTACGTCCTCGCCGACCCCCCGTCGCCAGCGCCGTCGTCCCCAGTTTGATGACCGTTCTGAATAGTTGTTTGTGGTTCGTTTCTTGAAAATAACGAATCCCCGAAAACCAACAACCTAAAACCATCATGTTAAGTCCTAAACGTACAAAATTCCGCAAACAGCAACGGGGCCGGATGCGAGGCCTCTCTCACCGAGGCTCTAAACTTAATTTTGGCGACTTTGCCATCCAAGCCATCGAACCCGGCTGGATTACCTCTCGTCAAATTGAAGCCTCCCGTCGAGCCATGACCCGTTATGTGCGCCGGGGTGGGAAAATTTGGATTCGCATTTTCCCCGACAAACCCGTGACCATGCGGGCCGCTGAAACCCGGATGGGTTCGGGGAAAGGTTCCCCCGAATTTTGGGTCGCCGTGGTCAAACCCGGACGCATTATGTTTGAAATGGCCGGCGTATCTGAAGAAGTCGCTCGCGAAGCCATGCGCTTGGCGATGCAAAAACTACCGATCAAAACCAAGTTTGTGACCCGCGACGAGGAGTACAGCTAAACATGGCATTTCCCAAAATCGAAGCAGCTCGTCAGCTTAACGACGAAGAACTCGCAGCCGCAATTATGAGCGCCAAAAAAGAGTTGTTTAATTTGCGCTTTCAACGGGCCACTGGCCAAATGGAACAAACTCATCAGTTTAAGCATATTAAACATAAAATCGCTCAATTGCTTACCGTCGAACGGGAACGAGAACTGAACCCCCAAGCTGCACCGACCGCAGCTTCTGCCGCAACCGAGACGGCCGAATAACATTACTCAAAGGAGTTAAACACGGATGGCAGTCAAAGAACGAGTCGGGACAGTGGTCAGCAACAAAATGGATAAAACCGTGGTTGTTGCCATTGAAAACCGCTCTCCCCACCCCAAATACGGCAAAATTGTCGTCAAAACCCAGCGTTATAAAGTTCACGATGCCGAAAATCGCTGTAAAGAAGGCGATATCGTCCGCATCCAAGAAACCCGTCCCCTCAGTCGGACCAAGCACTGGGTCATTACTGAAATTATTACGTCCAGCCAAGAAGCATAAAATTCGGGCTAAATCGGACAATTATCTTTTGTGTTAATTTCCATTCACCGCTTAATCCTAAGCAAAACCGATGATCCAACAACAAACCTATCTCAACGTTGCTGATAATAGTGGGGCCCGAAAATTAATGTGCTTGCGGGTCTTAGGCACCGGAAATCGCCGTTACGGCCATATTGGCGACGAAATCGTTGCCGTTGTCAAAGAAGCAATCCCCAATATGGGGGTGAAAAAATCTGATGTGGTCAGAGCTGTGATTGTGCGAACCCGCAAATCCCTAAGACGCGAAAGCGGGATGAGCATCCGTTTCGACGATAATGCGGCTGTGATTATCACTAACGAAGGTAATCCTAGAGGAACCCGGGTTTTCGGCCCTGTTGCTCGCGAACTCCGCGAGAAAAATTACACCAAAATTGTTTCCCTGGCTCCGGAGGTAATCTAATGGTTCGCAAGAAATCTGCCGTTCCAACACGGTATAAAATGCACGTCAAAAAAGGCGATACTGTTCAAGTCATTTCCGGTAAAGACAAAGGTAAAGTGGGTGAAGTGTTAGAATCCCTCCCCAAACAAAGCAAAGTTGTGGTTCAGGGGGTGAATATCCGCACCAAACACGTTAAACCCCAACAAGAAGGGGAATCCGGTCGGATTGATACCTTTGAAGCGCCGATTCACAGCTCGAATGTGATGCTTTATTCGGAAAAGCAAAAAACCGCAAGTCGCGTTGGCTATACCTTCACTGAAGATGGCCGCAAAGTGCGAATGCTCAAAAAAACCGGAGAAATTATTGATTAACGGATTTTATCCTCGATCGATCGATTCCTTTCCTTGAGGACTTTAGCCCCTATGACACAACGACTCAAATCCATTTATGAAGAAACCATTGTTCCAAAATTGAAGGAGCAATTTGGTTACACCAACATTCATCAAGTTCCCAAGGTGGTCAAGATCGTGGTTAATCGCGGTCTTGGGGAAGCGTCTCAAAACGCCAGAGCTTTAGAATCATCCATCGAAGAAATCGCCACCATTACGGGCCAAAAACCCGTTGTGACCCGCGCCAAAAAAGCGATCGCGGGCTTTAAACTCCGTCAAGGAATGCCCGTCGGTGTAATGGTCACCTTGCGCTCGGAACGGATGTATGCCTTTCTCGACCGCTTGATTAGCTTGGCCTTGCCGCGCATTCGCGACTTTCGCGGCATCAGCCCCAAAAGCTTTGACGGGCGGGGTAACTACAGCCTGGGCGTGCGCGAACAATTGATTTTCCCCGAAATTGATTACGACAGCATCGATCAATTGCGCGGTCTAGATATTTCCATTGTCACCACCGCCAATACAGACGAAGAAGCTCGCGCCCTACTCGCCGAAATGGGTATGCCCTTTCGCAGTTCATAAGCCCGCAATACATCAAGGAGGAAAACAGGGAATATGGCGGCAAACGACACTATTGCAGATATGCTGACTCGCATCCGGAACGCGGGTGCAGTTCGGCATCCTACCACCAACATCCCCTTAACCAAAATGACGCGCAATATCGCCAACGTTCTGAAAGAAGAAGGCTTTATTGCCGATTATGAAGAAGTCGGTGAAGGCATCCAGCGCCATTTGGTCGTTACATTAAAATATACCGGACGCAATCGCCAACCACTGATTCGTCGCTTACAACGCATTAGTAAGCCTGGTTTACGGGTTTACAAAAATAGTAAAGAACTGCCCCGGGTTTTAGGCGGCATTGGCATCGCGATTATTTCCACATCCAGTGGCATTATGACCGATCGCGAAGCCCGTCGCCAAGGCATCGGCGGTGAAGTTCTCTGTTACGTCTGGTAGCGATCGCGCTCCCTTGTGACGATCTCTATTCTCTGACCTTACAGACCGCAATCGCACTTTCGGAGTAAATCAAACCGTTATGTCTCGTATTGGCAAGCGTCCCATACCCATTCCCGATAAAGTTTCAGTCACTATTAACGGCCAGCACGTTGCCGTGAAAGGGCCCAAAGGCCAACTCGAACGTATCTTGCCCGCTGAAGTTGTCATCACCCAAGAAGACAACACCATCTCTGTCAAACGCCGTAACGAATCCCGCCTAGCCCGCCAGCGTCACGGCTTGTCCAGAACCTTGGTTGCTAACATGGTCGAAGGCGTATCCCAAGGCTTCGTGAAGCATTTGCAAATCCAAGGGGTGGGTTATCGAGCGCAGATGCAAGGCAAAACTCTGATTCTCAACGTGGGTTATAGCAATCCCGTAGAAATCGAACCCCCTGAAGACGTACAGCTCGAAGTCCCCAAAGAAGGACGGGGCCTAAACATCATCATCAACGGCATTAACAAAGAAGTCGTCGGCGATGTTGCCGCTAAAATTCGTGCTGTCCGCCCGCCTGAAGTTTACAAAGGCAAAGGTATTCGCTACCTCAACGAAGTGGTTCGACTCAAAGCTGGTAAAGCAGGAAAGTAGGAAAAGATGAAGCCCTATCGCAAACAACTGGTTCAACGTCGTCATCATCGCATTCGCCGCAAAGTCAGTGGCACGACCGAGCGCCCTCGCTTGGCCGTTTATCGCTCAAATCACCATATCTATGTGCAAGCGATCGACGACACTCAACATCATACGGTAGCCGCCGCTTCCACCATCGATACCGAATTAAAAGCCGCCATCGGCGCAACGGCCACCTGCGATGCGGCCGCGGCCGTGGGCAAACTGGTAGCCGAGCGCTTAATCTCAAAAGGGATTCAAGATGTCGTATTCGATCGCGGTGGCAACTTATATCACGGTCGCGTGCAAGCTTTAGCCGAAGCTGCCCGCGAAGCCGGATTAAACTTTTAACGCAAGTCATCTCAATGTGACCCCGATTTAGGAGATTTATTATGGCAAAACAACGCGGCGATAAGAGAAACCGTTCCAACCCAAAAAACAAAAAAGAAGACTCCCAATTTCAAGAGCGGGTGATTCAAATTCGCCGAGTCAGCAAAGTGGTCAAAGGGGGTAAAAAATTAAGCTTCCGCGCCATTGTGGTGGTCGGTAACGAAAAAGGCCAAGTGGGTGTAGGAGTCGGGAAAGCCAGCGATGTCATTGGTGCAGTGCGTAAAGGTGTTGCTGATGGCAAAAAACAACTGATTGAAATTTCCCTGACCAAAGCCAACTCTATTGCTCATCCCACCAACGGCATTGCCGGAGGCGCTAAAGTCATGATGCGCCCCGCTGCCCCAGGAACCGGGGTAATCGCGGGGGGAGCCGTGCGAACCGTCCTCGAACTCGCGGGCGTACAAAACATCCTCGCCAAACAACTCGGCTCCAACAACCCCTTAAACAACGCTAGAGCCGCCATTGATGCCCTCGAAAGCTTGCGGAGCTTTACCGAAGTTGCCGCCGAGCGGGGCGTGTCGATCGAGCGCTTGTATGCTTCCTAAGTTAGACCTATTGTTAGTTTCTACTCAACCACCATGAGAATTCACGACGCAAGTCCGAAAAAGGGTTCCAAACACCGCAAACGTCGCGTCGGTCGTGGCATTGCGGCCGGCCAAGGCGCAAGCTGTGGCTTTGGGATGCGGGGTCAAAAATCCCGCTCTGGCACGGGAACCAAGCCCGGCTTTGAAGGGGGTCAAATGCCCCTTTATCGCCGGATTCCCAAGCTAAAGCACTTTACGGTGATTAATCCCCACCATTACACTACGATAAATGTAAGTCAACTGTCGTCGCTTCCGGCCAACAGCGAAGTCACTCTAGACACGTTGCTGGAAAACGGCATTGTCACCAGTAATTATGGCCCGTTGAAAATCTTAGGAGATGGCGAAATCAATGTTCCGTTGAATGTTAAAGCTGTCGCTTTTACGGCCAGTGCGAAACGCAAAATCGAAGCGGCTGGTGGCACTTGTGAAGCGAGCGACTGAAGGTGAACGTTGCTGGGTGTCGGGAGTTGGGCAGTTTGGGTTTCCAATTCCCTTAACCTGAAAACGATCTGTCAAATTTTAGAGGTAATCCTTCATGGTCGTCAGTCGAGATAAATCGCCAACAGCGCAAGAAACGTTTATGCAGATGGCGCAAGCTGCGGGATTGCGAGGACGCATCCTGATTACCATCGGCTTGCTGGTTCTGGTACGTTTCGGCGTATTTTTACCCGTACCGGGTATCGATCGCGCGGCTTTTGCTCGCGAGATTCAAAACAGTCCGGTGATTGGTTTTTTAGATATTTTTTCCGGCGGAGGATTATCCGCCTTAGGGATTTTTGCCCTCGGTATCTTACCGTTTATTAATGCGTCTATTATTATGCAACTGCTAACGGCGGCCCTGCCGGCGTTGGAGAATTTGCAGAAAAATGAAGGGGAAGCCGGACGGCGCAAGATTTCTCAAATTACCCGCTATGTGGCCTTGGGTTGGGCAATTATTCAAAGTACAGGCTTAACGGTCGGTTTGTTACGCAACTTTGCCGTCGATTTTAATGTACTGTTTGTGGTACAAACGGTTTTGGCGTTGTCGGCCGGTTCGATGTTTGTGATGTGGGTGTCGGAGTTGATTACCGAACGGGGCATCGGCAATGGGGCATCGCTCTTGATTTTTATTAATATTGTTGCCGTTTTGCCGCGAACTTTGGGCAATACGATTGAGTTTGCTCAACAAGGCGGCCGCGAAACCATTGCCCAAGTGGTGTTATTGCTGCTGGTCTTTTTAGTGACGATTGTCGGGATTGTTTTTGTCCAAGAAGGTACGCGCCGCATCCCGATTATTTCGGCTCGCCGTCAAGTGGGTAAGCGGTTGTATCGCGAACGCAAGAATTATTTACCGTTACGCCTGAATCAAGGGGGCGTGATGCCGATTATTTTCGCGTCGGCGGTATTGGTTTTGCCTGCGTCTTTGGCGGGATTGCCGATTTTTACCCAAACGGATGAGAATGGTGCTTTAACCGGAGCCGGACAGGTGTTACAGGGCATTGCGACGGCCCTGCGACCGGGGCAATGGCAGTATATTTTGGTCTATTTGGTCTTGATTCTGTTCTTTAGCTATTTTTATGCTTCTTTGATCGTGAATCCGATTGATATGTCCCAAAATTTAAAGAAAATGGGAGCAAGCATTCCAGGGATTCGACCGGGAAAAGCCACCAGCGATTACATCGAACGGGTAATCAATCGTTTGACGTTTTTAGGCGCGATTTTCTTGGGCATTGTGGCAACAGTTCCCACTGCTGTTGAAAGTGCCACGGGAGTCACGACGTTACGCGGTTTGGGAGCAACGTCCTTGCTGATTTTAGTAGGGGTGGCCATCGATACTGCCAAACAAATTCAAACGTATGTGATTTCCCAACGCTATGAAGGCATGGTGAAAAAATAACGAATTGTGACTTGGGTTATGCCTCAAAAGCAGGGGATAACCCAAGCTGGTAAGCAATAAGGGAAGAATGATAAAACGATTAATTTTTTTGGGGCCGCCTGGGGCGGGTAAGGGAACGCAAGCGAAAGTGTTGGCGGATCAATGGCAGATTCCTCATATTTCGACGGGGGATATTTTGCGTCAAGCAACCCGGGAGCAGACTCCCCTCGGCCAAAAGGTTGAAGGATTTATGACCCGAGGGGAGTTGGTTCCTGACGATCTGATTCTGGATTTGATTCGCGAACGCTTGCAAGAAGAAGATGCTCAAAAGGGCTGGATTTTAGACGGTTTTCCGCGAAATGTCCATCAAGCGGAGTTTTTGGAGGAATTGTTGGCGGAGTTGCATCAACGAGCTGATTATGCCATTAGCTTAGAAGCGCCCGATGATGTGTTGGTGGAGCGATTGACCCATCGCGGTCGCACGGATGATGCCGAGGAAACGGTACGCCGCCGTTTACAGGTGTATCAAGAGCAAACGGCCCCGGTGAAGGCGTTTTACCAAGAACATGACCGTTTGAAGGTGATTAATGGCGATCGCCCCCCCGAAGTGGTGACAAGCGCGATCGCTCAAGCTATCGCCTAGATCGCAACCCAGGCGTTTGCTAAAATATATTACGGAACTATTGACAAACGCCTGTTGTTTCTGTGTTGCTTAACCCGCAGAAGCGACTGGGCTGTGTAGTGATTTGGAGTCAAAAATAACGTTTTGTCTAAACAAGATTTAATCGAAATGGAAGGTACGGTCACCGAATCGTTACCTAACGCCATGTTCCGTGTGGATTTAGATAATGGGTTTAATGTTTTAGCCCATATTTCCGGTAAGATTCGCCGCAATTACATTAAAATTTTGCCTGGCGATCGCGTCAAAGTGGAGTTAACTCCTTATGACCTAACCAAGGGACGTATTACCTACCGCTTGCGGAAAAAATAAGTAGCCTATCAAATGGGGAGACAACTCATTGTCAACCCTTATAGGATATTTCAAAAAAACATTAGAATTGATATAATTAAGAGCTTGCAGTGTTGCAAGAATCAGCCATGAAAGTTAGAGCCTCAGTCAAAAAAATATGTGAAAAATGCCGCGTCATCCGTCGTCGCGGCCGAGTCATGGTAATCTGCACCAACCCGAAGCACAAACAACGGCAAGGGTAACCGCAGATTCCCAATTTTGACTTCATTAAAGATCGTAGAAGTCCATTCCCAAGGGGAAAACTAGGCAAAGATTATTGTCCATCACAACCATTATTTAGGGAGAAGAAAGCGTGGCACGAATTGCTGGCGTAGACCTTCCGCGCGACAAGCGCGTTGAAATTGCGCTGACTTACATCTATGGCATTGGCTTATCGCGAGCGCAGAAAATTATCAAAGAAACCGGAGTCAATCCGGACACCCGCGTGCGAGACTTAGCCGACGAAGATGTCACCAAACTGCGTTCCTTCATCGAAAAGTCCTACCAAATCGAAGGGGATTTGCGACGCTGGGAATCGATGAACATCAAACGCTTGGTTGACATCGGCACTTATCGCGGCCGCCGTCATCGTCAAGGACTACCCGTCCGCGGCCAACGCACGCGCACCAACGCTCGTACTCGTCGAGGTCGGCGCGTCACTGTTGCCGGTAAGAAGAAAGCCGCAGCCAAGAAATAAAATCCCCCCGTTGCTCATCTAGCCAACCCGATTCATTGAAACAAGCATTATGGCGCGACCCACAAAAAAAAGCGGTACCAAAAAAAGTAAACGTAACGTTCCTAACGGCGTGGCGCATATCCGCTCCACGTTTAACAACACCATTGTGACCATTTCTGACACCAAAGGCGATGTCATTTCCTGGGCTTCGGCCGGGTCAAGTGGCTTTAAAGGCGCGAAAAAAGGTACGCCTTTCGCCGCTCAAACTGCCGCCGACGGTGCGGCTCGCCGAGCGATGGAACAAGGAATGCGTCAACTCGAAGTCATGGTCAGCGGCCCCGGAGCCGGTCGGGAGACGGCGATCCGTGCCCTGCAAGCTTCGGGTTTAGAAATCACCTTAATTCGGGATGTGACTCCAATTCCCCACAATGGCTGCCGTCCTCCGAAGCGTCGGCGCGTCTAACGGCGACCGACCAACGAATGATGAATGTCACACCCTTAAAACTGTGCTGGCACATTCATCATTCAGTCATTTAGCACCATTGCTGTTCATCCAAATCTTGCTATTAGGGAGGTCGCTGTCGTGGGGCAGTTCCAAATTGATTGTGTAGAATCAAAAACACTCAAAAACCAAAGTCAGCATGGCCGATTTGTCATTGAACCCCTAGAGCGGGGTCAAGGTACAACAGTAGGCAATGCGCTACGACGAGTGTTACTGGCTAACCTGGAAGGCGCATCAGTTACGGCTGTGCGAATTGCCGGGGCGAGTCACGAATTCGCAACTATTCCGGGGGTCAGGGAAGATGTGTTAGAGATTCTTCTCAACATGAAAGAGATTGTCTTCCAGAGTTTCACCGATGCGCCCCAGATTGGCCGCTTGGTGGCAACCGGGCCGGACAACGTGACCGCCGCCCAATTCGATCTGCCCTCAGAAGTGGCTGTCGTAGACAAAAACCAATACGTCGCCACTTTATCGGAGGGGGCGAAGCTGGAAATGGAGTTTCGCATCGAAAAAGGGGTTGGTTATCGGGCGGTAGATCGGAGTCGGGATGAAACAAGTTCCTTAGATTTCTTGCAAATCGATGCTGTATTTATGCCTGTGACCAAGGTGAACTATATCGTAGAAGATGCCTTGGTCGATGGTTCTATGTCGAAAGATCGCTTGATCATCGATATTTGGACGAATGGCAGCATTAAGCCCGAAGAAGCTCTGTCCCAAGCCGCCGGGATTGTGGTCGATCTGTTTAATCCGTTGAAAGACTTGAATATTGACGATATTCAAGAAGACGAAAAAGCTGACGAAGACCCGACCAGTCAAATTCCCATCGAGGAGTTACAACTGTCGGTACGGGCTTACAACTGCTTGAAACGGGCGCAGATCAATACTGTGGCCGATTTGCTCGATTACACCCAGGAAGACTTACTTGAAATTAAAAACTTTGGTCAAAAGTCGGCTGAAGAAGTGATTGAAGCGCTTCAACAGCGACTTGGCATTACCTTAGCCCAGGAAAAAGCGGCTAAAGGTTAAATAGATTGTCGTTTACTTACTATAAGGATCGAGAAAAATGCGTCATCGTTGTCGCGTTCACCAATTGGGGCGACCCGCCGACCAGCGCAAAGCATTACTGCGATCGCTGGCGACTCAACTCATTCGTCACGGTCAAATTACCACCACTAAAGCCCGGGCTAAAGCCGTGCGCTCGAAAGTCGATCGCATGATTACCTTAGCTAAAGACGGCTCCCTAACGGCTCGTCGTCAGGCTTTAGGCTATTTACTGGATAAAAACCTCGTTCACGCTTTATTTGCCGAAGCGGGCGATCGCTATGGCGATCGCAACGGCGGTTATACCCGCATTACCCGCACTAAGCGGCGACGGGGGGATAACTCCGAAATGGCGATTATCGAACTGATGTAGCACGGCCTGGGATGAGCGCTGAAGCCAAAACCCACCAACGAGTTGCCCTGGTTATTCAATACCTCGGCACTCATTATCACGGTTGGCAGCGTCAGCTTCATCACCGCACCGTCCAGGAAGATATCGAAAGCGCGATCGCGTCCGTCCTGGGCCAACCCACCACCCTTTGGGGGGCAGGACGTACCGATGCCGGAGTTCACGCCGCGGCCCAAGTGGCTCACTTTAATGCCACCGGGCCCATTCCTGCCCCGAAGTGGGCCAAAATCCTTAACGGCTTGCTCAGTGATGAAATCATCATTCGCGCCGCCGCCGCCGTTGGTCCCCAATGGCACGCCCAATACTCCGCCGCTTGGCGACGCTATCGTTACTTGATTTACACCGATCCCTATCCCAACTTGTTCATCGCCCCCTTTTGCTGGCATTATTATCATGCCCCCCTGGATGGGGCCAAGATGCAAGCCGCTTTAGCGCCAATGCTGGGAAAGCACGACTTTTCCGCTTTTCGTCGCGCCGGATCGACTCGTAAAGATTCTTGGCTGGAGATACAAGTGGTAGAAATCGTTCGCCAAGGGCCGTTAATTCAACTGGAAATTCAAGCCAGTGGCTTTTTGTACGGTATGGTGCGGTTGCTCGTTGGGACTTTGGTTCAGGTGGGAAATGGTAATATTTCTCCGGCCGCGTTTACGGATTTATGGGTTCAGCAACAACGGGAAAAAGTAAAATACGCCGCCCCTGCGAAGGGCTTGTGTTTACTGCGGGTGGGTTATCCTGATTTTCCCTTTGCTCCGGAAGTTTGGTTCGATACGCAACCGCAGTTTTTGTTTAAATCTTAGACTGCCCTTTAGCCCCTCTAAAATAAAGGCAAAAACCTTGTATTTTCCTAACTTTTTACACGAAAAATCATCATGAATAAAACTGATAAAACGCCTCTGCCCACCGCAGAAACCCTAGAGCAAAAATGGTATGTGATCGATGCGTCCGAACAACGTCTGGGTCGCTTGGCCACAGAAGTTGCCAGCATCTTGAGAGGTAAAAACAAACCCACCTTTACCCCCCATATCGATACCGGGGATTTTGTGGTGATTGTCAATGCCGAAAAGGTTGCTGTGACTGGTAAAAAGCGCTTTCAAAAAGTGTATCGCCGTCACTCCGGACGACCGGGGGGGATGAAAACCGAAACTTTCGATCATTTACAAAGCCGCATTCCCGAACGGATTATTGAAACCGCCATCAAAGGAATGCTGCCGAAAAATGCCTTGGGTCGCAAACTGTTTACCAAGCTGAAAGTCTATGCCGGGCCGAATCATCCTCACGAAGCCCAGCAACCGGAAACATTAACCCTGAACACCATCCCTAACTCATAAGGAGAATTAAATTCATGCAAGCAACCGATCAAAACGACCGCGTTATCTATTGGGGAACGGGTCGCCGCAAAAGCTCGATCGCGCGGGTGCGTCTTGTGCCAGGAACCGGTAAATTAGTGGTGAATCATCGCACGGGTGATGATTATTTCAACCGCGTTCCTAGCTATATTGCCGCGACAAGAGCGCCTTTAGAGACATTGGGCTTAGAAAGCGATTACGATATTTTGGTGAATGCCCACGGTGGTGGTTTAACCGGACAATCCGACGCGATTAAGTTGGGTGTGGCTAGAGCCTTATGTCAACTCGACCCGGAAAATCGTCAACCGTTGAAAATTGAAGGCTATCTAACCCGCGACCCCAGAGCGAAAGAACGGAAGAAATACGGCTTGAAAAAAGCTCGCAAAGCACCCCAGTTCTCGAAACGATAAAATGGAAGTTGGCTATTGGGAATTGGCTCATGGTCAACACACAATGCAGTACAGAAGTTTTAATGAGGAAGTCATGCCTAAACCTGATATTCATCCAGAATGGTATCCCGATGCCAAAGTTATTTGTAATGGTGAAGAGGTGATGCGGGTGGGTTCGACCCAACCGGAAATTAATGTGGAAATTTGGTCGGGCAATCACCCGTTTTACACCGGAACCCAGAAGATTATTGACACTGAAGGACGAGTTGAGCGCTTCATGCGGAAGTATGGGATGTTTTCGGCTCCAGATGAGCAAGCGGGTTCTGAAGAAAAGTAGCTACTATATTTCCCATCGATGGCCCAGCAGATTTTCTGCTGGGTTCATTGTATTTAGTATTTAAGTGTTTAATTGATTAGAAAGGATTGTTATGGCAGAAACCTATTTACTGGAAAAATTACAATCGGTCGAACAAACGTACAAAGAGTTAACGCGGCGTTTGGCTGACCCGGATATTGCGACGAATCCTGATGAGTTGCAAAAGGTGGCGATCGCGCGGTCTTCGTTAGAAGAAACGGTGCAAACTTATCAGGAATGGAAAGATAAGAAAGAGGAGTTAGTCGGCGCGAAAGAAGTGATGAAAGAAGCGGCGAATGACTCGGAAATGCACGAAATGGCTCAATTGGAAGTGCAGGAACTCGAAGCGACGTTAGAGGATTTAGAGCAAAGGTTGAAAGTCCTGTTGTTACCGAATGACCCCAACGACGATAAGAATATTATGCTCGAAATTCGTGCCGGAACGGGGGGCGATGAGGCGAGTATTTGGGCAGGAGATTTGCTGCGGATGTATTCTCGTTATGCGGAAACGCAAAATTGGCGAGTGTCTTTGGTGAGCGAGTCCCCGGCGGATATGGGGGGTTTTAAGGAAGCGGTCTTAGAAATTAAGGGCGATCGCGTTTACAGTAAGCTCAAGTTTGAAGCCGGGGTACATCGGGTTCAACGAGTCCCAGTCACAGAGGCAGGGGGACGGGTTCACACATCCACCGCGACTGTAGCGGTTATGCCCGAAGTAGACGAGGTAGAGGTGCAAATCGACCCCGGAGACCTGGAGATTAAAACGGCCCGTTCTGGGGGCGCTGGCGGTCAAAACGTCAACAAGGTGGAAACGGCGGTGGATTTGGTTCACAAGCCTACCGGGATTCGGATTTTCTGTACCGAGGAGCGATCGCAACTGCAAAACCGCGAACGGGCTATGCAAATTTTACGAGCGAAGTTGTACGAAATGAAGTTGCGCGAACAAAAAGCAGCGGTGACTTCGATGCGGCGATCGCAAGTAGGAACCGGCGCTCGTTCTGAGAAAATCCGCACTTACAACTATAAGGATAATCGCGTCACCGATCACCGCCTCAACCAAAACTTTACCTTAACCCCGTTATTGGAAGGGGATATTGAGAATGTGATTCAAACTTGTATTTCCCAAGACCAACAAGAACGTTTAGAGGAATTGGCTGCGTCTCCTGCGACGGCGGATGTGTTGCAGTAATTTTGATTAGTTTTAAAACCCCGGTTTCTCATCAGAAACCGGGGTTTTGTGTAACAAGAGATGGCGTAATTCGCCGTGCCAGTTAATATTGAGGCGGTAGGGGGATTGCATACGCCCTCTTATACTAAATCCGGTTTCAATATACCGTCTATTCCGATAACCCGCCCACGGATTGAAAATCCGGGGCTAATGCAACAAAGTCCATCTTCGAGGACTAAATTAATAAGTGGGTTTTGGTAAGTGGATTTGGTATTAATATCGGCTCAAGGAGACAGCTTAATGACACAAATCTCTGTTCCTAACTTCGATTACTTTATAAAGAACTTACAGTCAATACTTCCCGAACTTAAAGAACGCTATGGTGTTACTGAATTAGGCATTTTTGGTTCTTATATTCGGGGAGAACAAACTGTCAATAGCGACCTCGATCTTTTGGTTGAATTTGAACCAGAACGGCGTTTTGGTTTATTGACTTTTTGTGAATTAGAAAATGAACTGAGCGATCGTTTAGGAATTAAGGTCGATCTGGTAATGAAAACAGGACTGAAACCGCGTATCGGCGCAAGAATTTTAGCGGAGGTACAGTATTTGTGACCCACGATATTATAGATTTTCTCTTAAAATTAGGCACATTAATTATTCACGCGATCGCGAATCCGGTATATTGTCTAACTTTGGGTTCGTGAAAACCTAAAACAATAT
>JBKHDX010000044.1:0-26053 GCA_046541115.1 Spirulinaceae cyanobacterium | reverse complement strand
ATAGATAAAGTCGCCCTACAAGGGCGAGGCTTGAGACCCATTATTTTTGGTCAATTGTTAAGCCAAGGTTCTGGTGATGATGTTGCTAACGGTTACAGACAAGGGATTTGCAGGCTCGATGGGGGCGAACCTGCAACAGTTAATAACGCTGAATCTAGCGCAACTTTCTAGTTTAGACGGAGGTGGGTTGCCAGTCGAGACGCTCTAAGGTGCGAGCGCGTTCGAGGGCTTGCTCGAAGCTGCCGAGTTTGGGTTCGATGGTCAGGGGTTCGCCGATGTGACCTTGGACGGCTTCTTGGGTTTTGAGACCGTTTCCGGTGATGTAGGCAACGGTGGTGGCATCGGGGTCAATTTTGCCCGCTTCGGCCAGTTTTTTCAAGACGGCGATGGTGGTACCGCCTGCGGTTTCGGTGAAGATGCCTTCGGTTTCGGCCAGGAGTTTAATACCTTCGATGATTTCGGCATCGGTAACGGCTTCGATGCTGCCGCCGGTTTCCCGGGCTTGTTCGACGGCATAAGACCCGTCGGCGGGGTTACCAATGGCGATGGATTTGGCGATGGTGTTGGGCTTAACGGGGGTGATGAAGTCGCGGCCTTCTCGGAAGGCTTGGGCGACGGGGGAACAACCTTCGGCTTGTGCGCCGTGGAATTGTACGGGTTTGTCGTCTACGAGGCCGACTTTGACAAATTCTTGGAAGCCTTTGCGGATTTTGGTGTAAAGAGAACCGGAGGCGATGGGGGCAACGACCACATCGGGGAGTTGCCAGCCGAGTTGTTCTGCGACTTCAAAGCCGAGGGTTTTGGAGCCTTCGGAGTAGTAGGGGCGCAAGTTGATGTTGACGAAGCCCCAGCCGTAGCTGTTGGCAACTTCCGAGCAAAGGCGGTTTACTTGGTCGTAGTTGCCTTTGACGGCCATGACGGTGGGATTGTAAATCAAGGTTCCGAGGATTTTTCCGGCTTCGAGGTCGGCGGGAATAAAGACGCAACAATCAAGGCCCGCGTGGGCGGCGATCGCGGCGGTAGAATTAGCTAAGTTGCCTGTACTGGCACAAGATACGGTGCTGAATCCTAGTTCTCTAGCACGGCTGAGGGCAACGGAGACGACTCTATCTTTGAAGCTGAGAGTCGGCATATTAACCGCATCATTTTTAATATAAAGATTTTTAAGACCGAGACGACGAGCGAGACGGGTGGATTTGACTAAGGGGGTCATCCCGGTTCCGACATCAATAACGTTATCGGTAGCAACGGGGAGAAAGGGCTTGTAGCGCCAAATCGAGTTGGGCCCGGCTTCGATGCTGGCGCGACTGACGCGGGCTTTGATGGCTTCGTAGTCGTAAGCGACTTCGAGGGGGGAAAAGGTTTCTTCACAGACGTAAAGGGCTTTGGGTTCGTATTCGATGCCCCCTTCTTTGGAAACCAGTTTGGTGAAGGTGGGGGAGAGTTGTTTTTGTTGGGTGTCGATTGCTTGAGTCATGGTTGGTATTCCTATATGAATAAATTTTGGACTTTAATTTATGTCGGTTCGCCTGATGGTAACACACCCTAAAAACCCCGTCAATGAATCCCGACCTTTTTTGTCGGGATTAAATAACCCTCTGGAAAATTAAGATTTGGCGCTGCATTTAACGCAAAATCCCCAGAGCGCGATCGCGCCGCAAAGAAAATTTACATTTTGTTGTAACTCTTAATACCGACCCCTTTAAACCCTCGCCTCGTCCTTGATAGACTGTTAGACAAATCAAATCAAATTAACAGCAGATTAAGCCGCACCGGGCAACATACGCCAACACTGGAGCAAAATCCAAAACAATAGATTATGGTAAGCACCGTTAAAAAATCCGACTTCGACGAAATGCGTCCGGGGGTTAAAGCCCCTGCCAAAGAAACCCTGCTCACGCCTCGCTTCTACACCACGGACTTCGACGAAATTGCCAATATGGACATTTCCGTCAACGAAGACGAATTGCAGGCGATTTTAGAAGAATTCCGCGCCGACTATAACCAAAAACACTTTGTTCGGGATGCAGAATTCGAGCAATCTTGGGATCATATTGATGGCGAATCGCGCCGTTTGTTTGTAGAATTCCTCGAACGGTCTTGTACGGCGGAGTTTTCCGGCTTCTTACTCTACAAAGAATTAGGCCGTCGCTTGAAAAAAACCAGTCCTTTGTTGGCTGAATGCTTCACCCTCATGTCTCGCGACGAAGCCCGTCACGCCGGATTCCTCAATAAAGCGATGTCGGACTTCAACTTATCTCTGGACTTGGGTTTCTTGACCAAAAGCCGGAAATATACCTTCTTCAAACCGAAATTTATCTTCTACGCCACCTACTTATCAGAAAAAATTGGTTACTGGCGTTATATCACTATTTACCGCCATTTAGAAAAGCATCCCGAAGACCGTATTTACCCGATTTTCCGCTTCTTTGAAAATTGGTGTCAGGACGAAAACCGTCACGGTGACTTCTTTGATGCGATGATGCGAGCAGTTCCCGAAACCCTCAACGATTGGAAAGCCCGGTTGTGGTGTCGTTTCTTCCTGTTGTCGGTGTTTGCGACGATGTACTTAAACGACTTGCAACGGAGTGATTTCTATGCTGCGATTGGCTTAAATGCGCGGGATTACGACCGTCATGTTATCCAAAAAACCAACGAAACGGCGGGTCGCGTTTTCCCGATTATTTTAGATGTAGAAAATCCTGAGTTTTACAACCGCTTAGAAACCTGCGTCCAACACAACGAAAAACTCAGCGAAATTTCTGAATCCAATACCCCGAAACCCCTTCAGTTGTTACAAAAACTGCCTCATTTTGCAGGTATGGCTTGGCAATTGGTGAAACTGTACTTCATGAAACCCATCACCATTGAACAGGGCTTAGTGCGTTAATTCGAGGGAACAGTTTTCCGCCAAACACCTCTCCTTTTTGGGGAGGTGTTTTTGTGCGGAATCTCCCGTTAAGCTTCTGGGGAGTCGCATAGGATGTTACTTTTTTCCCATTAACCAATAAGTATCCATCAATCCCTTCCCCTTGATGGGGATGCGGCCGCGATATTCAAACTCAAAGCCATCTTTGATAAATTGATAGGTAGCATTGGTGACTTGGATTTGCTGAGGGACACCGTGGGACTCCATGCGGGAGGCCACATTAACTGTATCGCCCCAGAGGTCGTAAATAAACTTTTTCAAGCCAATTACACCGGCTACAACGGGGCCGCTGTGAATGCCAATTCGCATACTGAGGTTTTGTTGATATTTTTGATTAAACTGTTCTAGGGCGCTTTGGATGTCGAGGGCAAAATTCGCGATCGCGTCCGCATGATCCCGGCGACGGGTGGGCAATCCTCCCACCACCATATAAGCATCGCCGATGGTTTTAATCTTTTCTAAGCGATACTTTTCCGTCAAGCGATCGAAATCAGAAAACACAGAATTAAGCAGATTAACTAAATCAATCGGCGCTAACCGCCCGGCCAACTCAGTAAACCCGACAATATCGGCAAATAACACCGTTACTTGGTCGAATTTCTCCGCAATACTTTGGGGATCGGACTTTAAGCGGGTGGCAATGCGAGCCGGTAGAATATTGAGCAACAAGCGCTCGGTTTGCTCTCGTTGAGCGCGTAACGCGGCTTCTGTAGCCAGACGTTGGGTAATATCGCGCAAAATTGCTCGGGCTGCTACCGGAGTCCCATTCACCAAGCGACAATTTATACTGCCTTCTAAGACAATTTTGCGTTTGTCCTTAGTATGAAACGCCGTACTCAAGCGGTCGATGGTATTACCGATAATAAGTTGGCGAAAATTTTTGGCAAATTCAATTTTCTCGCTCGGAATCACCAAATCAAAAACCGTTTTGTCAGTGAGTTCTGAAGCACGATAACCCATCGCCATTTGCCAAGCATGATTCACATACAAAAAACGCCCCTGGGTATCGACTGACAAAATCAAATCGCTGGCATTTTCAAATAAATCGCGATAGCGTTCTTCACTTTCTTGTAAAGCGGCTTCGGCTTGCTTGCGCTGGATAAACTGGCCGATTTGCGTCCCAATCATCGTGAGGGTGCGTCGGGTTTCATCTTCAATGGGTTTGCGTTCGGTACTCCACAACACCAACACGCCACAGAGTCCTTTTTCCGTTTCGATGGGAATCGATAAGGCCGAGCGAAACCCCGCTTGGCGAGCGAGTTCTCGCCGTTCGCAGTGGGGCAGATCGTCTAAATCTGTTGCCCAATCGGGTTGACCCCTTTGCCAAGTCAACCCCACCCAACTTTCCTCGGATTGCAACTTTAAAGCTTGAGAAAATTGCAAAAATTGGTCAACAGCACTCGAAGACCGTAGAGATTCGTGAGAACGAACCCAATGGGCGACTTGTTGAATGCGGGGTTGGGGGAGTGGAGAGTTGCTGTTAATGGGAATCAGGTCGTTGTTGGCGGTTTCGAGCATCCACAGTTCCCCGATCGCCCAGTTGAGATTTTCACCGATACTTTTAAAGATGGGGGGCATGGCCTTTTCGACGGAAGTCGCTAAGGACAACACGCGAGCAGTCATATATTGGGTAATAAAGCGTTGTTCGGATTGTTGACGGGCGGTAATATCCCGACCGATGTAGAGGAATTCCGGGCCGCTAGAGGTTTCCGTGGCAATGACCGAACAAGAAAAGGCAATCGATCGCAGTTCTTGGGCTTTGGTGCGACAAGTGACTTCTACATCTTTGACGTAGTTGGATTGGTTGAGTAAGTAGGTGTGGATTTCGCGCACCGAAAAGCGCGGGTCGGCAATGAGGTGGGTAATGGCTCGGCCTTGGAGTTCCTCGACGGTGTAGCCAAATAGCTTCTGAGCCGCACGATTTATGGTCTTGATCCCCCCGGTACTATCGAGAATTAGTAAAGCATCACCCATGGATTCAAGGATAGTATCAATGGATTTTCGGGAGGCTTCGAGGCTTTCGAGGAGCAAGCTGGTTTCGTTGGTGTTTTGGACGAGGGTTTGCTCGAGGGCCATGCGGTCGGTGACATCTTCGATTAGCAGTAAAAAGTATTCGGTTTTGTGGGGGACTCGAAGGATTTGTAGATCGATGTAGCAGTTTGGAGTCCGGTCGAGGGGAATGCGGGTGATACTGTGGAGGTCAAGGCGCGATCGCGAGCCTTCAAGAATTTCGAGGATTAAGGGTTCAACACCATAGATTTCGGGAAAATAACCGCGAATATCTTGACCGATTTCAGGGGTTTCTCCGGTTTCGGTGTATCGCTGCACCTGGGAAGATTGTTCGATAATGCCGAAGCTAGAATTAAAGATTAAATACTCTGTGCCTCGGGCCGCTAACAAATCGTAGATTGCTTGGTGCATGATGATTCGTGTCGGAGAATGAAAAAGTTGCATGGTGATTCACACATCTTTAAATAAAATAGTGGTGTGAACCCAAAAAGGGGGTTCCTTTCAGTTTAGGTTGTTTTGTTGGCGCTTATGCAATTCTTTGAGGATTCTCTCTCAGTGAAATTACGGGAGTTGGTGCTGGGATTCAGGAATGGCAAAAATCGTGCGATCGCGGCCTTGAGCTTTGGCTTGATATAAGGCTAGATCGGCCGCTTTGAGCAATTGGGAGGCGGTTTGGCCGTTTTGAGGAAAGCTGGCAATGCCGCAGGATACGGTAATATACAGATGGCGATCGCCCTCGACAATGGGTAAATTCCGCAATCCCTGACGCAGTTGTTCGATGCGATGGTAAGCGGTCGCGGCTTCGATATTTTGCAATACGATCGCGAATTCTTCTCCGCCGTAACGATAAGCGATATCATTGTGGCGGATATTTTGGTCGAAATAAGAACCGACGAGTTCCAAGACGCGATCGCCCGCTTGATGACCCCAGGTATCATTAAAGCGCTTAAAATGATCCACATCTACCATGACAACGCACAGGGATTGTTGTTGTTGTTGAGCCAGGTTTAAGGCTTCGGGGAGGGTTTTGCTGAGGTAGCGGCGATTGTAGAGATGGGTGAGAGCATCTCGAATTGACTCGGCTTCGAGAGTTTCTCGTAGGGTGACGTTGACAATAGCAAGGGTAATTTGTTCGGCTAGGGCGATCGCCAGTTGTTTTTGGGTCGCCCCATAAGGTAAGTTGGCCCCGGGCCGCAAATGCAACTTCCCTAAAACTCGATCTTGGTTAACTAAAGGGATACTGAGGATTTCGTCATCTTCTACTCGGTCTGAGGCGATCCCCGGTGGTTTTTTCTCCGACGCGATCGCAACTGGGGAATTTTCAAGCCAGGCCGAGTCCCCCCAAGCCACTAAAGTCTGCCTGACTTCCGGTTGAAAAGCATCCCTGAGTTCCAAATATCCCGTCCAATTGTGAAAAAAGTTCGGTAAAAACACAGAGATAGCTTGGTCTACTTCTTGGCGGTTACGGCACTGATTTAAAATTTTACTAAATTCAATCAATTGATTGAGGTTTTGATTGTGCTGTTGCAAGTTTGTATTCGCTTGTTGTAGGGCAATTTCGGCTTGTTTGCGCGGCGTAATATTCCGCCCCATATAGATAAAACCTTGTTCAGCTTCTAGTTCATTTTGGAGTGGAGTACAAGTAAAAGCAAGATATTGCTTTATCCCAGTTTTACTTTCACAAATAACTTCTATCGCTTCTTCACGATCGATCGCGCAAGCCCCATTATCAATGGGCAATATTTGTGTAATAGGTTGACCTACTAAGGTTTCGGAGAATTGCTCTAAAAAAGATATTGCAGCCGGATTGAGGTTTTTGATACGACCGACCTTATCCGTCACAATTAAAACTTCTGCCATTGATTGAATAATCGTGTCGATATATTGTTTAGAAGCGGATAATTGCTGGATTAAAATTTCGGCAGTATTAGCATGATGCAGAATAATTTGTTTATTGAGAGTGCGTTGGGTACTATCTTCAAAACAAATCCAATAATAATCGGGATTGTCTTCACTACGGCTAATCCGAATATCAAAATAAAAGGGGGGTTTTTCCCCTTGAAAACGAGACAGCCCTTCTAATATTAATTGGGCTTTTGGACCGCATTCTAAAGTCCCTAAAGTTTCTTCTAAACCAATGAGTTCGGGAAAACCCAAACGAGCATCTTGACCGAGTTTGAGAGATTCGGAATAATCGGCGAATTTGGCTATTTCTGAACCAATTTTTTGTAAACTAAAATTACAATCAATTTGAATATATTGGTGGTTTGGCAAATTACACGCAAATTTCTCATTCATAAGCTTAACGCGATTCTAGCATTCTTAGTACCAAATCGCTAAAAATTGTATCAACATCTTTTCCTGTTTTGGCTGAGGTTTGATAAACGCCGAATACGCGATCGCTTTCTTGTTTTTGGGCTAAACTTGTGAGTCGATCCACCACCTCTTGCTCGACCAAATCCGTTTTATTTAAAGCCAATAAAATTGAACCTTTAGGATTCACTGAAGTAAATAATTGAATATGATTGCTTAAACTATCTATGGTTTCCGATCGGGTGAAATCTGCAACAATCAAAGCCCCTTTTGCCCCCTGTAAGTAACTCGGTGCAATGGACTTAAATTTGGTATGGCCTTCTAAGTCCCAAATCAGCAACTGAACCTTTTGTTGCACTTCGTCAGCTAAGGTTACTTCAACAGCTTTGCGCGAAATTTTTACCCCCACGGTTGAGAGATATTCATCGCTAAACTGATCGTCTACAAAACGGCGAATGAGGCTAGTTTTACCCACACCAAAATCGCCAACTAAACACATTTTTTGAGAAATAACTGCCATAATTAAAACAATTCTATGGTTGGAGTGGGGATAGTTTAACTTCGAGTAATACACAACGACTGAGCCAATCCGCAGCCGTCGCAGTGACATCTGAAGGCCTGCCGACTTGGCCGACAATACTTAAACGTTCGGCCTCAATTCCCCGTTGTATTAAAGCATTTTTGACCGCATTGGCTCGCTGTTGTGCTAAGTCTAAAGAGCTGTTAGGTTCGTCGGTTGGACTATAGCCAATGAGTTGTAGCTTAATATTGGGATATTGTTGTAATTGTTGTTGAATCAACGGAATTTTAGTGGATAGATCGGTCGATTGCAACTGGGCTGAACCGATCCCGAAATAGAGACGTAAGTCCAAGCCCGTAATGTCAACCTTAACCGTATTCGTAATTTTACCAACACCAGGAACATCATTAAAGGCCTGAGTTACCGCGATCGCATCCTCTAAGCGTTCAATCGTCCCCGCGATCGCCACAACCCCCGGTTGCAGTTGTTTTTTGTCATCAAAGCGTGGCTCATATTTGGCGGTAATGTCAACGCCAGGTTGATCGTTGACCAATTCGAGAATGCGCTGTACTTCTGCTTCAGTTTGAGCCGGGTCGGGGGGCAAATTTACTGCTACGATTTGATTGTCCAGGGTGCGATAATCTTGGAAAGCTTCGGTAAACATGGCCGCGCGATCGCGCAACTGTTCGTTGGGAACTCGACCTGTCAGAATCAACCGCTCCCCAGTCACTTTCGCATCTAGATTATACACCGACAAATCGGCAGCATCATACCAAGCTCCCTCGATAGCGGTTTCAATTTGACGATTGAAGCGTTGGTTTTGGGCAAAAATAATCGCAGGGACGGCAATAATCCCCAAAATCACCGCCACTAACCCCGTCAAAGCCCAAGGAAAGCCTTGATAGGGCTTGGGTTTATTAGAAAAGTCTTCGAGTAAATCTTGAACCTGCGATCGCACCGTAGGGGGAACTGTATCGGGATCGCCATCATAATTTTCAATGGCATCGCCGTGTTTTTGAATCAAATTCCCTAAAGTTTGGCGAATTTGCCGTAAAAACGTCCGAGGGGGGTCTCCCTGTAAAATTACCGCCAAATAGCAGTATCCTGCGACTTCTAGCAAAATTTTAGAATCGCCATATTCAATTTCATTTAACTCAGAACCCGAATTTTGATCCCCATTATCCATGCAATCTTTGACAAAGCTGCGAATCGCCGTCAACATCCCTGCAATCATGTCGGGTTCGAGTTTTAAGGTATCCAACCGTTGTACATCCGTAATGGTCAATCCCGAAGCCTTGTGAACCAAAAACACCGCTTGCACCCGACAAGGTAAAGCTTCTTGTAAAATTAACTCGGCGGTAGAAATCCCCCGACTGGCTGCCACCACCTGCCGCTTGATTCCCTGAATGCTGAGAGTATTGGTGACTTTATCGTTAATTTCTTGTATCGCTTCCCCCAGATAGCGACTCACCGTTGAGCCGACAATGGGATAAAGCGCATCAACCATTACATCTCGCTCTAACTCCATTTGCTGCTTAATTGCCCGTCCCATGGCGGGGGCTAACGCTGAAATCACCGTATCGCGGTCGTTATGCAGTTGCGCTGCGATCGCCCCTCCCATCATCGGTGCAATGGCTTGAATAATCGTTTCGGGATCGTTGCGAATTTGCTGCGAAATGGCTTCGGGGATGACATTAGCCAGGGCTTGACTCATGGCGATTTTATCTTCTTGAGAGCGCTGCAAAATCAGGCGATCGACAATGGGAAATAAAGCGTGAGCCATTTCTTCTTTGGAGTCGCGCACTTTGCGGTCAAGCAAGTCTACAATAATTGGCACCAACAGAGACATTAACGCCTCTGGGTCGAATAGTTGATGCTCGATTTGTCTGACTTTCCCCTCAAGGTTGCTCATGTCGGGCCCGAATAACAGCATTTGAAGTTGCTGTAGGGCTTGTTCTTCGGAGTTTTGAGCCGTGATGGTGGTGCTTTGGGGTTCGATGGTAGTTGGGAGGATTTGTGACTCTGTGAGTGCGATTTTCCCCCCACTTTCAACAGGATAGCTGTCTACGAATGAGGACTCGCTTTCAGTTTCAGGCTGATTTAAATTTGGGGAAGACTCCCTTTCAGTTTCAGGCTGATTTAAATTTGGGGAAGACTCCCTTTCAGTTTCAGATTGATTGAAGTTTAGGGAAGACTTGCTTTCAACATCGCTTTCGGTTTGATTTAAATTTGGGGAAGATTCGCTTTCAGTTTCAGGTTGATTTAAATTTGGGGAAGACTCCCTTTCAGTTTCAGATTGATTGAAGTTTAGGGAAGACTTGCTTTCAGTTTCAGGTTGATTGAAGGTTGAGGAAGACTCACTTTCAGCAACATTCCAATTCACTCCCGAAGATGTACCTTCGTGAAGTTCGAGTTCATCGAGTAACTTAGTCTGAATATCCTCGACTAGAGGGCGTTTTGTTGCTTCTGGGGGAGCTTGAGGGGAAGTATCCTCTCCTAATAACAATTTCCGCAACAACTCTAAGTCTCTCGCAACTTCTGGCGGAATTTCTGGAGGATAATTGTGAATCGTATCCTCCGAGTTGTTTGGGGAAGAAGAAAACGGCATAGCGAACGGTTATCCCCCTAATCTAGGATATTCTTCCATTGGTGTTAATTAGAATCATATCATTGGCAATTGTCGTCTTGTTGTTCGATACGATCAATTAATAATTACAATTTGAACGATGCCCATTGAAATTGAACGTAAATTCTTAGTTAAACATGACGGTTGGCGTAATCTCGTCACAGGGGTAGCATATCGCCAAGGCTACCTTTGTACCGAAGTTGAAAGTACCGTTAGAGTGCGAATTGCGGGCGATCGCGCCTTCCTTACCATCAAAGGTAAAACCACCGGATCGTCTCGTCTCGAATACGAATATCCCATCCCCCTCGAAGATGCCGCAGAAATGCTCAACAATCTTTGTCATCGTCCCTTGATTGAAAAAACCCGCTATCGCATCGCGTTAGGGGATTTAGTTTGGGAAGTGGATGAATTTCATGGGGAAAATCAAGGCTTAATTTTAGCCGAAGTGGAGTTAGTCAGCGAAGATCGAGCGATCGCTCTACCCGATTGGATTGGGGTCGAAGTTTCCCACGATTCCCGTTACTACAACTCTTATCTCGCTCGCAATCCTTATCAACGTTGGCAATAGTTTGGGTTGTTGGTTGTTGGTTATTCGCCAAAATCCCTTAATTGGTAATTGGTAATTGGTAATTGCCTAAAACACTGATGACTGATGACTGTTAACTGATTACTGAACCCACACTTCATCCCAAGGACTGCCCCCCACCTCCAGACCACAGAGATTGCTGGTAGCGTCGAGTAAAGTTTTTCCGGCGCGATCGCGCAAAATCAGCCGCACAGACCCCCGCATCGTATCGCGACAGCAAAACTGTAAACCCTTCTCAGTCGGCGCACGTAGAGGCGTTCCCGGTTGATTTGTCGTCCCGCTTAACTCCACCTCATAGCCATCTTTTTTCCCTTGCATTTGCCATTTTCCCCAAGGGTCAATTTGCCAACTCACCCTGGAATTCCACGGCACAAACTCGTAAAACTTCCCTTGATAATGAAAGCAAATCAACGCCACCGATTCCATCCACCACAATATACCCCGTTTGCCGCCCCCGGCGGTTAAAGCTAAATCCGATTCTTGGTCAAAACTGTTGCAATTCAGCCAAAACCACTTTTGCGGGAAGGATTTACCCCAATTTTTCTCGCTGTAAGCTGGCGCATCTTGAAAAAAGTAGCGTTTTCCTTGCCATTCGATCCAGCCCGTGGCCAAACCGTGGGCCATGAGAATCTGCCAGCCGGGTTCAAAAATCGGGAAATAAGACAACCAACCGGCGGTTGACTTTTGGTTTTCATCGGGCTTTCCCCAACCGTACACCGGCTGAATCTCATAACGCCAGCGACAATCAATCCCTCGACCCGGATCGTGGAGATAGCCTTGGTTGAGGGTGGCGGTGGCTTGATAGCCTTCGATGTGTTGTTGCTCGAATGTGTCGGGGTCGAGGCGTTTGGGGGTCATTTCTGGGTCGCTGGTGCGCCAATGACCTAACGCTAACTCATCGGGACTTGCCCAAAATGCCGTGGTGTCGGGAAAGGTGCGACAAAAGTATTTGTCGTCTGGCCCCAAAATTTGGGCAGCCCCGCCACTATGGACTTGGCCGCCGCTAGGGTCTTCAATGGAGTACATGAAAGCAAAGGTCTGAGCGATGCTTTCGAGGGTGACGCGATAATACCAACCTTCAAAAAAGCGATCGCGTCCGCCGTCCCAGTGATAACCACTATGGGGAGTTTGTAAGGGAGTTGTCATCAATTGACTTGGTTTTTAACCAAAGTGATAGCGTTTTTTAACGTATTCATCGATTTTCCAGGTACAGGACATTCCCGCCGGAAATCGCACTAAGTCTCCTGCACTAAATGACACGGGTTCGCCATTTTCCGGGGTAACGGTGACTTTCCCGGTGATGAGGTAGCAGGTTTCGGGTTCGTCGTAAGTCCAAGGAAACGCGGACGCATCTCGTTCCCAAATCGGCCAATTGCTGATTCCGATGGCTTCGAGACGATCGGTATTCGGTTGACGCTCAATTTGAATGGTTTGCTGTTGGATGTTTTGAGCCATCATGGTCATAGGGTTGTGTCCTCCTATCTAGACTACAGGTGTTTAAACTTATGCAGTTTTGGCTCAGGGCAACTGAGCTTTACATAACTTGTTGGACTGATTGCATTTATATTGCGGGGATGTCCTCGCAAAAGTCAAGGGGATTGTTGATTATTTGGGGGGCGATCGCACAGGATTAATTCAGATCGAGAGAAGCGTTCGCTTTATGTTCCCATAGATGCGATTGCTGCGATCGCTGTTTCCTTTTATAGCGCATTCTGGGGGAAGAACCCAAGAATGACATTTAAAAAAAATAGCCCCGGATTTGAATCCAGGGGCTATTCACCATAAGCTTATTCAGTTCCCGCCACTAACATGGTAGATTCAGCAATCACCACGGGTCTGCCTTCATATTCGGCTTCGATTTGTTCGCGGATGTCTGCGTCCCAGGTGAGGTCATAGTCGCGCTCAACTTCTGCAATGACTAAAGGACGCACTTCACCAATAACGCGCACTTCTTGGTCTTCTGCGATGGGTTCTGTGGCGGCTACATCAATGACGAGAACGGAATCATCGTCAATGAGTTCGCCTTCTTCTTCTAAGCGAAAGGCATTCGGACCGATGATTTCTTCGACTTCTCCCATGAGTTCGACTTGTTCGCCAACGACGGTGTTGGGGTCTTCGGCTACGTCTTCGACATCAGTTCCCGGTTCTTCGGGATACATGGCTCCCTGTTGATCGCAAGCCCCTAAACCTAGGCCTAGTGTGAGGGTTGCGATCGCAAAAATACTTGTTGTTTTAACGGACTTTTTCAATACATTAAACATTAATAAATCCTCCAATTACAGATTTTTTGACGTTTTAACTATAGACTCTGTTGAAAGACTACTTTTAACAGAGTTTATAAATATGCAAAATCTCTTATCACTTTAACCATAACGGAAAATCGGATTTCAACCATCTCCCTAAAGAGATAATTCTCGACTCGATTGCCCCAGAGTGAGCTCATCCCTACCCGTCGGGATGGGACTTTCGGTGATGAAAATAGGGATTATCTGTCCTAGTTGGAATCCCCCGTTGTAATGACGCTGATAAATTTATCAGGAGAGAATATCAACAACCAACCACCTCAATAATATGCTTAAGTTTATCTAAATTGACTTGAATATCATCCCCCACAATATGAGGATCTATCCCTTCAGGCGGTTGTTTTCCTTCCCCAAGCAAGTAATAATAATCTAACCCTAATTCCTGACAAAGAGAGTAATAACAAACATTGACATAATTGGGGGAATAAATTTCAATAACTTTTGTTCCCGGCGCACAAAAAACTAAGTTTGTTAAACCGGCACCATGAGGAGCAATGATAATTTTAGCTTGATTAAAAATCGCCGCTTGTCCCTCAATACTTAATCCCTCTAACTCAACGGTTTTAAACCCTAAGTTTTTCAGGATTTCCCAGACTTTGTCTTCATTTAGAACTTTGCGATATCGGGCTGTTTTACGACTAAGATACAATCGCTCGAGCGGCTGAACATTGTTCTGTGCTTCCTTTAAAAATCCCTGACGGAGGAACTGACAAACCCATCGAGGAGGGTTTCCTGGCAAACTGGGTAAAGAAGGGGCAAATAATTTCTCTGCTTTAATATGAGGATAACGATTACTTTCAATAATCTTTTCAGCCGGAATCCCCAAACTCTTTAAACTCTTTTTTTGAAACTCACTTTGAATACTGTTGACTACAAAATAATCAATCGTCTCTAACTCAACTCCCCCCAGTTTTAATAATTCTAGTTTCGGTAAGAGATCGAACATCCAATGAAAATAAATCTCCCCTTTGGTGCTGGTTAAACTAGCTACTTTCCCTTCGAGAAAATAAACTGGCGGTAACTTCCACTTTTCAAAAATCAAATTGTCTTGAAGCGCTTTCCCAAATTCTAAAGACAAATCCCCTAAAATTCGATCGTCTGGTGTAACGACTACACTATTTCTAATGCTTTTCCCACTATTGACCCACAATCTCCCGAAAGGAATAACCGCTAAAAAAGCCGAAGGAATTTCTCTGGCATATTCTTGGGTAAATTTCCAGTGAATTTGGGGTTCGATCGTCCCAGGAGGTTTTCGTCTTAAAACTCCTTGAGGATAAATTTCCTGATAATGTCTCCCTTCTTGTCTCGATACATTAAGCCAATCTAATACTGTGGCATAATATCCTTTAGGGGGGCCCAAAACCTCTGAAGAAAAAGGCAAAGCCCGAACTGGTTTTAACACCCATTGATTCACCTTACGCACCGCATTTTTTGTAAAAAACCAGTAGGGTCTTAAAATAGATTTAATTACTTTTTTCATAGGGCGACATTCGCTAAAACTCGATCGGTCTACTTCCATCTATTCTAAATTAAATGTCTGCACCCGGCATTGAGATGAATTAAACCACCGTTTTTGTTACAAAATTAAATAATTTGGCGGCTCGTAAGGGGGCGTATCGCCAAAAACCCGCGTTTTTGACTGCGCCATCGGCATGAGTAGGTGAAATCCGCTTGTTTACCTTAACCCACTTTTCCAGGGAGCGACAATTTTTGTTGATACTGTCACGATCGTTGACTGATGGCAGGTTTTACGAAGCCTTCAAGCTCTTATACATTGGCTCTCTGGGGTCAGTATTGGGTTTGTTTTGACGATCAAGAAGCTTTCAAACTCGGTTGATTTTCGTGAAAATGAGCCCAAGGGGAAAGATTTTGTTGTTGAGCGTTGGTTTCTTTGAATTCTGCTTCGACGGTGTGCTGGAGTCGCTTTATATCTCCGCTGGATACCGCTTGGATCGTAGCCACTAAAACTTCTGAACCAGATTTAAACATTAAACCTTCGTTGATGGCCACAAACATGGGAGATTGGGGTTCGGTTTCAAAGGCTAAAATACCGGGTACTAAAGCAGCCGCAAAGTCAGTGTGATTAGATGATAAGCAAAAGATACCACTATTGGCTTCGGCGGTGATTTTAGTAACCTCTTTTTCGAGTAATACTTTAGTCGGAAGTAGAATTTTGAGTTTCATAGGTTTAACCTCAATGATGATAAAGAAATAACAAAACAAGATTTAGATCGCCACAGTTTGCTTCTTTTTTTGTTATGAGCGAATTTCTAAAAAATAAAAAACTCAAGAAGTGATTTTGCGGTGGGAAGTTATCTTTCCACTCATCATTAAAGTTGGCGATCGCTATCCCCGGTTAACAGATGTATACTAATGAGTAGAACATCATGAGACTTGACCGTTGGAGGTAGAATACTGCGGATTTTACTGCCTAAGGGCAAAGTAGCCCTCAGTTTTAAGCTGCTTTAGTGGTCTTCGGCAGAGTTGGGGTCGAGTAACCACCGTTGGTCATCTCGGTTTTCGAGTTTTGCCGTCATTTGGACGGCTTCGGAGTCTTTGAGTTCGACTCCCATATCTTCACCGAGTTCGTCTACGTTGTTTTGGGCTGGAGTGGGGGTTGTTCCCCCAACGGCTTCTTCCCCGACGACTTTGGCTTGATAAGCGTTGGCTTCGCGATCGCCTGCGGTGGGGGCATTTCCGGCAGCTTGATGGCGATGTTCAGCTTCGATCTTTTTGCCAATCCCCGTGTTGCGATCGGTCACACCGCGATCGTCTTGGGCTGGACGAATGGCATCTTCACTGACATTGGGGGCTTGTATAGAATGGGTGACGCGATTATTAACGGAATTTTCTGGTTTTTGAGTTTCTTTAGACATAGAGTTGAGTTGAGTTGAGTTGATTGCCAAATATTTAATCTTTAACTTTAATTACGCGATCGCTTCTCCCATGAGTTGTTTAATAACGTTATCTTTTAACATCAACAAGCGAGAGGCTTGCAATAATAAATCTAGAGCTTCGTCCCGACTCATGGTTTGGGCTGATTTTTCCATGAGTTGAATTTGAAATTTTTGTTCTAATGTTAATTCTGGATTAATTAAACCAAAGTTTTCTGTATTCATAAATAAAGATTTCACTGTATTGTATTGTCTCAAGAATAGCTAATTCTTAGGGTTCTGACTTCTATCAATAGAAATATCAAGATTTTCTCAAAAACTGTAGCCATTAAAACTTTACGCGATCTGGACTTCGGGACAAAATTATGACAACAAACCTTTTAGATAGGGCTTTGGAGCGAGAAGGCGATCGCGACAGTTACGACCTAAGTTTTAGAAATGAGTGCTTTTTGCGGGTGTTGGGGTTCGGTCGATGGCTTTTCTCCAATTCAAATAAAATTATATAAAAACCATTGATGCCTAAATACATCAACACAAAGAAAGATTCCCTGCTCTAACTCGCGACAGATACAACGCTATCCCCGTACCAAACTTTGACCAAATCGCTGAATTTTAACGTCAATTTTGCAAAACTCAGCATAATTTTCCTCATCCTCAAACCAGACTGCCCTTCATTTCTCCCGCTAGAAGGATTAAAGCCAACCCTTGACTTTGTTAAGTTAAATATCAGTACCCCTAAGAAAAAAGGGATTTACTTTTGGCCGACATAACTCAAGCCCATTATTAAACGAAAACTATAATTCCCCCTTTGCCGTATTTAATTTAACTGTAAACTCAATATAAAGGAGTTCAACTGAATGCAAATATCAAAAGATACCCTGGAAAAGCTCAGTAATATTACAACACAACCCAGTATTTCTATTTTCTTTCCGACTTATATCGCTGGAAAGCAAGTGCAGCAGAACGCAATTCGCTGTAAAAATAACCTCAATACCGCCAGAGAGCGCTTAATTGAAATGGGGATGCGATCGCCCGAAGCGGATGCGATCTTAGAACCGGCGATGAATCTCGTCAATGATACCGAATTTTGGCGGCATCAAAGTCACGGTTTAGCTTTATTCTTGACTGAGGATAGTTTTGATTACTATCGCTTACCGTGGGATGTCGAGGAATTAGTCGTGGTGAGCGATCGCTTTCACCTCAAGCCTTTAATGCCCTGGCTGATTAACAACGATCTATTTTACATTCTCGCCCTCAGCAAAAACCAAGTCCGCTTACTTCAAGGCAGCCATTACACCGTCGCTCCGGTAGAAATTGAAGACCTGCCTAGCAGTTTAGCTGAAGCATTGCAATACGACGACCCCGAAGCTCAACTGCAATATCACAACGTTTCTGATAGTAGCGGTTCCCCCGTTTCCATTTATAGTGGTCAGGGAGTGGGAACTGAAGATGATAAAAACCAAATCTGGCGCTATTTCCAGAAAATTGATAACGGTTTACAAGAATTTCTCGGCGGTCAAAATATCCCTTTGATTCTTGCAGGTGTAGACTATTTACTGCCGATTTATCGCGAAGCCAACTCTTATCCCCATCTCCTCGAAAACGGCATTACCGGCAATCCCGACACGCTCAAACCCGAAGAATTACACGCTCAAGCCTGGCCCATTGCCAAAGAACACTTCGACCAACAACGCACCGAGGCGATGAAGGTCTACCATAATGTGGTGGGAACCGGACAAGCTTCAGCGAATCTCGAAGATGTCCTGAGTGCGGCGGAAAATGGTCAAATCGACACGCTGTTTGTCACCCTTCCCGATCATTGCTGGGGTCATTTTGACCCAGAAAAGCGCAATGTTGAAGTCCACGCCGAACGAGTGACCGGAGACGACGATTTACTCGATGTGGCGGCAGTTAAAACCTTTTTGCAAAGCGGTACAGTGTATGCCGTCGATCGCGACGATATGCCCAACAAACAAACTATCGCTGCTGTTTTCCGCTATGCCATCTCTGAGGGGCAAAGTAGCGGCTATCAACCCGAAGCGATCGCTTATTAGTATTTAAGGGAAACGTTTTTCCGAGGATTGACGGGTTTTCTGTTGTTTGTTGTTTGTTTTTCATTTTTACGGGAGGTATTGTTCTCCTCGAAAGACGGTCAGAAACTTAGTCTTTGAGCGAATTCTCGCCCATAGGCTCAATGCTAGAGGATACAGAGATTTCAGCCTCAACCAGTCCATCGAAGTTCCACTAAGAATCCCGGGCCATTTGTCGGGACAACAGGGGATTAAATCCCTGTAGGGGCGAGGTTTCCTCGCCCAAACTTCCATTAAATAAACTAACTCATAACGGAGTCATTAATGCAACGATTTGCTCGCTTATTTTGTGCCTTATGGGGCGCTATTTTAATCTTTACCCTCAGTTTAGGATTACAACCATCACCCGCTTTCGCGGCCACTCCCATCCCCGCAGATACTAGCATTGTGACCGAAGTAGTAGACCAAGTGCGATCGGCGGTGGTGCAGGTGAATGTCTCGCGAGATGTGGGCAATCGCGTCTTTAATCCCTTTTTTGGCGGTAGACCCCCGGCGACACCGAGTTTACAGGGGTTGGGATCGGGCTTTGTAATTGATTCAAATGGCTTGATTTTAACCAATGCCCATGTCGTCGAACAAGCCGATCGCGTGACAGTATCTTTTCAGGATGGCCGCTTACTCAAAGGTCGCGTTTTAGGGAAAGACCCGATTACTGACGTAGCCGTAGTTGCTGTTGAAGCGACTAACTTACCGACAGTTAAGATTGGGGACTCGGATAATGTGCGTCAAGGTCAGTGGGCGATCGCGATTGGCAATCCCCTGGGTTTACAAGAAACTGTTACCGTTGGCGTAATTAGTGCAACTCATCGTTTTAGTCGCGATATCGGCATTCCCGACAAGCGTATTGGCTTTTTACAAACCGACGCAGCCATTAACCCCGGTAATTCTGGCGGCCCATTACTGAATACCCAAGGGGAAGTTATTGGCGTAAATACAGCTATTATCGGCGGGACTCAGGGCTTAGGCTTCGCTATTCCTATTAATACGGCTCAAGGCATCGCGCAACGCCTGATCGCCGATGGTCAAGTCGAACATCCTTATATTGGCATTGAGATGATTTCTCTGACTCCTAGAGTTAAGCAACGCCTCGAAGAAGCCACCGGGGAAACCATCGAGAGCGATCGCGGTTTACTCGTTGCTCGTGTTAATCGTAATTCCCCTGCGGCCCAAGCGGGTTTGCGGCCTGGGGATGTGATTCAAGCTGTGGACGGAAAGCCGATTTTACAAGCAGAAGTTTTACAAAAAACCTTGGATAGTCACGGTGTGGGTAATGCCCTCGACCTCACCATTCAACGCCGCGGCCAACTCAAAGATATCTCCGTTGAACCCCAATCGTTACCAATGGAAAATATGGGGATGCGATCGCCCTTCGGTTAGGATATATAGTCATTCCCAATAAAAACCAAAAGCCCCTCTCGGAGTGGGAGAGGGGTTTGGGGTGAGGGCGGTTCAAGAATAACACGACACCTCTACTGAGAGATTCAAGTACCCCAATCAATATTAGTAGTAGTTACCGACTTTGCGGTGGTGGACGGCGGTGAGTGCGTCGGGATGAGAAACGCGACCGCGATCGACTTTGCTGTAAACAATCCAGTGGTCGCTGGTTTCCATGCGACTGACGACTTCGCATTCGAGGTACGCTAAAGCGTCACCAAGGATGGGAGAACCGTTTTCAGCTTTTTGGGTATTAATGCCTGCAAAGCGGTCTTCACCGGGCTTAAATCGCTTGAGGAAGTGCTTCATCAAGTGTTGATAGTTGCCTTCTTCAAGGATATTGAGGACAAAGCGATCGCCTACTTGCATTAACGACTCAATCGCCCGATCCTTTGCCACTGCAACGGTAAAGCCGAGGGGTTCAAAGCTGGCTTGAGTCACCCAAGAGGCTAACATTGCCCCGTTGACATCTCCTTTCTGGGCCGTCAGGATGTATAAGCCGCCGCTTAAGCGCCCCATGGCTTTGTTTAAGTCGGTGTCGAGGGATTTCCGTTGTTTGATGTTGCGATCGCGGGTTAGGAGTTGTCCTAAGTCGGTTCCAGCTTCTTCGCAGAGTTGATAGGTGGCTTCGCTGGGGGTGTCTTTGATGCGAATGGAAGGGAAACCTTCGGTTAAGCCTGCGTCGCGCAGTTTATTCAGCAAGGGGTCGATGGGTTCGTCGTCGTCTCCGTAGGATTCAAATAAACCGACGAATTGTTTGCCGTGGGTGGCAGCTAAAATAGTGCCGAGGGTAGCAGTGGTTTCTTTGGTATTCGGCCCGGATAAAGAGGGCATTCCGATGACAACACCCGCAGCCCGACTGACTAATTCTTGCACTTCTTGTTGGTCAGCGGCTTTGAGGTCTACCATGTCTACTCCGACTCCGGTTTTGGTAATCCCCCGCGCGATCGCTTGACTTAGGCGATCGCTCCAGCCATAATCAGAAACGTAGAAGACTGCAACGACTTTCTCGGCTTTGGCTTGGGTTTTACTCCAGTCCCGATAACGGCCCATTAATTCGGCGGCGTTATGCTGTAAAATCGGCCCGTGACCGTTGGCCACCAGTTGCACTTCTCCGAGTTTGTCCATGCGTTTCATGGCCGAAAGGACAGACCGAGCATTGGGAGCCATCAAGCAGTCATAATAAAAGCGATAATCTGGGGAAATGGCTTGCAAGTCTGCGTCGTAAAGGTCATCGCTGCAATAATGCAGACCAAACGCATCGCAGGTAAAGAGGATTTGCGTGCCGCGATCGTAGCTAAAAATGGTGTCAGGCCAGTGTAAGTTCGGCGCGTTGACAAATTCTAATACATGGCCGTTGCCTAAGTCGAGGGTATCGCCGTTTTTGACGATTTCTTGGGTAAAGGGTTGATTGACCAATTCTTCGAGAAATTTAATAGCAACTTTTGACCCAACGACTGTGATATGAGGGGCTTTTTCCAGGACATCCCGCACTAAGCCGCTATGATCGGGTTCGGTATGGCTGATGACGAGGTAATCGATTTCTTTGAGGTCGATTAGGTTTGCGAGGGTGTCAAAATATAACTCCCGGAATTTTTCGTGGGAGGTATCTACGAGGGCGGTTTTTTCGCCTTTGATGATATAAGAGTTGTAGGTTGTGCCGTTTTGTAAGCCGAATTCAATGTCAAAGCGATCGCGATCCCAATCGAGGGAACGAATCGCAGTGGTTCCCTCAGCAATGACTGAGGTTTGCATGGTTAAACGGTTTTCGGTTTTAATGGGCGTTGCTACCATAAATTGCCTTCCTATATTGTTAAATTTTTGTAACTTTTTTTTCATTGTGACACGCTTGCGGGGGCGATCGCGGGTTTCTACTTTTATAATTTTCTTATGGCAATCCTAAATCCTGCTGATTCTGAGTGCGATCGCGCTTTAGCGGTGGTTATTGGTAATTCTCGCTGGCATTGGGCGCTTTTTCAAGGGGAAAGCTTAATAAAAACTTGGGATACGCCTCATTTCAAAGATCGCGTTGTACAGTTACCTTGGGGGGAAATCCTCCCGGTGTATCTGGCTTCGGTGGTAATCTCCCAGTCTCAGTTATGGCAAGATTATCCCCTATTGCGCGAAGTTACTTTGTCCGATATTCCTTTGACGGGATTGTATCCGACTTTGGGATGCGATCGCGCTTTGGCGGTGTGGGGGGCAACAAGACGCTATAATGCCCCTTGTTTGGTGATTGATGCGGGGACGGCGTTAACCTTTACGGGGGCTAGTTTGACTCGGTTTGCGGGAGGGGCCATTTTACCGGGATTGAGTCTACAGTTGCGATCGCTGTATCAACACACCGACGCTTTACCTGCTGTGCCGCTACCTGTCAGTTTACCGGAACGTTGGCAAAAGAATACCCCGGACGCGATCGCTTCTGGCGTACTTTATACGGCTTTAGCCACTATCGGCGATTTCAGTCGCGATTGGCTGCAACGTTACCCCCAGGGACAGTTATTGTTAACGGGAGGAGATGGGGAAAGGTTATTACAGTTTCTCGCTGAAACAAAATCGGGTTTCAATTTTCGCTACGATCCGAATCTGGTTTTTTGGGGGTTGCGATCGCTTTGTTTCTCGTAGTATCCTGTTAATTTCTCAATATTTCTATCAAAAAATTTTTTAATTTCTCAGGGCTTGCCTTGGGAGAAAGAGTCGTGGTATTATTTTTTCATAATGGGAATATTGACGTTTGTTGATAAACGCAAAGATTTCCATTATATAAAAATAGTATCAAGAAACTCGCGATCGCGCAACCCCCCAATTTCAAAAAATTTCCCCCTCTACCTACGCTAAACTTTATTGGACAAACAGTAGACGAAATAACAATGCTTAGAGCCGGAATTGTAGGTTTGCCCAACGTCGGAAAATCCACCTTATTTAATGCCCTCGTCGCCAATGCCAAAGCCGACGCAGCCAACTTCCCCTTTTGTACCATTGAACCCAATGTTGGGGTCGTTGCCGTTCCCGACGAACGCTTAGAAGTCCTTGCCAAACTATCAGAATCAAAGCAAATCGTACCGACTCGCATTGAATTTGTAGACATTGCAGGCTTAGTCAAAGGTGCGAGTCAAGGAGAAGGATTAGGCAATCAATTTCTCGCCAATATTCGCGAAGTCGATGCCATTGTCCATGTCGTGCGTTGCTTTGAAAACGACGATATCATCCACGTTTCTGGTTCAATCGACCCTGTACGGGATATTGAAATCATTAACTTAGAACTGGGATTATCTGACCTCGCGCAAGTCGAACGTCGCATCGAACGAGGTAGAAAACAAGCCAAAACCGACAAAACCGTTCAACAAGAAATCGAAGTTCTACAAAGAATTAGCGTTGCGCTCAATGAAGGTCAATCTGTGCGTCAAGTGGATTTAACCGACGAAGAAAAAGAGTTAATCCAGCACCTCAACTTATTAACCGCCAAGCCGATTATTTACGCCACCAACGTTTCCGAAGACGACTTAGCCACCGGAAACGAATACGTCGAGAAAGTGCGAGAAGTCGCGAGTCAAGAAGAAGCCAAAGTCGTCATTATTTCCGCGCAAGTGGAATCCGAACTCATCGAAATCCCCGAAGAAGAAAGAGGCGATTTCCTCGAAAGTTTAGGCGTGACTGAAGGCGGTTTAAAATCCCTCATTCGTGCCACTTACGAGTTACTGGGATTGCGAACCTATTTAACCACAGGAGAGAAAGAAACTCGCGCTTGGACGATTATTGCCGGGATGAAAGCCCCCCAAGCCGCAGGAGTCATTCACAGCGATTTTGAGAAAGGTTTTATTCGCGCAGAAACCATTAGTTATGATGATTTAGTTACATCCGGTTCAACCAATGCGGCTAAAGAAAAAGGCTTACTTCGCAGTGAAGGTAAAGAATATGTGGTGCAAGAAGGAGATGTAATTTTATTCCGCGTTAATCCTTAAAACCTCAAAACCCCGGCTTTGTGTAAAAACCGGGGTTTATGTATATTAAATCAAAACTATTTCAACAATTCGAGCGATCGCGCCACAAAATTCTCCGCCGTTAAACCATTCATACCCATCACTGCCGTTGCACTCGCGGCCGTTTCTCCCCGCTTCCAAGCAAACGTATCGCGAGGAGAAGTGCTGCGAAGCATAACCGGTTCTAGCATCGCACTCGAACCTCCCGTTACACCAATGAGGGCATCGCCACCGAAAAAGCCGTTGAAGGTGTCATCGCTGGCAAAACCACCATCGGACTCAGAGCAAGTCTCCCAAGCGGTGTCAGAGGGGCGATACAGGCGGCGAGGACTGATTACAGACACCACCTTCGACCCGATACCCTGTTCTTGCAATTGTGCCGCCGCTTCCAAAACCGGAATCAACGTCATATCCCCCACAACCGCAAAAACCACCGTTTTGTCTCCTGGGGTTTCTTGTAACACAAAAGCGCCATCTGTAAGGGCTTGGCGAGTTTGTTCCAAGGTACTGCGAATCGGCAAAGGCGACTTAGAAGCCGTAATCGTCACCCCTTTATTTTGCGTCCCCAACGCCCATTCATAACAAGCTTGAATGCTATTGGCATCGCAGGGGAAAAGCGGGAAAATATTACCATTTCGCATCATACCTGCAAAATAGTTCTCAATTTCCGGGCGTTGGTGCGTCCAACCGTTGCGCCCTTGTTCTAACGCCCCAGCAGTAAATAAGGTAACAGTAGAAGGAGTCGGACGGCGCAACTCAGCCATCGCTTGCGTCACCGTCTGCCAAATCGGTAAACCGTTGATGGCAAAAGACTCATAAGAACACCACAACGTCCGCGACCCAAACAACGCCGAAGCCGCCGCTAAACCGGAACAAGCATCTTCGCTGAGGGGTTCGTAAACCTGACCTTTCGGTTGCTGGTTGTAGGTTTCATCCGGGGTGGGGTGGATGATATTGAGGCCGATGTTAACGTTTTTAATCCCCGAAGCGGCATTACCGTCAGCGTTGGTCAGGACAAAGTTCGGGTCATTTTTGCCCACATGAACGATTAATTCCCCCATCGCCGTCGTTGCCACTTGTTTATCTCCTCCCACGGGAAACTCATTGAGGGGCAATTTACCGAGGTCGGGAACGGGATAAACCTTCTCTGTAACCGCCGTTTCTGCCCCCGGGCCGCCGTTTGACCGTTCAAAGTTCGTGCGGACAAGTTGCCAAGCTTCAGGGGTCAGAGAACGCTCTTTCAGGGCTTTGACGATGTAATCTTTGTCCACCGTATCGCCGGGATAGAGGTTGTGGGCTTGTGCGCCCCGTTTGTGGACTCCTGCCCCTTTGAGTTGTTTGATAATTAAAACCGTGAGATTGCCATTCAGGGCAGCGTCGGCGGCTTTCTGGACGTTTTCTAAAACGGCTTGGGTAAAGGCGAGACGCTGTTTAAAGGAAAATAGGGTACTGTCTACATAATCGCTGGTTTGGTTGGAGTCGTCGTAGTCTTTGGCATCCACGAGGATGATGTTTTCAAAACCATTACCCCCCCAATATTCGATCATTTGGTCGTTGGTAAGGGTGGAAACCATGCTGTGATGTTCTTGGGAATAACCATTCCAAACCAAAATCGGCAAGAAGTTGGTAATATTTGGGTAAGCGGTGTGGAAGTGACCGAAGCTACTCATGATGTAGGGTTCGCCCAAACCACCGTCGCCAATGGTTACGGGGAATAAAGTACCCGGATGCAGTTTAGCCCCAGCCATGGCGAAATGTTGCCCTTGACCGAGAGGCCCGGCGGGACTGAGAAGGCCGGGGATTTGCCCGGATAGGTGACCTAAGAGGCCGTGAGTTTCCCGAAAGCGATCGCGCAGTTGTTGGACAGTTTCAATGCCCATGCTTTCTAGGGAACGATCCATGAACACGGTACTGTAGAAACCGGGGGCATGGTGACCGACTTCCGTCACAATATTTTTATAACCGAGCATGACGAGGGCGGCAATGCCATCGGCAATACTGGCAAAACCGCCAGGGTGTCCTGATTGCTTACTGGCGGTAATTTGTAGGGTTAAGTACCGCAGGGCATCTGCCGCTAGGAGGGTTTGATACACTGCTGCCGGATTGCTGGGGTCAGAAATCGCAGTTTGACCGGGCGCGATCGCGGCTTCGCTACCATATTTGCTAAACTCTGGGAGTTCATCTGCTAAGTGTTGAATACCTTGACAAAATGCGGGAACTGCACTCTTCACGGTCATGCTTTAATACGCCTCTTTTTTTACAAGTCTTAAGTAAATCTTACAGTTTGCGGGCCGGGGTCGGGGCAATGTCTGTCTCTTGATAGAAGAAAGGAGGCAGTTATCAATTACCAATTACCAATTACCAATTA